>CAMFLL010000170.1 GCA_945957405.1 uncultured Mycolicibacterium sp. | reverse complement strand
CAGGAAACCACACACCCCACGAATCCGGCGCAGACCCAACCACAATATTGCTCATGATGCGTGCTTCCTTGCTAGCGATCTGACGGGTTGATGAGGGGTCGCTGGACCTTCTTCCAGTCCGCATACCGCTCGTAGGCGCTCTGGGTCGACTCCAGGGTCGACACCTCGCTGACGGGCACGTCCCACCACGAGTAGCTGTCCGGGGCGTAGATCAGCGGGTCGGTCTCGACGTAGATCACCGTGGTGCGCTCGTTGGCCTTGGCGACCTTGACCGCGTCGGCGAACTCCGCGGCCGTGCTGACCTTGATCACCTCGGCGCCCAGGCTGGCCGCGTTGGCCGCGAGGTCGACGGGCAGCTTGTCGCCGTCGAGGCGGCCGTCGTCGCCGCGGTACCGATAGGACGTGCCGAACCGTTGCGAACCGAGTGACTCGGAAAGCCCACCGATGGAAGCGAATCCGTGGTTCTGCACCAATACGGGGATGACTTTGACGCCCTCCTGGACGGCGGTCACCAGTTCAGTGGCCATCATCAGGTAGGAGCCGTCGCCGACCATGATGAACACATCACGATCCGGGGCAGCCATGCGCACGCCGATACCACCGGCGATCTCGTAGCCCATGCAGGAGAATCCGTACTCGACGTGGTAGCCCTTACGGTCGCGGGTGCGCCACATCTTGTGCAGGTCGCCCGGCATGGAGCCTGCGGCGCACACCACGACGTCGCGGGGATCCGACAGCGTGTTGACCAAACCGATGACCTGGTTCTGGTTCAGCTGCACACCGTCCTCGCATGCGTACACCGAGGACACCGTGTCGTCCCATTCCGTGGCCAGATCGGTGACGCGGGAGCCGTATTCGGCGGTCACGGTGTACTCGCCCAACGCCGCGCCCAAAGCCTCGATGGCTTCGCGGGCGTCGGAGACAACACTGATGCCGCCCTGCTTGACCGCGTCGATCGAGGCCACGTTGATGTTGACGAACCGGACGTCGGGGTTGTTGAACGCCGTCCTGGAAGCCGAGGTGAAATCGCTGTAGCGGGTGCCGATCCCGATGATGACATCGGCCTCGGACGCCAGCGCGTTGGCCGCGGTGGTGCCGGTGGATCCGATGGCGCCGACCGATTGCGGGTGGTCGTAGCGCAGTGATCCCTTGCCGGCCTGGCTCTCGCCGACGGGGATACCGGTCTGCTCGCAGAACGACGCCAGGGCCTCGGTGGCATCGGAGTAGATGACACCTCCGCCGGCGACGATCATCGGCTTGGTGGCAGTGCGGATGACGTCGGCCGCACGCGCGATCACCGAACGCTCGGGCAGCGGCCGCGCGATATGCCAGGTGCGTTCGGCAAACAGCGACACCGGCCAGTCATGGGCCTCGGCCTGCACGTCCTGTGGGATCGCCACGGTGGCGGTGCCGGTTTCGACGGGATCAGTCAGGACCCGCATCGCGCCCAGTAGTGCGGCGGGTAGTTGTTCGGGCCGCCACACGCGGTCGAAGTATCGCGACAGCGGCTTGAACGCGTCGTTGACCGTGACGTCGCCGGACGACGGCAGTTCGAGTTCCTGCAGCACGGGCGAGCTGGCCCTGGTGGCGAACGTGTCGGCGGGCAGCAGCAGTACCGGCAACCGGTTGATGGTGGCCAGGGCTGCGCCGGTCAGCATGTTGGTGGAACCCGGACCGACACTCGCGGTGACGGCCCATGCTTCCAGGCGGTCCTTCTGCCGGGCGTAGGCGACGGCGCTGTGCACCATGGCCTGCTCGTTGCGGCCCAGCACGTAACGCAGACCGGGCTCGCGCCCCGCTTCGTGGGCCTCGACCTCATCCTGCAGCAGCGCCTGGCCGAGGCCGGCGACGTTCCCGTGGCCGAAGATGCCGAAACAGCCGGCGAAGAACTTGGTCCGCTCACCGTCGCGTTCGACGTACTGGTTGGCCAAGAAGCGAACCGTGGCCTGCGCCACGGTGAGTCGCACGGTGCCCTCGTCGTCGACGAGCTTCTCGGTGGACTTGGGTGCGGTGGATACCACGGGTTCAGGCTCCTTCGCGAGAGCCGGTGCCGAACGGCAGCCGGGGGTCGATTTCCTGGTGGTCCCAGCTGCCGCGCAGCCAGGTGTGATTGGGGTCGTCGCAGATCATCCAGGCCCGGTTGGGGCCGGACCCGGCCATCACGTTGAGGTAGTACATGTGGTGTCCGGGCGCCGCGATCGACGGGCCGTGATAGCCGTGCGGCACCAGCACGACATCACCGGACCGGACCTCCTCGAGCACCTCGATCGGACGCTCGGGGGTTCCGTAGACCCGGTGATAGCCGAATCCCGGTGTACCGGCGGGGCTGTCGGCGATCTCGAAGTAGTAGATCTCTTCGAGCTGGGTCTCGACGTCGGTGTTCTCTTCGTGCTTGTGCGCCGGATAGCTCGACCAGTTGCCGCCCGGGGTGATCACCTCGCAGGCGATCAGGGAGTCGGCCTCGAAGGTGGTCGCGGTGCCGAAGTTGTGCACCTGCCGGCTGCAGTTTCCCGCGCCCCGCAGTTCGACGGACACATCAGCGGCCGCGACGCGGCGGTTGGGAAACGATGTGGTGGCCCGCGCACCGCAGACCGCAAACCGTCCTTCGCCGGAGATCGTGTACTCCTGGTTCACGCCCAGGTACACCATGTCCGCCGGACCGTCGAAAACCGATGCGCGCGGGGCGAGTTCGAACGTATCGCCGTTGCACGCGACCGAGCCTCCGCCGGCCAGCGGCAGGATCATCACCTCGGTGTCGCGGGTGTGCAGTTCGGCGGTCTGTGAGTCGTCCAGTTCGAGTACCTGCAGGCTGGACTCGGCCCAGCCGGCCGACTCGGGAGTGACGTCGACGGTGTAGGGCAACGTTGCGCTACGGGCGGGAATGTAGAGCTTGCTGTGCATTGTCAGCGCACCATCGCAACGGCCGTCGCGACTGCCGAGGCAACGTCGTCGTCATTGGGGTACAGCAGCGTCCGCCCCACGATGAGGCCGCGCACCGACGGCAGCGCCAGCGCCTTCTCCCAGCTGGCGAACGCCTCGTCCGGATCGGCCGGGTCGCCGCCCAGCAGCAGCGTCGGCATGGTGGTCGCTTCCATCACGCGGTCCATCTCCTCGACCACGGGCAGCTTCATCCAGGTGTAGGCCGACGTCGCGCCCAGGCCCTGGCACATGTGGATCGACTTGATCACCGCATCGGGCGACAGGTCGTTCTTGACCCTGCCGTTGACGCGGCTCGACAGGAACGGCTCCAGCATCGCGATCAGGCCACGGTCGGCCAGCTCGTCGACGGCCTGCGCGCAGGCCGTCATCATGGACAGCGTGCCCGGATCCGACAGATCGAAGCGGCACAACATCTTTGCGCCGTTCATCCGTGCTTCGGCGGTGGACTTGGCGGTGGCGCCCGTCATCCGGTCGTCGAGTTCGAAACTCGCGCCGGCGAGTCCGCCGCGGTTCATCGACGAGAACACCACTTTGTCTTCGAGCGCGCCCAGCAGCACCAGGTCATCGAGGATGTCCGAGGTCGCCAGGACGCCGTCCACGCCGGGGTCGGCCAGCGCCGCACGTAGCCGGTCCAGCAGGTCGATGCGGCTGTTCATCGCCGTCGGCCGGTTGCCGACGGCCAGCGCGCCACGCGCCGGATGGTCGGCAGCGACGATCATCAGCCGGCCGTTGCCGCGGATGGTCGGCCGCGTGCTCCGGTTCTGCCAGGCCCGGCCGACGGCAGCGGGATCGCTGGCGCGCAGGTCGGTCACCTGGGCGTAGTCAGTGCACAGTGCTTCAGACATTCACGGCCTCCACGGCGGTTTGTTCGGCGAGATCGGCCACCTCGGCGGCGGTCGGCATCGCGGTCGAGCATTCGAGGCGGGAGGCGACGATGGCACCCGCGGCATTGGCGTAACGCAAGGTCTTCTCCAAGGGCCAGTTGCGCAGCAGACCGTGAATCAGGCTGCCGCCAAAGGCGTCTCCGGCACCGAGGCCGTTGATCACATCCACTTCGTTGGGCGGGACGGTGACCGAGCTGTGCTTGGTCTTACCGAGCACGCCCCGCGGGCCCTGCTTGACGATTGCGAGCTCGACACCGAGGTCGAGCAGCGCATCGGCGGCGCGGTGCGGGTTGGTCTCGCCGATGGCGATCTCGCACTCCTCACGGTTGCCGACGGCGACGGTGACATGTTGCAGAGCGCGCTGGACCTGCTCGGTGGCCGCGGCCGGCGTCTCCCAGAACATCGGCCGGTAATCGAGGTCGAGTACGGTCAACGGCGCCCGGCCTCGGGCTTCCCAGGCCGCGAAATGTGCGCTGCGACTGGGCTCTTCGGAGAGGCCGGTCACAGTCGACCAGTACAGCCGCGCGTTGCGAACGGCGTCGGCGTCGATCTCGTCAGGCTGGATCTGCAGGTCGGGGGCCGACGGCTTGCGGTAGAAGTAGAGCGGAAAGTCGTCGGGCGGGAAGATCTCGCAGAATGTGACCGGCGTCGGGTATTCGCCGTGGGTGGTGACGTAGCGGTTGTCGACGCCGAGAGCGGCCAGCTCGTTGCGCACGTAGCGACCGAACGGGTCGTCGCCGACGCCGGAGATCAAGGCGCTGGCGTTGCCGAGGCGCGCTGCGGCGACCGACACGTTGGCGGCGCTTCCGCCGAGGAACTTTCCGAATGATTCGACGTGTTCCAGGCCCACTCCGACCTGGAGGGGATAGACGTCGACGCCGCATCGCCCGATGGCGAGCACGTCGAATGCCTGGTTTGCGGCTGCGGTCACAAGGGACTCCCGAATACGGTTTTTGCGTGTGTGCGATATGGAGCTGATCGACGAGGAGGGCGTCCTGTTCGTCGGTATCGACTGTGCGCTCCGTCACCGCGATTTGTCAAGACTTTGTCCTGACATTCTTACTTTCAGTCATCAGAAGGTAGTGTGATCAAACAACTCCAGCGAACTTCGCGGGGGATAGCTCACAGATCGGAGCCAGAGTGGTCACGACGCTGTCTATCGAGCTCGACCGTTCGAGCCCGGTGCCGCTGTATTTCCAGGTGGCCCAGGTCTTCGAGAAGGCGATCCTCGATGGGCAACTCAAGCCGGGGGATCGCTTCGAGAACGAGCTGGCCTTGGCCAAGCGGCTGAACCTGTCGCGACCCACCACCCGCCGGGCGATCCAGGAACTCGTCGACAAGGGTCTGTTGGTGCGCAAGCGCGGCGTCGGCACTCAGGTGGTGCAGACGCCGGTGCACCGCCCCGTCGAGTTGACCAGTCTGTTCGACGACCTCGCCCGCGCGGGGCAGGAACCGGCCACCCGGGTGCTCGACTACTCCCTGGGGCCTGCCTCCGACGAGATCGCCGAACACCTGAATCTGCCCGCCGGCAGCGAGGTCGTGGTGATGCGGCGGTTGCGCACGTCCGGCGGGCAACCATTGGCGCTGATGACCAATCACCTGCCCGCGGCGTTGGCGCCGGACACCGAAGAGCTCGAACACGCCGGCCTCTACCAGTCCCTCCGATCGCGGGGTGTGCACATCCGTCTGGCCCGCCAGCGAATCGGCGCCAAGGCGGCCGACCGCGACGAGGCGCGCCTGCTCGACGAGAAGCCCAAGGCGCCGCTACTGGTCATGGAACGCACTGCATTCGATGACTCGGGACGCATCGTCGAGTTCGGCAGCCACGTCTACCGGGCCTCCCGGTACTACTTCGACACCACCTTGGTCGACCGCTGAAACACTGACGCACAACACTTTTCGCCGCGACCTGCGGAGTCCTCACAGCGCTGACGCTGCGGTGACTCCGCAGGTCGCGGACTTGTCTGTGGGTACCGGGCATTTGACCTGCAGTCCTAATGTCAGAACAAAGTCTTGACTTTCCGGTGTGAGCGGTATTACATCAACACCGAGGCCGTGTCGCTTGCCACCGGGGGCTCACCCGCCAAGCAGCGCGGCGATGTCGAGGACAAGGAGAAGCAATGAGGTTTAGTCGGCTCGTGGCGGCGGCAGGGGCGAGTGTGCTCGCGTTGGCCGCCGTGTCGTGTTCGTCGACCGGCGGTAAGCAGGAGAGCAGTGGCGGGGGATCCGGCGCCGGCCAGGCGGACACACCTCGCGCAACAGTCGCGATGATCACCCACGAGGTGCCCGGCGACTCATTCTGGGATCTGATCCGCAAGGGCGCGCAAGCCGCGGCGGACAAGGACAACATCGAATTGCGCTACTCGAGCGATCCGGAGGCCCCCAACCAGGCCAACCTGGTGCAGAGCGCCATCGACAGCAAGGTCGACGGTATCGCCCTGACACTGGCCAAGCCCGATGCCATGGCCCCTGCGGTCAAGTCGGCACTGGCGGCCGGCATCCCGGTGGTCGCCTTCAACTCCGGCTTCGACAATTTCAAAGCCATGGGCGTCCAGGAGTACTTCGGTCAGGACGAGAAGCTGGCTGGTATCGCCGCAGGCGAGCGACTCACCACAGACGGCGCCAAGAACGTGCTCTGTGTCATCCAGGAGCAGGGCCAGGTGGCGCTCGAATCACGTTGCGCCGGTGTGACCGAGGGCTTCAAGGGCAAGACCACGCTGCTGAATGTGAACAGCAAGGACATGCCGTCGGTCGAGTCGACCATCACCGCCAAACTGCAGCAGGATCCGTCGATCGACACCGTGATGACTCTGGGAGCTCCCATCGCGCTGGCGGCCGTGCAGTCGAAGGGTAATGCCAACAGCCAGGCCAAGATCGCCACGTTCGACACCAACGCCGCACTCGTGGACGCCATCAAGAGCGGCCAGGTGGAATGGGCCGTCGACCAGCAGCCTTACCTGCAGGGTTACCTCGCCGTCGACTCGCTGTGGCTCTACCTCAACAACAAGAACCTGATCGGTGGTGGCCAGCCGACGCTGACCGGCCCGTCGTTCATCGACAAATCCAACATCGACGCCGTCGCCGAGTTGGCCAAGTCGGGCACGCGTTAGCCCGCGCCCGCTGACCGGAGTAGGAAACATGAGTACACAGACTGATCTCGATCTCGAGACTCACACCGTCGTCCACGACGAACGGGTCAAGGAACAGAACAAGCTGCAGCGCTTGATCATCCGCCCCGAAATGGGTGCGGCCGTCGGCGCCATCGGCATCTTCATCTTCTTCCTCATCGTGGCCCCGCCGTTCCGTTCACCGGAGTCACTGGCGACCGTGCTGTATGCCAGTTCGACCATCGGCATCATGGCGGTCGGTGTCGGCCTGCTGATGATCGGCGGGGAGTTCGACCTGTCGGCCGGTGTCGCGGTGACCACCAGCTCACTGGCGGCCTCGATGCTGGCCTACAACCTGCACCTGAACCTGTGGGTCGGTGCGCTGCTTGCACTGGTGCTCTCGCTGGCCGTCGGTTTCTTCAACGGCTACATGGTGATGAAGACCAAGATCCCGTCGTTCCTGATCACGCTCAGCACGTTCTTCATGCTGGCCGGTGTCAACCTCGCGGTGACCAAGTTGCTCTCGGGCCAGGTGGCCACTCCCAGCGTGTCGGACATGGCCGGATTCGATTCCGGTAAGGCCGTTTTCGCCTCGTCGATTCCGCTGGGTCCGGTCGAGGTGCGTATCACCGTGGTGTGGTGGGTCCTGTTCGCCCTGATCGCCACCTATGTGTTGTTCAAGACCCGCATCGGCAACTGGATCTTCGCCGTCGGCGGTAACCAGGACAGCGCCCGCGCCGTCGGTGTGCCGGTCAACAAGGTCAAGATCGGCCTGTTCATGGTGGTCGGGTTCTGCGCCTGGTTCGTCGGTATGCACCTGCTGTTCTCGTTCAACACCATTCAGTCCGGCCAGGGTGTGGGCAACGAGTTCTTCTACATCATCGCCGCGGTCATCGGCGGCTGCCTCTTGACCGGTGGTTACGGCACCGCGATCGGAACCCTGATCGGTGCGTTCATCTTCGGTATGACCAACCAGGGCATCGTGTACGCGGGCTGGAACCCCGACTGGTTCAAGTTCTTCCTGGGCGCGATGCTGCTGTTCGCGGTGATCGCCAACAACGCCTTCCGTAACTACGCCGCGAAGCGGTAGGAGAAAAACATGAGTACTGCTGCTGAAGCGCCGATCGCCGACAGCCCGGCTGGGGGTGAGGCACCGCTGGTCGAGCTCAAGGGTGTCGGCAAGAGCTACGGGAACATCATCGCGCTCAAGGACATCAACCTGCGGGTGGGTGCCGGCGAGGTCACCGGCGTGCTGGGCGACAACGGCGCGGGCAAGTCCACCTTGATCAAGATCATCGCGGGGCTGCACAAGCCGACCGAGGGCGAACTGCTGATCGACGGCAAGCCTGTCGAGTTCAATTCACCCAAGGACTCGCTCAATGCGGGTATCGCCACGGTGTACCAGGACCTGGCCGTCGTGTCGTTGATGCCGGTGTGGCGCAACTTCTTCCTCGGTAACGAGCTGCGGAAGAAGGGGCTCCTGCCGTCACTGGACATCAACGGTATGCGCGCCACCACCATCTCCGAGCTGCACAAGATGGGTATCGACCTGCCTGATGTCGACGCCCCCATCGGCTCGCTGTCCGGTGGTCAGCGCCAGTGTGTCGCTATCGCACGGGCGATCTTCTTCGGGGCTCGCGTGCTGATCCTCGACGAGCCCACCGCCGCACTAGGTGTCAAGCAGTCCGGCATGGTGCTGCGGTACATCACCGCGGCGAAGGAGCAGGGTTTCGGCGTCATCTTCATCACGCACAACCCGCACCACGCCCACATGGTCGGCGACCACTTCGTGTTGCTCAACCGTGGTCGGCAGAAGCTCGACTGCACCTACGACGAGATCACGCTGGAACATCTCACCCAGGAGATGGCCGGCGGTAACGAGCTCGAGGCGCTCAGCCATGAGCTGGGGCGTAAGTAGGGGGCAAATACAGACTCAGAACCCCGTCGGCCGTATCGGTCGGCGGGGTTCTGTCGTGTCTGCGTGCGCCGAGTGTGCGTGTGGTGCGATGTGGGGGCTGTTATTTCGCACTGAGCGCACGTTGGGCGCCGGGGGTGGCCACATCATCGCGTGGCGATCAGCAACGGCACGTGCTGTTCGGTGGTGGTCAGTGAGCCGTGGTGGCCCACCAGCGACGATTCCATCGGCTCGAGGCTGCGGCGGACGAGGACGGTGTCGTCTCGCGCGGCGGCGATGATATCGCCGATCCGTTCGCGCGCGCTGTCACTGACGTGGTCGCCGAACCACCCCGCGGCCACCGCTTCATCGCGAGTGACCACCCAGGCCTTGTCGCCGAGCAGGTCGCGCCAGGTGGTCAGGACGTCGTCCAGCGCACCGTCGGCGACGTAGAGGTAGCGGGCGCGCGCCTCACCGCCGACATCGGCGACGCCGTCGAGCAGGTCGGCGTCGGCGTCGAGATCGACTGCCCGGCCGGGGTTCACGGCGATCATGCCGTGATCGGCGACCACCACCAGGAGCGTGCCACGAGGGAGGTTCTCGACCACCGATTCGACCAATCGGTCGACCTGACGCAACTGCATCCGCCATTCCAGTGACCCGGGTCCATAGAGGTGGCCGACCAGGTCGAGCTCGCTGTGGTAGGCGTAACAGAACCCGCCTGCGGCCAGCTCGGAATGGACACCTGCGGCGAGGTCACCGAGCGCGTGCATACCGCGATATCGTGCGCCTCGGAGCACCGCCCTGGTCAGCCCCGAATGGTCCAGTTCGGCAGCCGCGACAACGCTCACCGACGTGCCGATCTGAGCGGCCCGCTCGAAAATGGTGGGCGACGGTTGCACGGTCTCCGGCGGCAGATCGTCGCGCAGGTCCGGACCCCACGGGTGTGGACGCCACCGCAGTGCGTTCACCACACCGACCGGCGGGACCCGGAAGCAGTACCCCACCATGCCGTGTCGACCGGAACGGCAACCCATCCCGATCGAAGCGACTCCTGCTGCGGTGGTCGACGGGAAGCCGACCTGCAGCCTGGCCGAGCCGAGGCCGGCGAGCACAGGTGCATCGTCGGCGTACGACGCCAGCTGCTCAGCGCCGAGGCCGTCGACCAGCAGCACGCACGAACCCTTGACCGGGCCGGGTAGGGCGATGCGCGCATCGAAGCCGTCGACACCCATCGCGGCCAGCACCGACGGAACGACATCGGCGAGAAACGGTAGGCCCGGATCGAACTGCGGCAACTCCACGCCTGCGAGCCTGCCACGAAGACGCGGCTACGCTCAGAGAAACTGCGGATGGCCCAGGTTCTGGCCACCATCGCGCAGTCGGGCGGCGTCCACGCCGGGGGGTGCACCGTAGAGGCGGCGGTACTCCCGGGTGAATTGTGATGCGCTGTCGTACCCGACGCTGTGGCCGACGCCGGCGATATCACCTGGACGCGAGACCAACAGGGATCGGGCCTGCTGCAAGCGGATTCGTTTCTGGAACTGCAACGGGCTCATGGCCGTCACGGCGCGGAAGTGCCGGTGGAACGCCGAGGAGCTCATTCCGGACATCCTGGCCAGTTCCTCGACGCGCACCGGCTCGGCATAGTGTTCGCGCATCCAGCCGATGGCCACGCTCAGGTGCGACAGCTCACTGTCGGCCGAGCCGACGCGGCGGATCATCGCACCGTGCGGCCCGCTCAGGAGACGCCACAGGATCTCCTGCTCGATGAGCGGTGCGAGTACCGGCCTGTCGGTGGGACTGTCGAGCAGGCGCAGCAGCCGCGCCACCGCATCCAACAGTTCGGTGCCGGCGGTGCCGGTTGCCATGGCGGTCTCCCGGCCGGCGGACCGTGGTGCGGCGGGAGCGCGCAGCATCAACGCCGCGACGGCGGCCGGTCGCAGCACCAATCCCATTGCCAGGGAGGGGTTGTCGGCGGTCACGTCGAGATAGTCGCCGGTGACTGGCAGGTTCGCCGTGACAACCAGGCACTGCCCTGCGCGGTACTCGAAGATGCGGTCGCCGAGCCACAATCGCTTCCCGCCCTGGGCCATCACGACCAGCAGCGGCTCGGTCAGCGAATAGTCCGGCGGACCTGTGACATCCACCTTCGACAACAACAGTCCGTCGATGGCCGTGCCCAGGTCAGGGCGTGCGTGGGTCGCGATCCGCTGCCGGATCTCGGCAAGAGCGTCCTCCGATGTGCGCATATCCCACCTCACCATCGACTCCAGCTCATCTCATCAGATCCGACCAAGATTGGCAGGATTGTGCAAGAGCCGGCGCGGATTGGTCTACCCGCGATGCGGACGACGAGCTTCGATTGTGATAACCAAATCCACTCAGAAAGGCCCACTTCGATGGCTCTCGATCAGTACGTCACGCTCGGCAGGTCCGGACTACGCGTCAGCCCGTTCGCGCTCGGTGCGATGACCTTCGGAGAGGATCCGGGCGGTGCTGGCACCACCGTCGAGGAGTCGGACCGGATTCTGGCCGCCTACCTGGACCGCGGCGGCAACTTCGTCGACACCGCCAATTTCTACACCAACGGCCACTCGGAGAAGATCCTCGGCGACTTCTTCGCGCGCCGCCCAGGCCGGCGTCAGCACGTGGTGCTGGCCTCGAAGTTCTTCACCAACCTCCACCCCGGCGACCCCAACGGTGGCGGGGCAGGGCGGTCGGCCATCATCGCGCAGGTGCACGAGACCCTGCGTCGGATGGCAACCGACTACCTGGACGTGTACTGGATGCACAACTGGGATCGCAACACTCCGGTGGAGGAGACCATGCGTGCTCTCGATGACCTGGTGCGCGCGGGAACAGTCCGCTACATCGGGTTCTCCAACACCCCGGCGTGGGTCACGGCGCAGGCGCAGACGATGGCCCAACTGCGCGGGTGGACACCTCTGGTCGCGTTGCAGGTCGAATACTCGCTGCTGGCCCGCACCGTCGAAGGTGAGATCGCGCCGCTGGCGCTCGACCAGGGGATGGCCCTGGTCCCGTGGAGTCCGCTGAAGAACGGATTCCTGTCGGGGAAGTACCGCCGCGGCGCCGACGGCATCGACTCGGCCCGCGCCGCATTCGTCGGCGGGCCCGACACCGACCAGTACGCCGTGATCGACGCCGTCGCCCGGGTCGCCGACGAACTCGGAACATCCTCGGCCGCAGTGGCATTGGCGTGGCTACGAGCGCGCCGTGGCACGGTCGTGCCCATCATCGGCGCCCGGCGGCAGTCGCAGTTCGAGGAGAACCTCGCCGCGCTCGACATCACGCTGCTGCCCGAGCACATGCAAACCCTGGACGCGGTGTCGGCGCCAGCGCTGAACTATCCTGCGGAGCTCAACGGTGCGATGCGGGCCACGCTGCAATTCGCGGGGACGACCGTGGACGGCGAGCCGTCGACGGTCTACCCTCCGCTGTTGGCCAGCGACGTCAGGTACTGATGACCTCAGACCGTGAACGCCGAGCGGAATGCCTCCAGCGCGGCGACGCTGTCACCCGCGGCGTAGGCCTCCATACCGACGGTGCCGGTATAACCACTGACCTGTAGTGCTTTAGCGACGGCAGCGTAGTTGATCTCACCGGTGCCCGGCTCGCAGCGGCCGGGCACATCGGCGACCTGGATCTCGCCGATCGCGTCACCCGCGCGGGTCACCAGCTCGACGAGGTTCCCCTCACCGATCTGCGCGTGGTAGAGGTCGAGCATCATCTTGACGTTCGGGTGGCCGACGGCTTCGACGAGCGCCAACGTGTCCTTGGCGCGGGCCAGCGGAACGCCGGGATGGTCGACGATGGTGTTGAGGTTCTCCAGGCAGAACGTGATGTCGGCATCAGCGCCCAACTCGCCGAGGGCCTCCAGGCCGCGCAGCGCCGACAGCCACATCTCTCCGGTGGCGCGGTGCCGGGGCCGTGCCGCCTGGCCGTCGACGAGTTCGCCCGGATGCACGACCAGGCGCGGCACACCCAGCACCGCGGCCGCCTTGACGGCCTGCTCGGCGGTGCGTACCACCTCGCGGGCACCCTCGGGGTCGTACAGGTCGCCGTGCAGGTAACCCGTCATCGACGAGAACCGGGCACCCGTGGCGGCCAGCGCATCGAGATTCTTGTCGTGGAAACTCCAGATCTCGACGTCGAAGCCCAGATCGGAGACGACGCGCGCCCGCTCGACGATGTCGAGGTCGGTGAACACCATCTCCGCGCAGACGGCCAGGGTGAAGCCGGTCACGCCCTGACCGCCTGGGCCAGCCGCACCGGAGCGTTGGTGCGGACCGATTCCGCTGCGGCCAACGCGATCTCGAGTGCGATCCGGGCGTCGTGTCCGGTGACCGACGGGGTGGTGCCGGCTTTGACGTGCTCGACGAAGTCCGCGAACTGGCCGACGTAGGCGTCGGCGAACAGTTCGGTGTTCTGCCGGCCCGCGTCCTGCGGCGCGTTTCCGGCCAGCACGACGCCGTCGGATCCGAACACCTCGCCGCGGACGTCATAGCCGTACACCGCCTGGAAGCTCGCCTCGGCGACGGCGAACGCACCGTTGTCGAAACGAAGCTGGACCACGGACGTGTCCAGGTAACCGGCATCGGCGAACTGGGGATGGATCAAGGCCGCGGCCTGCGCGTAGACCTCGGTGACACGGGCGCCCGGGTTCAACCAGCACAACGTGTCGAAATCGTGGATGAGCGTCTCGTTGAAGATGGTCCACGGCTTGACCCGCGCCGCGACCTCGGCCGAGATGCCCGGGTCGCGGGTCAGGGAGCGCAGCATCTGCGGCGTGCCGATCGATCCGGCGACGACCGCGTCGTGGGCGGCGGCGAAATCAGCCGCGAAACGTCGGTTGAACCCGACCTGCAATGCGACCCCGGCATCGGCAGCCGCGCCGATGGCCCGGTCGGCGTCTTCGAGGGTCAGTGCCATCGGCTTCTCGCAGAACACGTGCTTGCCCGCCGCGGCAGCCGCCACCACGAGATCGGTGTGTGTCGCTGCCGGTGAACTGATCGCCACCGCGTCGACCTCGGGGTCGGCGATGAGCTCGAGTGGGTCGGCATAGGCGCGCGGCGCCCGGATCGACTGTGCAGCTGTCAGATTGGGGTCGGCGACCGCAACCAAGGTGGTGTCGGCAAGCCTGGTGGCAAGGGTCTCGGCGTGGAATCGGCCGATCCAGCCGGTTCCGATCAGGCCGAAGCGTAGGGGATCGGTCATGGGTGCTCCTGAAGTTGCTAGAACGTTCTAGTTCGAGAAAAGTAAAGCCGGTCTGCCGGCATTTCGTCAAGCATTTCTCTAGAACGTTCTAGACTGACTGCGTGCGCAACCGTCCCACCCTCGAGGATGTGGCCAAGAAGGCCGGCGTTTCTCGCGCCCTGGTGTCGATCGTCATGCGTGACGTGCCCGGCGCCAGTGAGGCCACCAGGGAGCGGGTGCGGCGCGCGGCCGACGAGATCGGTTACCGGCCCGACCCAAGGGCGCGCATGCTGCGACTGCAGCGGACCAAGCTGCTCGGCGTGGTTTTCACTGCCGGGCAGGAATTTCACGCCGCGTTGGTCGACGGGGTGTACCGGGTCGCCGAGGTGCGCGGTTACGACGTGGTGCTGAGCTGTGTGACGCCCCACCACGACGAGGACAAGGCCGTGCGCACCCTGCTCGACGACCGATGCGAGGCGCTGGTGCTCATCGGCACCGGGTTACCCCCGAAAGACCTGACGGATATCGACGCGCGGCTGCCGGTGGTGGCGGTCGCCCGCAAGGTGCGCGGCGTCGATGCTGTCCGCAGCGATGACGCGCACGGCGCCACGCTGGCGGTCGAGCACCTTGCAGGCCTCGGGCATCGCGGCCTGCTGTACCTCGACGGTGGTCGGGCGCCCGGCGCCGCCGAGCGTCGTCAGGGCGTCCGGAAAGCGGCTGCCGCCAACGGAATCGAGCTGTCGATCGCCGATGGTGGCATCACCGAACAGACCGGGGCGGCTGCCGCGGCAGACCTCCTGGCAGGAACGGATGCGCTCCCGACGGCGGTCTTCGCGTTCAACGATCGATGCGCCCTGGGGTTCATCGATGTGCTGCTGCGCGCCCGAGTCGACGTGCCCGCCGCCGTCTCCGTCGTGGGATTCGATGACAGCCCGCTGGCCGGATTGGCGCACGTAGACCTGACCACAGTTGGACAGGA
>CAMFLL010000169.1 GCA_945957405.1 uncultured Mycolicibacterium sp. | reverse complement strand
GGCCAGTGCACCCACAACAGGTCGATGTAGTCGGTCTGCAGCCGACGCAGACTCGCCTCGACCGAACGCGTCATCGCCCGTCGGCTGTTACCGGTCTGCAGAGGTCCGGTGCCCTCGGCGCCACCGAGGGCGAACTTGGTGGCCACGGTGAACTCGTCGCGACGGCCGGCCAGCAGCCCGCCGAGAATCTCCTCGGATTCACCCACCTGATAGCTGGCGGCGGTGTCGATCGCGGTGCCACCCACCTCGGCGAACCGGTTGAAGATCTCTTCGGCGACCTCCGGCGTGGCGCCGTAACCCCACTTGGTGCCGAAGGTGCCAGTGCCGAGGGTCAGTGCGGACACGCGCAGGCCGTTGTTGCGACCGAGGGTGAAATGTTCCATGAACGGTTACAAGTCACGCCACGCTGAGTTTCTTCCGCTATATCCAGATAATCTGTGACACTGTCCCCATGGTCGCGACCGCAAGCGAAGAACGCCGCGCCCTCCGTGAGGCGGTGGCCGCGCTGCTCGACAGGCATTCCTCCGAGGTGCGGGTCCGGGAACTGATGGCCACCGACACCGGTTTCGACGAGATCATGTGGCAGGAACTCGCCGACATGGGGCTGCTGGGCCTGCGCATCCCGGAGGAGTACGGCGGTGCGGGTGCGGCACATGCCGATCTGGGCGTGGTCGCCGAAGAGATGGGCCGGGCGCTGATGTGCGGGCCGTACCTGTCGACCGCCGTGCTGGCTCCCGCGCTTCTGCTGGCCAGTGGCGACCGTGACGAGTGCGCCACAGTCCTGCCGAGGGTCGCGGGCGGCGACGTGCTGGTCGCGGTCGCGTTTGCGGAGCGCGGGTCGGCGGTGATTCCGACACACATCGATACCAGGGCAACACCATCCGAGGACGGTTGGCGGTTGCGGGGCGAGAAGAGCTTCGTGCTCGACGCGGCGGTCGCCGACCTGCTCTATGTACTGGCTCAGACGCCGCACGGGACCGCGGTGTTCGCGGTGCAACGCGACAGCGCCGGGGTCGAACCGACGTCCCTGACCACCGTCGACCTCACTCGCAAGATGTATCACGTCCGTTTCGACGACACCCCGGCACGCTTGGTCGGCGCCCCGGGTTCGGGGGACGCGGCGTTCAGGGCCGCGACACAGGCCGGTGCCGTCGCACTGCTCTCCGAACAGGCCGGCGGTGCGCAGCGAGCCATGCGGATGGCCGCCGACTACGCCAGGACCCGGTTCCAGTTCGGCCGTACCATCGGAAGCTTCCAGGCTGTCAAGCACATGTGCGCGGATATGCTCCTCGAGGCGGAGTCCGCCACGTCCGCCGCGCGGCACGTGGCCTCCGCCTTCGACGATTCCGCACCGGAACGCGACGCCGATCTCGCATTGGCACAGGCGTATTGCTCGGAGGCGTACGTGTTCGTCGCGGCCACCTCCATCCAGGTGCACGGCGGGATCGGGTTCACCTGGGAACACCCCGCCCATCTCTATCTGCGGCGCGCCCGCACCGATGCCCAACTGCTCGGCGACCCGGCATGGCATCGCGAGCAGTACCTCATGCTGAAGGGGGCCTGATGCCGACCGATGTCCGCACGGAGGTCCGCGAGTGGTTGGCGGCGCACTGGTCCGCCGGAATGCAGCGCGACCAGTGGGCGAATCTGGTCCTGGCCAGCGGTTGGTCGGCACCCAGCTGGGAACGGAGCTGGTACGGCCGTGGGCTCAGCGGCAACGAATCCCGGATCGTGGCAGAAGAATTCGCTGCTGTCGGCGCGCCAGGCACCGGCCACGACCGGGCCAACCTGTTCGCCTGCACCCTGCATGATGCCGGCACCGACGAGCAGAAACGTCGGTTGATCCCGCCGTCGCTGCGCGGCGAGACGAAATGGTGCCTGTTGTACAGCGAACCGGGTGCCGGATCCGACCTGGCGGGACTGCGCACCCGCGCCGACCGCGACGGCGACCGGTTCGTGGTGAACGGACAGAAGGTCTGGACATCGTTCGCTGGCACGGCTGATTACGGACTGCTGGTGGCACGCACCGATTGGGATGTGCCCAAGCACAAGGGCATCAGCTTCTTCATGCTGCCCATGCGTCAACACGGTGTCGACGTCAGACCGATCCACCAGATCACGGGAGAGTCGGAGTTCAACGAGGTCTTCCTGACCGACGCGGTGGTACCGGCCGAGAACCTCGTCGGCCCGCTCAACGGCGGATGGGGGGTGCTGCAGACCGCGCTCGGCTACGAACGACGACTGATGGGCGACCTCGCTCGCACGTCGCGCGCGGCCCGGAAACCGCAGGACGACAAGGACAGCCTGGTGGCCTTGGCGCGCGACTTCGGAAAGCTGCAGGATGGTCACACCCGGCAGGAGATCGCGCGGATCGAGGCACTGGTAGCGGTCAACCGGTGGAACAACAAGCGGGCCAAGGCATCCAGTGGCGCAGAGGCCGCCACCCTGATGGCGCTGGGCAAGATCGCGATGTCCCGGATACTGCACGAGACGGCACGTGTGCAGACCGGAATCATCGGTGCCGAGTCGATGCTCGCCGGACCCGATCACCCCGCCGGAGATGCGGTGACGTTCCGGACGTTGAACGCCTACTTCACCTCGATCGGCGGGGGTACCGATCAGATCCAGCGCAACATCGTCGGCGAGCGGGTGCTGGGGCTGCCGAAAGAACCAGAACCCTATCGTGATTCGCCGTTCCGGGACCTACCCCACTGAATCCTGGTAGACGACGTCGCCGCCGATGATCGTTGCGCTCACCGCATCGGCATCGAGATCGGCGAGCGCCTCGGCAGGCGGCACGGCGAGCACACACAGGTCGCCGGGCTGACCTGCCGCGACAGTACGCGCGCGGGCTGGATCGCTGGGATGACCGAAGAACATCGTCAACGCCGCCAGGGGTGAAAGGCGTTCCGCGGCACCGATGATCACCCCACCGGGTGCAACGCGCCGCACCGCCGCCCGGACTGCCGCCCACGGGTCGGGGCGGCCGAACGGCATATCGGTGGACAGCGCGATCCGGACACCGGCGTCGACCAGGGAGCCGACCCGCCACAGTCGGGCGATATCGGCGGCGGCGATATCGGCGATGTACTCGTCTCCGCGCTCGACGATGAAGTTCGGTTGTGTCACCACCGTGACACCCAGTTCACGCAGATCGTCGACACAGTCGTCGGGCACCATCGCGGCGTGCTCGATACGGTCCCGCGGATGAACGCCCGCGGCACGCAATGCCGCGATGGTGACGACCAGTTGGGCATCGGTCACGCAGTGAACCGCGACGGGGTGATCATGCTCATGGTTGACGGTGACCCACTGTTGCAGATCGTGTAGGTCGAGGTCGGTATCGTCCAGGATGCGCTTGGCAGGGCCAACACTGACCTCGGGTGTCGCGACCGTTCCCGCCATCGCCATACAGTGCAGCCGTTGCCGTAGCACACCTGAGTGCCTTGCCGCCGAGAATGTTTCGAGGTCGCGCTGCCCGTATCCGGGCGTGGCCTCGGTGACACCGGTGACACCGCACGATGACAGCAGACCGCTCAGCGGCCCGAGGGCGGGCGGAGCCTCGAGCCGCGGCAGCGGCGACTGCTCGCGGAAGAGCCGGCCGTCCGCGGATCCGGTGACACCGGCCTGCGCCAACGCCGCCGAGTTCAGGATCCACAACGCCCCGCTGCGATGCTGCACCCGCACCGGCACATCGGTGCGCACGGCGTCGAGCGCATCCCGGTCGAGATCGCCCGCCACGGACTCGTGGTAGCCGACGGCCCGGATCCCGTTGTCGGGGCCGACGTCCGCGTCACGCAGCACACACTCGAGCTGTGTCGGGGTGCGGACCAGCGGCGGGCCCACCTGGACCGAGGACAGCGACGCAGCGGTGGCCCACAGGTGCACGTGATGGTCGTGCAGACCCGGCACCACGGCGCCACCGCGCGCGTCCAGGACATCCTCGCCGGGCTCGGGCGCAAGCGCCGCGCCGACCTCGGTGATGGCATCGCCGAGCCGGATGTCGGCGACCGTCCCGTCGAGCAGGGTGGCGCGCCGGATCAGCATGGCGCGCAGAGCCGTTCGGCGACGATGCGTTCCACCGCGGCATTGTCGGCGCCGAGCGCCGCCGCCGGCGCGCCCGGCTCGGGCGCCGTCGCGTCGACCACCGCGAGGCGGCCGGCGGGCAGTGCCGCATACGTGGCGGCCACCGCCGCCATCGACAGTTCGACCAGCAGGCCACCGCCACGGGCGAGCGCATCCTGCACCGACTGCATCGCCTCGAGACCGGTCAGCGGGTCGGCGATCGCGTCGCCGATGAAAGCCGGCAACCCGTCGTCGTAGGAGACGAGCCCGCCTGCCACCGCCGCGTCGTCACCGAACGCGACCCGGTCCGCGTTGCGCCCCTCGGTACCGTGACCGGTCACCCGCAACCAAACCCGGCCTGCGCGGGGTGGGCAATCATGCGGCCCCAACCCGCGCCGCGCCAGCGCCGCCGGCCGTGAACCCTCGAGCACCACGTCGGCGGCCGACAGCAGCGCCCTGACCCGGTCGGTATCGGCGAGATCCACGGCGTAGCTGAGCTTCCCACTGTTCATCCAGTCGAAGAATCGCGGACTGCCCGACCGTGTCCCATCGGGTCGCGACGGCGTCTCGACCTTGACCACCGTGGCTCCGGCCCGGGCCAGCAACCGTGCGCACAGCGGGCCGGCCCACATCGAGGTGAGATCCACGACCAGCAGGCCTTCAGTGGTGCGCGCCGGACCCGCTGTACCACAACCGATCACCCGTGGCACCGCGGGCTGGGCCTCCCCCAGTGCGGCCGTCGGCAATCCCAGCAGGGCGCCCCGATCGATGATCTCCGCGGTACTGCGTGTGCTCGCCCACCGTTGGACCATTGCCCAGGTATCACCATCTGCGTCGGATTCGGTGAGGGCCGGCACGGCGGCGATATCGTCATCGCGCGCCAGGGTCAAGCCGCACCAGCCGTCGGCCGCCCGCAGCAGCCGTGTGGCGCCGCCGGCAGAGACCTGCCCGCTCGGTGAGATCCTGAGCAGCGCTGCGCGTCCGGCCAGGATCCTATCGGCGTCGGCGGCGAGTGCGCGCGACCGCTGCAGTACACCCTCCGGGATGGCCAGGGATCCCGCCGGCTCAATGTGCCCGTTCATGTCCCGACCGCATCCACCAGCCCCCAGCCCAGTGCCGTATCCGAGTCGATCGTCTGTCCGGAGAGCACCAGATAGGCGGTGCGCCAACGCCCGATGCGGCGCGTGATACTGACGGTGCCACCGGCGCCGGGGATCAGGCCCAGCGTCAGTTCGGGTAACCCGAGCACGGCGTCGGGATGGCATATCACCGTGCCGCAGAACGCGGCCATCTCCAGACCGCTGCCGAGGACGCGGCCGTGCACGATGGCACGGCAGGCCGCACCGAGCCGAGCGGTGATGTCGGCGAGCGCCAGCGCGGGACTGTGCCGCGTACGTGCCAGATGGGCGCTCGCCGGATCGGCGAACGTACCGAACTCGGCGAGATCTCCACCGCTGCAGAACGACGGCCCGTTGCCGTCGAGGAGCACCTCGACGATGCCAGGGTCGATCCGCGCCACTGTGAGCGCCTCCAGCAGCGCCGCCCTGCTCTCGGTGGTGAAGGCATTGTGTCGCGCGGGACGGTTGAACGTGATGTGCAGTCGTGGGCCATCGCGGTGTGTCACAACGGGATCGGGCGTGACCGGCAGCTGCGCCGGACCCCGTTCGGCGAGCCAGCGCGCGAACTCCGGGCCGCTCTGCAATGTCGAGTACGCCAGCGATTCGGTGATCACTCCGGCCTGGACGGGCGCCGCCGGATCGAGCGCACGCAGCACGTCATCGCACACCGAAGCGGCGTGCGGCCACGTCGCCACCCGGTCGGCGACGGTGCGCAGTGCCGACGCGACCGATTCGACCCGCACCACACGGGCATCGTCGACATCGCTGTCGACCAACGTGAAAGATGCCTGCCTGAACCAGTATTCGGCATTCGGGTGCGAGGGATCGCCGGTGGCGACGACGACGCCCGTGGGCCCGGCGCAGGGTACTGCGGGCGGCGGATCCGACAGGTCGACGACCTCCACGACGGCCCGGTCAGCCCTGAGCGGTTTCGGGCGTGCCGTACTTGGCGATCAGGCTCTGCTTGTACAGCTTGCCGGTGTCGGTACGTGGCATCTCGAGCTCGAACGAGATGGAGCGCGGACATTTGTAGTGCGACAGGCGGTCCCGCAGCCACGTCTGGAGTTCTGCGGCGAAGGCGTCGGTGGCGTCGGCGGGGTCGACCGTCTGCACAACGCCCTTGACGCTCTGCCCCATCTCGTCGTCCGGAATGCCGAACACCGCGGCGTCCATCACCTTCGGATGGGTCACCAGCATGTTCTCAGCTTCCTGCGGATAGATGTTGACGCCGCCGGAGATGATCATGTGGTGGCGCCGGTCGGTCAGATAGAGGTAGCCGTCCTCATCGAGATACCCGATGTCACCCACGGTCTTCCACCCGTGCACGTCCCGTGATGCGGCGGTCTTCTCGGCGTCGTTGAGGTATTCGAAGTCGAAACCACCTTCGAAGTAGATCTCACCGGCCTCGCCGGGCGGCAGTTCGTTGCCGTCCTCGTCGAGGATGTGCAACGTGGACAACATCGACTTGCCGACCGACCCGGGGTGGGTCAACCACTCTTCGGCGGTGATGAGCGTCGATCCGATCGCCTCCGACGAGGCGTAGTACTCGTCGACGATGGGCCCCCACCAGTCGATCATCTGCTTCTTGATGTCGACCGGGCACGGTGCCGCGGCGTGCATCACGCGCTGCAGGCTGGCGGTGTCGTACGAGTTCCGCACCGATTCCGGCAGTTTCAGCATGCGGGTGAACATCGCGGGAACGAACTGTCCGTGGGTCACCTGGTGGCGGGCAATGGCGTCGAGAGCCCCCTCGGCGTCGAACTTCTCGAGCACGACGGTGGTGATACCACCCGCCTGAACCTGCATCGACCAGACCGACGGCGCGGTGTGATAGAGCGGTGCGGGACTCAGGTACACCGCGTCGGGGTGCATCCAGAAACCGATCAGGGCGGCCATCAACCCCGGCACTTCGGCCGGGGGACGGTGTGTCAGGGCACGTTTGATGCCTTTCGGGCGGCCGGTGGTGCCCGACGAGTACTGCAGCAGGTCGCCCTCGATCTCGTCGGCGATGGGTGTATCGGGTTGATCGGCAACACATTCGGGGTAGCGCTGCCAGCCGTCCAGATCATCGTCCGCAATGAGCCGGACCGCGGGCAGCCCGTTGGGCAGTTCGGCCTCGAGATCTTCGAGAGTCTTGCGCAGTGCCGCCGACCCGATTATGGCCGACGCGCCACTGTTGTCGATGATGTAGGCGGTCTCCGCGGCCGTCAGGTGGGTGTTGATCGGCACGTAGTACAGCCCGCTGCGCCGCGCGGCCCACATGACCGCGTGCATGTGCTGGTTGTTTTCCATCAGGATGGCGACCACGTCGCCCTCCGTCAGTCCGTGCTGCCGGAAAGAGTGGGCCAGACGGTTGGCGCGCGCCTCGAGTTCGTCGAACGTCACGACAGTTCCGGACGGATACATGACGATGGCGGGCTTACCTGAACCGATGTGGTCACGGATCTGCATGGAGTGACTCTACGACGCTCCGGTTTGACAGGTGTCAAGAGGTGGCGTATCACTGCCGAGGAGACGCAACGGGCCCCGAAATCGTGCAATTCCGGGGCCCTTTGCGACTGTTCGCGGTCAGGAAGAGAGGCGCTGCTTCAGGGCGTCGAACTCGTCCTTGATACCGGTCGGCAGCTTCTCGCCGACGAATTCGAACCACTCCTCGATCTGCGGCAACTCGGCCCGCCACTCGTCGACGTCGACCGCCAGCGCGGCATTGACATCGTCGGGGTCCACGTCGAGCCCGGACAGATCCAGGTCGTCGGCCGAGGGCACGATGCCGATCGGCGTGGTGGCGCCGCCGGCCTTCTGCTCGACGCGCTCGATGATCCACTTCATGACACGGCTGTTCTCACCGAATCCCGGCCACAGGAACCGGCCGTCGTCGCCGCGGCGGAACCAGTTGACGAAGAACACCTTCGGCATCTTCGACTCGTCGGAGTTCTTGCCGATGTCGATCCAGTGCTGCATGTAATCGCCGACGTTGTAGCCCATGAACGGCAACATCGCCATCGGGTCGCGGCGGATGGTGCCGACCTTGCCCTCGGCGGCGGCCGTCTGCTCGCTGCCCAACGTGGCGCCGATGAACACGCCGTGCTGCCAGTCGCGCGCCTGCGTCACCAGCGGCACCGTGGTCTTGCGGCGGCCACCGAACAAGATCGCGGAGATCGGCACACCCTGCGGATCATCCCATTCGGGAGCCAACGTCGGGCATTGCGACATAGGGGTGCAGTAACGCGAATTCGGGTGTGCCGCCTTCTCTTCCGACTCGGGGGTCCATTCGTGCCCCTTCCAGTCGATCAGGTGCTGCGGGTCGCCCTCGAGGCCCTCCCACCACACGGTGCCCTCGTCGGTCTTGGCGACGTTGGTGAACACCGTGTTGCCGGCCTCGATGGTCTTCATCGCATTCGGGTTCGACGACCAGTTGGTGCCGGGCGCCACACCGAAGAAGCCGAACTCGGGGTTGGTCGCATACAGGCGGCCGTCCTTGCCGAACCGCATCCAGGCGATATCGTCGCCGACGGTCT
Source organism: uncultured Mycolicibacterium sp. (assembly GCA_945957405.1). Taxonomy (GTDB): domain Bacteria; phylum Actinomycetota; class Actinomycetes; order Mycobacteriales; family Mycobacteriaceae; genus Mycobacterium. Next base: position 6,506 of record CAMFLL010000169.1, on the reverse strand, counting down.
CGGCACGCCAGCCGGGAACGGTGGGCTGCAGCATCGCGAGGTTGGTCTTACCGCAAGCCGACGGGAAGGCGGCGGCAATGAAGTAGGCCTTGTTCTCCGGCGAGATGAGCTTGAGGATCAACATGTGCTCGGCCAGCCAGCCCTCGTCGTGCGCCATGGCCGACGCGATGCGCAGCGAGTAGCACTTCTTGCCCAGCAGCGCGTTACCGCCGTATCCCGATCCGTAGCTCCAGATCTCACGAGTCTCCGGGAAGTGGGTGATGTACTTCGTGTCGTTGCAGGGCCACGGCACGTCCTGCTGGCCCTCCTCGAGCGGCGCGCCCAGCGAGTGCAGGGCCTTCACGAAGAACCCGTCGTCGCCGATCTTGTCCAGCGCCGCCTGGCCCATCCGGGTCATGGTGCGCATCGAGACGACGACGTACTCCGAATCGGTGATCTCGACACCGAGTTTGGGGTCTTCCGCACCCAGCGGGCCCATGCAGAACGGCACCACGTACATGGTGCGGCCGCGCATCGAACCCCGGTACAGGTCCTTCATGAGGTCACGCATGTCGGCCGGGTCCATCCAGTTGTTGGTGGGACCGGCGTCGATTTCACGCTCGGAACAGATGAAGGTCCGCGACTCCACGCGCGCCACATCCGACGGGTCGGAGAGCGAGAGGTAGGAATTCGGGAGCTTTTCGTCGTTGAGCTTCTCGAACGTGCCTGCTTCGACAAGATGCGCGGCCAGCCGTGCGAACTCTTCGTCCGAGCCGTCAGCAAATACCACTCGGTCAGGCTGCGTGAGTTCGGCAACCTCCTGAACCCATGCGAGCAGGCCGTGGTGCTTCGTCGGTGCGTTGTCCAGACCTGGAATGGTCGCTGACGTCATCAAAGTCTCCTGCTCAGATATTCTCGGGTTGTTCCCGCGAGGCCCGAAGGCCCCCTTCCGCCGGGCCGATCGTCATCGACGGTCAAGCCTGTTTAGAGGTTAACGCGGGTGACATACCCGCGGTAAATCAGGAGTATGTCCGATGACTCACATGAACGATTCAGAATCCGTGAACAGCTTGGTTCATCGATTCAGTTTGTTAAGTCATTTGCAGATTTTGCGGTATTTCCCACGGCGATATTGAATTCGAAGTGGAATTCGTCGTCATCCACCGATTGCATCACGGGCCGCTCGTAGCCCGTTCCCGCGGCCAGATCGGCCACCGAGGGCTCCTGCCCGACGCCCGCCACCGGGATGTCCTCGGCGAGCCAGTCGTCGACGTCGAGGTACTGCGGCAAATCCACCGTGTCCATCGTTCACCCCTTTCTCGCGTCGCGCCCGGCAACCACGCGGACCGGGTTCCCGGCAATGTGAGTTACCTCCGGGGCCACCACGTTGTACCCGTTGCGCTCGGTGAGCGGTTCGGGTTCGTCGAGCTGCGCCCGCACGGCGGCGAGGGCCCGCCGTAGTGCGGGCACCCGGCCCTCCCGTTCGGTGGCGGCCCGTGCACGCGCCGCCGCGTGTTCGCCGAGTTCGGCATCGATGGCCGCGATCCGGTGGGCGACGCGGCCGTTGTGCTCCTCGAGTTGGTGATTCAGCGCCGACGTCATCGACATCTCGGCGGCCAGCACCCGGCCCGCAACCTGTTCGTCGACGGTGGTGCGCAACGCCGCGGTGACGTCCGAGACCCAGCGGTCCAGCACCGCGCGGTCATGCAGCACACCACGGGTGCGCACCATCCAGATGGTGACCGCAACGCCGATCACCGCGCACACGATGGCGCCGGCGATGGTGAGCCCGGGAGCCAGGTCGGCGAACAGGCGACTGAGAGCCAGCGCGATACCCAGCCCGAATCCCGCGCCCAGCACCGTCATCAAGCGTGTTTCCAGCCGCCGTGAGCGCAGCGGCGGGCGGTCCATATCGGGCCGCGGTGGGCGAACGGTGCCCGCCGAGCCCGGCGGTGGTAGGCCCAGCTCCCGGGCCACATCGGCGAGATGTTCGGTGACACCCGCCCCGACTTCGTCGATGACACCGTTGATCCGTTGCGACACATACCTTTCGAACTCCGGCAGGCGGCGCGGAGTCATATCCGCGGCATCCTCCTGGAGTTCGGTACGCACCGAATGACACCGGTTTCGCGCGAAGTACGACAGCTGCACCCGGGCCTGCTGGACCTGGCTGCGCAGGGCGATGGTGCGCTCCGACTTGACCATCCGGCGCTCGCGCAGGGCATCGGCCCGGGAATGGCGGAGACTCTCCATCCGTGCCTGCCGGCCGGCGCTGTCGACGGCGTTGTCGAACTGCCCGATCGTGGAGCTCAGTCGAAATTGCCAGGCCCGCAAGCGATTCCGGCGAACCAGATCGTTCTCGGCCAGCCGTGACTTCAGCTGCGTCACCAGGTCGGTACAGCGTGGCTCCCCCAGGTCGGGCGCGGCCGCCACCCCCACCCACGGCACCGCGTGATAGCGCGCGGCGTGCACCCGCAGGATGGTGCGGTTCTCCTCGAGCACCTGGCGCCAAGAGCGGTGTAGGTCGATCTTGGACACCACGCCGATCACCGCATCGGTGTGGGCAGCCGCGTGGTCGAGCACCGCGCAATCGGACTTGGTCAACGGCGCCGACGCCGAGACCACGAAGACCACCGCCAACGGCGCCTCTCCCTGCGCCATGTCATCGGCTTCCAGGATTTCCACGTCGGGAAGTTGCTCCCGCAGCACCGCGGCAACACTGCTGATCCCCGCCAGCCACGGCCCGGCCACCAGGACCGCGTCACGGCGACGGATGGCCGGCGGGCGTACATCCGACACCAGGCCGCCCACGAACTCGTCCACCGCGGACACTGGGTCCTGATCGTCCTGGCCGTACTTCACCTGGCGGTCCTCGCCATCGCGGCTCACGCGGCCAGCCCCGGATCGAGCAGGCGCAGCGAGCCGCGCACGATGTCGTGGGCGCACTGACGATGCAGATCGGCGAGCGGGGCGTCGGCGAGCGCCTGCCACCGCACGGCCCTGGCCAGATGTGCCGACGGATCATCGGTCGGATCGACCAGCACCCCGTCGGCTTCGAGCACGTCGACCGCCGCGGCCATGCGGGCGAGCACGAGGTCGGCGTCGACCAGGATGTCGGCGATCTCAGGATCGGTGATGGCCCGCACCTGCAGATCCTCGCAGGCCGCCACGACGCGGCGGTACCGCACCCCGGCGCCGGCCCGCCCGATGGCGGACACCACGTCGTCGATCCCGCTGACCGCCCGGAATACCTGCCGCAGCGCTCCGGGGCCAGTGGCTGGGGCGTGCTGCAGCGCGACGACGGCGTGGGCGATCCCGAACAGGTCTAGGCGCTCGAGGAGTCGCCGCCGGGTCGGTACGTCCACGTCGTGGGGGCCGGCGACGAAGCTGTCGGGCGAACGCAGATCGACGGGCTGCTCGGCGATCACACGCAACGCCGCCAGCATCGCGTCATCAACGACACCGTCGGCGAGCCCGGCCGTCGCCAGCAACCCCGCCAGCGGCCGGGTGCGCACACGGGCCGCCGCGGCCAGCCGCTCGGCCTGCGCACCGGCCATGGCGAGCGGCCCACCCGGACCGAAGCCGGCCAGGTCGGCCTTGTTCAACACCATCACGATCGGCACCTTCGCCGCGGCCAGCACCGCGCGGTCCTCGGGTTTGATCACCTCCGCGACCACCAGCACAGCGACGTCGGCACCGTCACCACTGACAGTGAGCCCGGCCAGCGCCAACGCGGACGCGACTGTCCCTCGGCCCACTCCTGGCCTGCCCAGAACGCCGACCTGCAGCGGAGCGCTCACCTGGTTGGTCAACTGCGACAGCTGCGGAGCCCGGCGGCCCAGCGCGTCGGCGAAAAGCTGATGTCCCCTCATCTCCTGCCATCGTGGCACCTGACCCGGCGCGACGCGAGCCGCCACGGCCCTGGCTGTGGACAGTCGGGGTGGCGCGTCCAGAGGCAACTGTTGGGTATCAAATTGCACCACGATGCGGGGTCTGACGCCGTCATGGGAGACGATGGGGGGATGCATGCGCAACGAGAGGTGGAGTCGGCGGAGCTGTCCGCCGGGGCTGCCGGACCCCCGGCTGCGCACCCGCACCCCCGGATCACCAGTTTCCGCTCCCGGCGTTCGACGCTGACGGACAACCAGCAGGAAGTCTGGGACCGCCTGTGGTCGCAGCTCGGTACGCAGGCTCGCCTGTCCGACCGACCCGCTGATCGTCTGGACTGTGAGACCTGGTTCGGCCGCCGCGCGCCGGTGGTGTGTGAGATCGGCTGCGGTACCGGCACCTCGACCCTGGCGATGGCGCAGGAGGAGCCGGACGTCGACGTCGTGGCCGTCGAGGTGTACCGGCGCGGCCTGGCCCAGCTGCTGAGCGCCATCGACCGGACCGGTGTGACGAACATCAGGCTGGTCCGGGGCGACGCCATGGACGTCCTCGAGCACATGTTCGCCCCGGCCTCGCTGACCGGTGTGCGCGTGTTCTTCCCCGATCCGTGGCCCAAGTCCCGGCATCACAAGCGCCGACTGCTGCAGTCGCCCACCATCGCGCTGATCGCCGACCGGTTGCGGCCCGGCGGTGTCCTCCACGCGGCGACGGACGACGCCGGCTACGCCGCGCAGATCGCCGAGGCCGGCGATGCCGAGCCACTGCTGCGCCGGGTGTCGCAGGACTGGGTGTCACAAAACGGCGAACTTCCCATTTCCGCCTACCGACCCACCACCAAGTACGAGAACAAGGCACATACCGCCGGCAGTGCGGTCGCCGAACTGCTGTGGGTGCGCCGGTGAGCGCGGTCGAGACTGAATTCGACACGGCTGCCTTCGACGCAGGCGACACCGTGACACCGGTCACGCCGGGCGGTCGGGTGCTGCTGGTGTGGGATGCGCCGAACCTCGACATGGGTCTGGGCGCCATCATCGGCGGCCGGCCGACCGCGGCACACCGGCCCAGGTTCGACGCCCTGGGCCGCTGGCTGCTGAGCTACACCGCCGATGTGTCGGCGGGCGAGTCAGGCGTGTCGCTTGAACCGGAGGCGACCGTTTTCACCAATATCGTCCCTGGTAGCGCCGATGTGGTGCGGCCATGGGTCGAAGCTCTGCGTAACGTTGGGTTCGCGGTTTTCGCCAAACCCAAGGTCGATGAAGACAGTGACGTCGACATCGACATGCTCAACCACATCGCGCTGCGGCGCGCCGACGGCCTCGCCGCGCTGATGGTGGCGTCGGCCGACGGTCAGGCGTTCCGGCAGCCGCTGGAGGAGATCGCCCGCGACGACGGCACCCCGGTCCGGGTGCTCGGATTTCGCGAACATGCCAGCTGGGCGCTAGCGTCGGATACCTTGGAGTTCGTTGACCTGGAGGACATTCCTGGTGTCTTCCGGGAACCGCTCCCGCGGATCAGCCTCGATTCGCTGCCAGATCAGGGGGCGTGGCTTCAGCCGTTCAGGCCGTTGTCCTCGCTGCTCACGTCCCGGGCCTGACCGCGACGGCCCGGGTGAGTGATGACAACTTCAGAACCGATGCGTGTCGAGACCGCACAAGACTTTAAAGAACGTTAGGAGCCTACGTGTTCGCCTGGTGGGGTCGAACGGTATATCGCTACAGATACATCGTCATAGCTGTGATGGTGGCGCTGTGCGTCGGAGGCGGCGTCTACGGCATGAGCCTCGGTAGCCACGTCACGCAGAGTGGCTTCTACGACGAGGGCAGCCAGTCGGTGCACGCCTCCCTGGCCGCCGACGCCGCCTATGGGCGTGACACGTCCGGGCACATCATCGGGATCTACACCGCTCCCGACGGTAAGACCGTCGACGACCCGGCGTTCCAGAAGAAGATCCTGGACAACCTGGCGCAGGTCGAGAAGGACCATCCCGACCAGATCCTGAGGTCCATCGGCTACTTCAAGAGCCCCGAAGTGCTCAAGAACATGTCCGATGCGGACAAGCAGCATGCGTTCATGTCGATCCAGCTCAAGGGCGACAACGACGACGCGATCCTGAACAACTACAAAGTGGTCAAGGACGACCTGCTCAAGGTCGGCGACGAGGGTGTCAACGTCAAGCTCGCGGGCCTGCAACCCCTGGCCGCGGAACTGACCGGCACCATCGGCGATGACCAGAAGCGCGCCGAGGTCGCCGCCATTCCACTGGTGTGCGTCGTGCTGTTCTTCGTGTTCGGCACTGTCATCGCCGCGGCCCTGCCGGGCATCATCGGCGGTCTGACCATCTTTGGTGCCCTCGGCATCATGCGGCTCATCGCCGAGTTCATGCCGGTGCATTTCTTCGCCCAGCCGGTGGTGACGCTGATGGGGCTCGGCATCGCCGTCGACTACGGCCTGTTCATGGTCAGCCGGTTCCGCGAGGAGATAGCCGAGGGTTATGACACCGAGGCGGCCGTGCGGCGCACCGTCATGACCTCGGGGCGCACCATCATGTTCTCCGCGGTGATCCTGGTCGCATCCTCGGTGCCGTTGCTGCTGTTCCCGCAGGGCTTCCTCAAGTCGATCACCTACGCGATCATCGCCTC
>CAMFLL010000168.1 GCA_945957405.1 uncultured Mycolicibacterium sp. | reverse complement strand
TATAAGAGACAGCATCTATGCCGATGCCGCGCCGGATCTCGTGACGGTGCTGAACAACGTGCCCAAGCTCAGCGGCACCATCGTCGACCAGCAGGACAACCTCAACGCCACGTTGTTGGCCACCACCGGGCTGGCCAACAACGGATACGACACGCTGGCGCCCGCCGCCCAGGACTACATCGCGGCGATCCAGCGCACCCGGGCCCTGGCGAAGGTGCTCGCCGACTACTCACCCGAATACGGCTGCCTGCTCAAGGCCATGGTGACCGCGGCCAACAAATTCGGCCCTGTCATCGGTGGTACCCGGCCCGGCTTGTTCGTGTCCTCGAACTTCCTGCCTGGAGCGCCTGCCTACACCTATCCGGAGAGCCTGCCTGTCGTCAATGCCAGCGGCGGCCCGAACTGCCGTGGGCTACCGGACATTCCGAGCAAGCAGCTGAACGGGTCGTGGTACCGGGCGCCGTTCCTGGTCACCGACAACGCCTACGTGCCGTTCCAGCCGAACACCGAATTGCAGTTCGACGCCCCCTCGACGTTGCAGTTCCTGTTCAACGGCGCCTTCGCAGAGCGGGACGACTTCTGATGAACGACAGAGGGACTCTGGTCAAAGTCGGGATCTTCACCGCGGTCATGCTGCTGGTGGCCGCGGGCCTGGTGGTGGTCTTCGGCGAGTTCCGGTTCGCCTCGGGCAACACCTACCACGCCAACTTCGTCAACGCGTCGCGGCTGAAAACTGGTCAGGATGTCCGGATCGCCGGTGTCCCGGTCGGTTCCGTCAAGGACATCAAACTCGCGGACGACAACACCGTCGATGTCACATTCGACGTCAACAAGCGCTACCAGCTGTACACCTCGACACGGGCGCTGATCCGCTACGAGAACCTGGTCGGTGACCGGTTCCTCGAAATCGCCTCCGGCCCTGGTGATCTGCGCAAGCTCCCAGCGGGCGGCACCATCCCCAAGCAGAACACCCAACCGGCGCTCGACCTCGACGCCCTGTTGGGCGGGCTACGGCCGGTGCTCAAGGGTCTCGACGGCAACAAGATCAATGAGGTCAGCAACGCGATCATCGAGCTGCTGCAGGGGCAGGGCGGGGCGTTGTCCCAGATGCTCTCCAGCACCAGCGCGTTCACCACCGATCTCGCGGCCCGCGACCAGTTGATCGGTGATGTCATCACTAACCTGAACACGGTACTCAAGACCGTCGACGACAAGGGCACGCAGTTCGACGCGAGCGTGGACCAGTTGCAGCAGCTCATCACCGGGCTGGCGCAGGGCAAGGACCCGATCGCGGGTGCGATCGGCCCGCTGTCGTCGGCGTCGACCGATCTGACGGACATGCTGCAGAAGGGGCGCCGGCCGGTCCAGGGTGTGATCGAAAACCTGCGCCCGTTGGCCGCCAAGCTCGACGAGCGCAAGAAGGACGTCAACGCCGTCATCGAACCGCTGGCCGAGAACTACTTGCGGCTCAACGCCCTTGGTGCGTACGGCTCATTCTTCAACATCTACTACTGCTCGATCCGGATGAAGATCAACGGACCCGCGGGCAGTGACATCCTCATCCCGTTCGGTGGACCACCGGACCCGTCCAAGGGGAGGTGCGCTCCTGCCCCGCAGTGACAGCGACGGGTCGAATCCCGTCCGTACCGGTATTTTCGGCATCGCCGTGGTGGCGTGCCTCGTTCTCGTGTCGTTCGGCTACACCCAGCTGCCGTTCTGGCCGCAGGGCAAGACCTACGACGCGTTCTTCACCGACGCCGGAGGTATCGCGCCCGGTAGCGACGTGAACGTCTCCGGCATCAAGGTCGGCAGTGTGCAGTCGGTGGGGCTGGCCGGTAATGCGGCCAAGGTGACGTTCACCGTCGACCGCGATGTCCGGGTCGGCGACACGTCCCTGGTGGCCATCAAGACCGACACCGTGCTGGGCGAGAAGTCGCTGGACGTGACGCCCTCGGGTGGTGGGACGTCCACATCTATTCCGCTGGGCCGCACCACGACTCCGTACACCCTGAACGCCGCCCTGCAGGATCTCGGCGGTAACGCCGCAGCACTGGACAAGCCGAAGTTCGAAGAGGCGCTGCAGACTCTCACCGACACGCTGCGTGACGCCACCCCGCAACTTCGGGGTGCGCTCGACGGTGTCGCCGACTTGTCGCGCAGCCTCAACGCGCGCGACGAAGCACTGGGCGAACTGCTGACGCATGCGCAATCGGTGACCAAGACCCTCGGGCAGCGCGCGAACCAGGTCAACCAGCTCATCGTCGACGGTAATCAGCTGTTCGCCGCACTGGATGAGCGCCGCGCGGCACTGGCCAGCCTGATCGCAGGCATCGACGATGTGTCACAACAGATTTCTGGCTTCGTGGCCGACAACCGCAAGGAGTTCGGGCCCGCGTTGACCAAGCTCAACTTGGTTCTGGACAACCTGAACGAGCGTAAGGAGTTCATCAGCCAGGCATTGAAGCGTCTGCCGCCGTACGCCACCGCACTCGGTGAGGTGGTCGGATCGGCACCCGGCTTCCAGATCAACTTGTACGGCCTGCCGCCGGCCACCATCTCGGAAGTGTTGCTGGACACCTACTTCCAGCCCGGCAAGCTGCCCGACAGCCTCAGCGACTACCTCAAGGGTCTGATCGCCGAGCGTCTGATCATCAGGCCGAAATCGCCATGACCGACACAGCGACCGAAACCGGCACCACCCGGTCCCCGCGGCGCCGCGGCCTGCTCATCGCGCTGGTCGTGGCCCTGGTGGCCGCCCTCGCGGTGGGGGCCTACATCCTGTGGCCCGGCCGCGGCACCCACAAGATCGTCGGCTTGTTCTCCTCGGCGGTGGGCCTCTACCCGGGTGATGATGTGCGGATCGTCGGCGTGCCGGTGGGCACCATCGATTCGATCGAGCCGCGCGCCGGTGATGTGAAGATCACGATGTCGGTGTCCGACGACGTCAAGGTCCCCGCCGACGCCCGCGCGGTGATCGTGTCGCCGAACCTGGTGGCAGCCAGGTTCGTTCAGCTCACTCCGGCCTATGACGCCGGGGCTGCCGGCGGCGGCGGTGCCGTGATGGCCGACGGCGGCACCATCGGCCTGGACCGCACCGGCGTCCCGGTCGAGTGGGACGAGGTCAAAGAGCAGCTGACCCAGCTGTCGGAGCAACTCGGACCGCAGGGCGGTATTCAGGGTCCGTTGAGCCAGTTCGTCGATCAGGCGGCCACCACGTTCGACGGCAACGGCGACTCGTTCCGCAACGCGCTGCGCGAACTGTCGCAGACCGCCGGTCGCCTGGGCGACTCGAGTGCCGACCTGTTCGGCACCATCAAGAATCTGCAGATCCTGGTCAATGCGCTGGCGCAGAGCAATGAGCAGATCGTGCAGTTCTCCAACCACGTCGCATCGGTGTCGCAGGTGCTCGCCGAGAGCTCGTCGGGCCTGGACACCACGCTGGGAACGCTGAACCAGGCGTTGTCGGACGTCCGCGGATTCCTCAAGGACAACAACGACACCTTGGTCGGTTCGGTCAACAAGCTCGCCGACTTCACAAAGATCCTGTCCGACCAGCACGATGACATCGAACAGGTGCTGCACGTGACGCCGAACGGGTTGGCGAACTTTTACAACATCTACAACCCCGCGCAGGGCACCGTCGGCGGCGTGCTGTCGCTGCCCAACTTCGCCAATCCGGTGCAGTTCATCTGCGGTGGCACGTTCGACACCGGCGCCACCAACAACGCCGACAACATCAAGCGGTCCGAGATCTGCAAGCAGCGGATGGGCCCGGTGCTCAAACGCATCACGATGAACTTCCCGCCCATCCTGTTCCACCCGATCAACAGCATCACCGCGTACAAGGGCCAGATCATCTACGACACCCCGGCCACCGAAGCCAAGGCGCAGACTCCCGTGCCGTACCTGCAGTGGCAGCCGCAGCCAGGCGTCACACCGCCGATCATTCCGCCGGGCACGACGTTGGGTGACATGGTGCTGCCGCCGCCCGCAGTGGAGGGCCAGGTGTCGCCAGGACCACCGTTCATCGTCGGATCGGGCCCGCTGCCCGGCCCGGCACCCGATGCGCCTGCAGCCGGCCCCGCGCCGGACGCGCCCGCACCCGTGGGCGGGGGCGGCTGATGAAGATCACATTGAGGCGGCTCACCCGCGTGGGCTACCGAACGCTGGCCGTCGGCTCCGGAGCCACCCTGCTCGCGGGGTGCTCGTTCGGTGGATTGAACTCCATCGACATGCCTGGCACCTCCGGGCATGGGTCGGGGTCCTACACCATCACCGTCGAGTTGCCGGATGTGGCGACCCTGCCGCAGAACTCGCCGGTGATGGTTGACGACGTCACGGTCGGCAGTGTCTCCGGTATCGACGCCGTGCAGCGTCCGGACGGCACCTTCTACGCGGCGGTCAAACTGTCCTTGGACTCGAACGTCAACCTGCCGGGCAATTCCACTGCCCGCGTTGCCCAGACGTCACTGCTGGGTTCGCAACACGTCGAGTTGGCCGCGCCGGTCGGCGAACCCGGCGAGGGCAAATTGGGCGAGGGTTCGAACATCCCGCAGAGCCACACGGGTCGGTATCCGACCACCGAAGAGGTGCTGTCCTCGCTCGGAGTCGTGGTGAACAAGGGCAATCTCGGTGCGCTACAAGACATCACCGATGAGGCGTATGCCGCCGTAGCGGGTCGCGCCGGTAGTTTCGCGCAGCTGATCCCGCGGCTCGCCGAGCTGACCGACTCGCTTCGCAACCAGACGAACGACATCATTGCGGCGATGGACGGCCTCAACCGGTTCGCGGCCATCCTGGCGACCAACAAAGACAGCCTGGGCCGTGCCCTCGACACCTTGCCGGACGCCCTGAAGGTGCTCAACCAGAATCGGACGAACATCGTCGACGCCTTCGGCGCGCTCGGACGGCTGGGCACCGTGGCCGCCGACGTCCTGAGCAAGACCAAGGATGACTTCGCGGCCGACTTCAAAGATCTCTATCCGGTGGTCCGGGCATTTGCCGAGAATGCCGACACCCTGGTGTCTGCGCTGACGCTGGCGCCTACCTTCCCCTTCGACAGCCGGTACCTGCGTCAGGCGGTCCGTGGTGATTACCTCAACGTGTTCGTGACGTTCGACCTGACCCTGCGGCGTCTCGGTGAATCGGTGTTCACCACCAACAACGCGCTCGACCCGAACATGAAGCACATGGACGAGATCATCAACCCGCCGGATTTCCTGACCGGCGAGATGGCGAACCTGTCGGGCCAGGCCGCGGATCCGTTCAAGATCCCCGCGGGTGACGTGCCGGGAGGAGGCAACTGATGCTCGATCGTCTCTCTCGAATCCAGTTGGTCATCTTCTCGATCGTCACCGTGCTGACCGTCAGCGCCATCGCGGTGTTCTATCTGCACCTGCCCGCCAAGGTGGGGATCGGCTCCTACAACGTCACCGCCGATTTCGCCGCCGGCGGCGGCATCTACCAGAACGCCAACGTCACCTACCGCGGCGTCACCATCGGCCGGGTCGAGTCGGTGGGCTTGTCGAACGACGGTGTCGTTACGGCCATGCGGCTCAACAGCGGCACTCCAGTGCCGGACAACGTCACGGCCACCGTCAAGAGTGTGTCCGCGGTCGGCGAGCAGTACATCGATCTGGTGCCGCCCGCCGATGCATCCGGTTCGATGCTGCGCAACGGGTCCAATATCGGCCAGGACCGCACGTTCATCGGCCAGGACATCGCGGGCCTGCTGAAACAGGCCGACGCGCTGGTGAACAGCGTCAGCAACAGTCGCCTGCAAGATCTGCTGCGTGAGGCATTCAAGGCGTTCAACGGATCGGGGCCGGAACTCTCGCGCCTCATCCAGTCGTCGCGCCTGCTGGTCGACGAGGCCAACTCCAATTACGGGCAGACCACGCAGCTGATCGATCAGGCCGGCCCGTTCCTGGAGGCGCAGGTCCGCAGCGGCGACGACATCAAATCGCTGGCCGACGGGCTGGCCCGGTTCACCACCGAACTGAACAACGCCGACCCGCAGCTCCGCAATGTGCTGTCGACGGCGCCCGGTGCCGCCGACCAGGTGAACACGGCCTTCACTGGTATCCGGCCCAGCTTTCCGATGCTGGCGGCCAACCTGGCCAACCTGGGCCGGATCGGCGTGATCTATCACAAGTCGATCGAGCAGGCGCTGGTGATCTTCCCCGCCCTGATCGCGGCCCTGATCACCACCGCGGGTGGTGTGCCGTCGGACGAGGGCGGCAAGCTGGACTTCAAGATCGACCTCGGTGATCCGCCGCCGTGCCAGACAGGTTTCCTGCCGGCCACCCAGATCCGCTCCCCGGGCGACGAGTCGGTGCGTGAACTGCCGACAGATCTGTATTGCAAAACCGCGCAGAACGATCCGGCGGTGGTGCGCGGCGCACGTAACTACCCCTGCATGGAGTTCCCGGGTAAGCGCGCCCCGACCGTGCAGTTGTGCCGTGATCCGGTCGGCTATGTGCCGATCGGGAGTAACCCCTGGCGGGGGCCGCCGATCCCGTACGGCACGCCTGTGGAGGACGGCCGAAACATTCTGCCGCCCAACAAGTTCCCGAACATCCCGCCAGGAGCCGACTACGATCCCGGCGCGCCGGTCGTGCAGTTGCCCCCGGGTGTCCCGCCGGGGCCCGGGCCCGCACCCAACGCGCCGTTCCCGTTGCCGGTGCCGCCCAACGACAACGGTGCGCCGCCGCCGTGGCCGTTCTTCGCGCCACCCGACCAGATCGTGCCGCCGTACGCGCGGCCCGCACCGGATGCGCCGCCGCCACCGGCGCCGCCCGGCCCGATTCCCCCAGCTCCGGCGCCTGACGCGCCACTGCCGGCAGAGGCGCCACAGCCACAGGCCAGCGGGGCCGCGTACGCTACCTACGACCAGAACGGGAAATTCATCGACCCGTCGGGGGGCGGCGCCGGAGTGCTGACCGCAGCTGGTGCAGACCAGCGTCCGGCGGAGAGCTGGGTCGATCTGATGCGTGATCCGAGGCAGGCGTAATGAGCACAACCCCGACTTCGGCGCCGGACACGGTGACGAAGCCGGAACGGCGGCGCGCGTCACGCGCCGCCGGACCCGCTTCGAGCAGTGCCGAGGCGGCTACCGTCACCACCCCGGTGGACAGGCCCGTGGAGCCCAAGCCGTCCACCAGGGCGTCGGTGGCCCCGCCGCCGCGTCGCCGGCCCAATCGCCGCGTGCTCGGCGTGATCTCAGCTGCGGTATTGGTGGTCCTCGTCGGTGCCCTGGCCGGGCTGGGCGGTGTGATGCTGGCGCAGAAGCGCAGCGCCGATGCCACCGCCGCCCGTGATCAGCAATTCGTCGACACCGCATCACAGACTGTGGTCAACATGTTCTCGTACACCCCGGACACCATCGACACGAGCGTCAACCGGTTCATGGACGGCATCAGCGGTCCCCTGCGCGACATGATGAGCCAGAACAACAACGTGGAGAACCTCAAAGCCATTTTCCGGGACACCAATTCCACCTCGGAGGCGGTGATCAACGGGGCGGCGCTGGAAGGTTTCGACGACAGTGGCGACCGCGGCTCGGTGCTGGTCGCGGTGCGTGTGACGGTCACCGACATCGACGGTGTGAACAAACCGTCCCAGGCGTACCGGCTACGCGTCATCGTCAACGAGGACGACAACGGCCGGATGACGGGCTACGACCTCAAATACCCCGACGGGGGCAACTGATGCGTCGACTGACACGTTGGCTGCTGTTGGTGCTCGCCGTGGTGTGCGCCGCCGGGGTGATCGGCCTCGGGGGTGGCGTCGGCTGGTTGTACTGGAACCGCGTCGAGCTCACCGGTTCCGAGTCGACCCGGGCGGAGCTGGGTAAGACTGCGGCCGACCAGATTCCGAAGGTGTTCGGATACGACTACCAGACCGTGGAGCGCAGCCTCACCGATGCCTACAACCTGCTGACACCGAATTACCGTCGTGAGTTCGAGGACCGGGCCAACAAGGACATCATCCCGGAGGCGCGCGAACGTCAGGTGATCAGCCAGGCCAGTGTCGTCGGCGTCGGAGTGCTTGAAGCGCAACGCAATTCGGGATCGGTGATGGTGTACATGAACCGGACCGTGACGGACAAGTCCAAGCAGCCCGCGTATGACGGCAGCCGGCTCAAGGTCGACTACGAGAAGGTCGACGGTAAGTGGCTGATCAACTACATCACACCGATCTGATCTGGCGTCTCGTTGCTCGCCGGCCCCGCGCCTGCGAGCGCATCCAGGAATGACCGGGCCCACCGGTCCACGTCATGGGCGAGCACCTGGCGGCGCAGTGCCCGCATGCGGCGCCGGCCTTCGTCCGGAGACTGATCGAGGGCAGCTTCGATACTGTCCTTGACGCCGTCGAGGTCGTGCGGGTTGACCAGGTAGGCCTGCCGGAGTTCGGCTGCGGCGCCGGTGAATTCGGACAACACCAGCGCCCCGCCGAGGTCGCTGCGGCACGCGACGTATTCCTTGGCCACCAGGTTCATCCCGTCGCGCAGTGGTGTCACCAACATGACATCGGCCGCGACATAGAACGCGATGAGTTCATCGCGGGGAAGCGGACGGTGCAGATACTGCACGACGGGGTGGCCCACCTCGCCGAATTCGCCGTTGAGGTGGCCGACCTGCCGTTCGATGTCGTCACGCAACAGCCGGTAGGCGTCGACCCGCTCCCGGCTGGGGGTGGCGAGTTGGACGAGCACGGTGTCGTCACGCTTGGCGCGGCCTTCGGCCAGCAGTTCCGTGAAGGCCTTGAGGCGGACGTCGATGCCTTTGGTGTAATCCAGCCGGTCGACGCCGAGCAGGATCTTGCGTGGGTTGCCCAGTTCGGCGCGGATCTCCTTGGCGCGCCGCCGGACTTCGCGATCGCGCGCCTTCTGGTCCAGCTCGGCGGACGCGATGGAGATGGGAAACGCGCCGACCTTGACGGTCCGGAAGCCGACATGGACTTCGCCGAACCGGGAGCGCACTCCGACCGAGGCCTTGGAGGTGTTGGCGCCGATCAGCCGCCGGGCCAGGAACAGGAAATTCTCTGCGCCGCCGGGCAGGTGGAACCCGACGAGGTCGGCGCCAAGCAGGCCTTCGGTGATCTCCGTCCGCCACGGCATCTGCATGAACAGTTCGACCGGCGGAAACGGGATGTGCAGGAAGAAGCCGATGGTCACATCGGGCCGGAGCATCCGCAGCATCTTCGGCACCAGTTGCAGCTGGTAATCCTGGACCCACACCGTGGCCTTCGGTGCTGCGGCACGAGCGGTGGCCTCGGCGAAGCGTCGGTTGACATCGACGTACCGGTCCCACCATTCGCGATGGTAGGTGGGTTTGACGATCACGTCGTGATACAGCGGCCACAGCGTGGCGTTGGAGAAACCTTCGTAGTACTCGGCGACGTCGGCGCCGCTCAACCGAACCGGATGCAGGGTGAGTTCGTCTTCGACGATCGGTTCGTCGATGACATCGACATCGTCTTCGGCGAGGCCCGGCCAGCCGATCCAGGCTCCGCGCCGCTTGCGCAGCAGCGGTTCGAGCGCCGTGACCAGGCCACCGGGGCTGCGTTTCCATGTCGTGGTGCCGTCGGGCAGCCGCTCCATGTCGATGGGCAGCCGATTGGCGACGACCACGAAGTCGGCGTCCCCGGAAGCGGCTGGCGCGGCCTCCGCGGAACTCACCGCAGGCTCACTACGCGTCGAGCTTCGACGGTCCAATACCGAGCATGGACAGGAATACTCGACACTCGTCTGCGTCGGTGGCGTAGGCGGCGACCACGCGCCGCGCCTGGCTGGCCGTGCTGTCGGCCAATGGTTCGACGTCGCCGATGTCGGCGGGATCCGATTTCGCGGGCATCCACCAACCTTAGGCGACGTCGAACACTGGCGTCATTATCGGTGCTTTTCTTACGGGCTGGACGACAACGTCGAGTGCGGTATCACCGGAGGAACCGCATCCTCTTCCAGACCGATGCAGGAACCGCTGGAGCGGCCACCGAGGCACGGCACCCCGTCGACCTCCGGCACGCTGTCCGCGTCACCCGGCGTCGACTCGGTGATCTCACCCTGGAACGGCGGCGTCACGTCAGGCGTGGGGTAGGCGCCACCGGGCACGTTGGGTGTCAGCTCCGGTACACAGTTGTCGGTGTAGAGGTCGTTCGCCTCGCCGTTGGGGCACGCCGCGAGCGGTACCGCCGCGGGCACCGCGTACGACGCGGCAATGGGTGCCATGACCGCCGCCGCGGCGAACGCGCCGGCGATCAGCACGCGCTTCATGCCGTGCAATGAGGGCATCCGCGGCGCTCCTACGGGCTCGACGACAGTTCGGAATGCGGCGTCACCATCGGCATGCTGCCCTCGGACTCCTGCAGCCCGATGCACTCACCGGTGTTGCGCCCGGTGCACGGCACACCCTGGACCTCAGGCACAGTGCCACCGGCGGGCACCGTCGGGTAGGCGCCACCGGCAACGTTCGGCGACAGCTCCGGCGTGCAGTTGTCGGTGTAGAGGTCCTCGGTTTCGCCCGCGGGGCACGCGGTGACCACCGGAGCGCCCGCAGAGGACGGGATCGCGATGAACGCGGCCGCGGGCGCGGCGGCAACCGCGACTACGAAACCGCCGGCGACGAGAAGTCGTCGGCTACGACTGAGCAGATTCGGCATGTGAGGGCTTTCTGTGCGCACTTGTCGGGGCAGGTGAGACCCGCAAGTGATCGTAATACCCCAACCTGCAAACTGGCCGCTTTAGTTAAGGGCTCGATGAAATCGTCGAACGAGGCACCACTTGTTGAACCTGGTCCTCCTCGAGGCCGATGCATTCGCCGGTGTTCCGGCCGGTGCACGGAATGCCCTGGACCTCGGGAACGCTGTAGGCATCCCCGGGCGTCGAATACGAGATTCCGCCAGAGACATTCGGCGACAGATGCGGGACACATGCGTCGGTGAACAGGTCCTCCGTCTCGCCCGAGGGGCACGCGGCAACCGGCGAGATGCCGGCCGCCGGGACGGCGAAGAATGCGGCCGCGGGGGCAGCGGCAACTGCCACGGCAAAACCGCCGGCGAAGAGAAGCCGTCGAACAGGAGAGGTGTTGGGCGCCATCACTACGCTTTCTTTACGTTTGCTGTGGGTTGACTGCACGCGCAGTCTATTGAACGTCTTCAGTGTTCGCACAGCTTCCGTGTGGTTCTTGATCAGGTTGGTGCCGCGCGCGGTCCGCCCGGTCCCTGCCGGGCCGGCCCCACGCGTTACGAGTTGGGGCCTGGACGTAAAGTGCAGGCATGGCGAGGCCTGATCACACCACCGACACCACGGCCGACGCAGACTCCCCGGAGTTCGTCACCTACGAAACGCTCGACGCGGGCCGGATCGCCCGGATCTGGCTCAACCGGCCCGCGGAGCACAACGCTCAGAACCGGACGCTGCTGGTCCAGCTCGACGAGTCCTTCCGCCGGGCCGAGGCCGACGACGAGGTGCGGGTCGTGATCCTGGCGGCGCGCGGCAAGAACTTCTCGTCGGGACATGACCTCGGCTCCGAAGCCGCCATCGCGGAGCGGACACCCGGGCCGACTCTGCATCCGAGCTACACCATCGACGGGGCGGGGCGCCCGGCGATCGTCGAGAAGCTGTATCTGCAGGAGTGGCACTACTACTTCGAGAACACCTCCCGTTGGCGTGATCTACGCAAGATCACCATCGCCTCGGTGCAGGGCAACGCGATCGCGGCCGGCCTGATGCTGATCTGGGCGTGTGATCTGATCGTGGCCGCCGACAATGCGAAGTTCTCGGATGTGGTCGCGGCCAGGCTGGGGATGCCGGGTGTCGAATACTTCGCCCACCCCTGGGAATTCGGTCCGCGCAAGGCCAAAGAACTACTGCTGACCGGGGATTCGATCGACGCCGAGGAGGCCTATCGCCTGGGCATGGTGTCGAAGGTCTTCCCGGTCGACGAGTTGGAGGACAAGACCCTCGAATTCGCGTGTCGCATCGCCGACCGCCCGACCATGGCTGCCTTGCTGGTCAAGGATTCGGTCAACGCGGCGTCCGACGCGATGGGGTTCAGCGAGGCGCTGCGGCACGCCTTCCACATCCACGAGCTCGGTCATGCGCACTGGGCGGCCAAGAACGAGAATCGGTTCCCGGTGGGCCAGCCGCCCGACGTCGAGGACTGGCGGACCGCGAAGCCCACCCAACCGTCGCGCCGCGACGTGCCCTGACCTCTGTACGCCGGCAGCTGGGCGTGGTTACATCTAGAACACGTTTCAGTATTGTCAAAAGGGGTCGGTGTGCAGCTGTCGTTTGAAGATCGCACGTATCTGGTCACCGGTGGTGGCAGCGGTATCGGAAAGGGTGTCGCCACGGCACTGGTGGCCGCGGGCGCCAACGTGATGATCATGGGCCGCAATGCCGACCGGCTGTCGAATACCGTCGACGAGATCGACGCCGAGATCACCGCCGCAGGCGGGTCGGGCAGCATCCTCTACGAGCCTGGCGACGTCACCAACGAGGACGAGGTGTCGCGTGTCGTCGACGCCGCCACCGCGTGGCACGGCCGCCTGCACGGCGTCGTGCACGCCGCCGGTGGCAGCAACACCATCGGCCCTGTCACACAGACGAACTCCGAGCTGTGGCGTGGCGTCGTCGATCTGAACATCAACGGCACCATGTACGTCCTCAAGCATTCCGCTCGGGAAATGGTCCGCGGCGGCGGCGGTTCGTTCGTCGGTATCTCATCGATCGCGGCGAGCAATACACACCGGTGGTTCGGCGCCTACGGTCCCGCCAAGTCGGCGATGGACGCGCTGCTGCAACTCGCGGCCGACGAACTCGGCGCGTCGTGGGTCCGCGTCAACGGGATCCGGCCCGGGCTGATCCGCACCGAACTGGTCGAAGCCGTCCTGGCTTCGCCGGAGCTGATCAAGGACTACCAGGAGTGCACGCCGTTGCCGCGGGTCGGCGAACCGGCCGACATCGCCAACATGGCACTGTTCCTGCTGTCCGATGCCGCCGAATACATCACCGGGCAGGTGATCAACGTCGACGGCGGTCTGATGCTGCGCCGGGGGCCTGACTATTCGGCGATGTTCGAGCCCCTGTTCGGCGCCGACGGGCTACGCGGAGTCGTCTGACCCCGCGCCGGCGTCGCCTGCCGCCAGTGTGGCGATCGCCGACCAGTCCAGGTGTTCACCGCCATTGGCAATCAGGGTCAGGAACCGGTCGCGCAACAGGCCCGCGATCGGCAGCGGGACGGCCAGCTTGTCGCCGGCTTCGAGTACCAGACGGATGTCCTTGAGCCCTAACGGCGCCGCGAAGCCGGCGGGCTCGAACTTCTGGTCCGCGATGAGGCCGCCGTAGGTCTTGTACACCGGCGCCGTGAACAGCGTTGAGGTCAAGATGTCGAGATACTGGTGCTTGTCCACGCCGGCCTTGTCCACCAAGGCCATCGCCTCGCCGAGCGATTCGATCACCGACGCGATCAGGAAGTTGCCGCTGAGCTTGATCAGATTCGCCGCCGGCGGCTGTTCGGAGACCACGAAGATGCGCTGGCCGACAGCCTCGAGTAGTGGCATCACCACGTTGATCGACGTCGGTGCGCCCGCTGCCACCACGAACAGGCCGGCGGCCGCAGCCGCGTCGGGCCTGCCGAACACCGGCGCCGAGACGAACAGTTGTCCCGCGTCGGCGTGTGCGGAGGCCAATTGTGTCGACAAATTCACGCTGATGGTGCTGCACGAGACATGGACAGCGCCCTGTGGCAGTGAATCGATGATCCCGTCAGCCAGGTCGACATCGCCGAGCGTCACGTGCTGCACCGCGTCATCGTTGGCGAGCATGGTGAACACCACGTCGCCGCGGCACGCCTCGGCGACAGTGGCCGCGCGCAGGGCGCCCTGACGCAGCAGTGGTTCCGCGCGGTCAGGGGAGCGGTTGTAGACCGTGACTTCGTGGCCTGCCCCGATCAGATTGGCGGCCATTCCGGCGCCCATGTTCCCGAGCCCGATGAATCCGATTCTCATGAGGTCCACGTTTACCCGTATTCGTTGCTGAACGGGCACCTATGTGCAGAACATCGACGAAACTTGCCCTATGAGGTTCGCGACGACGATGTTCCAGATGGGCAAGAACACGGGAATCGAGGTGCCCGAGGAGATCCTCACCGGCCTCGGCGGCGGTAAGCGGCCCGCCGTCGTGGTCGACGTCAACGGCTTCACCTACCGCTCGACTGTCGCCGCCATGGGCGGTAAGTATCTGCTGCCGTTCTCCGCCGAACGGCGCCGGGAATCCGGTATCTCCGGTGGAGATCCGATCGACGTGGAGCTCACGCTGGACACGGCACCGCGCACGGTGGGGGTGCCCGACGACCTGCGGGCGGCCCTCGATGCCACCCCCGACGCCGCCGGTGCGTGGGACCTGCTCGCACCAAGCGCCAAGAAGGCACACGTGACGTCGGTGCTGGGAGCCAAAGCAGCGGAGACACGGGCCCGCCGGATCACGGCCATCGTGTCGAAGCTGGCGGGATGACGTGACACGGCGCGGACGCTGCCGGCTCGTGGTGACACCGTTTACTACCTGAATGCGTTCCCCGGCAAGGCATTCGCCGTCTCCGGGGCCGACGCGGCGAATGTCGACATCCTCGACCGTACCTATGCCAAGGACGGCTGCACCGAGACATCGATATCGTTCACCGAGTGACTGTCAGTTGACGCACGGTATTCCGCCGCTTTCGACTGCCTTCCCCGCGTCCGGTGTCGGAGTGGTGGTGTCGGCGTAGCTCAGTTGTGTCTCGGTCGTCGTCGACGCATCGAGGTAATCGGCCTCCGCCGTGGTGGGTGTCGAGAACCCTTCGCCAAGGATCACGCGGATGTGGTTGGCCGTCAGCGACGGGTCGGGATGCTCGGCGACGTCGATGTCGAGGGTTTTGGCGACCGCCGCGGCATCCGTTTCGGCGCCAGACCCGTAATCCACCGCGGTCATGGTCGATTCCCCGGCCAGCGGATCACGGATATCACCGGCTGCAAAACCCTTGCCGGTCAATAATCCCGACACCTCAGTGGCAAGCCCGTAGGTGCTGCTGGCGTTGACGACGTCCACCACCGTCGCGGGATTGGGAACATGACTGGTCGACGGCGCGGCGGCGGTGGTCGCTGTGGTGCCGTCGCCGAAGGCCGCCGCGACCTCGGCGCGAATGGCCGCCGGGTCGACGATGTTGACGTCCTGACCGTTGATGGTGTCGTAGCGCACCACCGGCAGAGTCCGGAACTCGACGTCGCCCCCGGCCAGCGCAGCCATTCTGCGGAAC
>CAMFLL010000167.1 GCA_945957405.1 uncultured Mycolicibacterium sp. | reverse complement strand
GTACCCGCTTGCGTAGCTCGAGCGCGGCCTCGATCGCGGCCTGCCCGTGGTAGCACGCGGGCCACGGCTTGAGCGCGGTCCGCGAGAGTCGCAGGGTGTCGCCACCGAGCGTCAGCTCGAATGGGCCGGTGACGAGCGCCCAGAGTCCGCGGCGGCCCTCGAACGCCGCCGGCGGTCCCGTGAGGCCAGCGCCCGCGAGTTGCGTTGCGAAGACGGCATTTCGGGTGGCGTAGCCGGTCGCGCAGCCCTTCCACATCGACAGCGAGCCGGAGCGCGCCGCCCCGGTGGGCAGCCCGGCGACCGCCATCACGCCGAGCGCGTTCGCGACGGTCGACTCGTCGAGCGCCAACATGTTGCCGAGGCCCGCTACCGCGGCGAGTCCGAGCGCGAAGCCCTGGTCCCAGCCAAGCGCGGGCAGCTTCGTCGCCTCGGTGAGTGCGATGAATACCTCGTAGGCCACCACGGTGGCGGTCAGGAAGCGCCGGCCGTCCACCCCCGGTTGGTCCGCGAGCGCGAGCAACGCGCCGATCACGTCGCTCGGATGGCCGTTCGGCGCCCAGTCGTTGAAGTCGAAGTAGCGGATCATCGAGGTGTTGACGAAGGCGGCGGCGTCCGGCGCGAGCCTTAGGTCAGGGCGGCCGATCACGCGGCCTTCGCCACCCGTCCCGAACGACGTCGACAACGCGATCCGGACGGGATCGGCATCGGCGCTGGCGAGCGCGCAGGCCACGCTGTCCAGCACCCGCATGGATGCCTGAGCGACGATCTCCGGCGGCAGGTCGGCGAACGCCATACCCGTCGCGAACTCGACGATTCGACGGGTGGTGTCGTCTATTGCTCCGTCCATTCTGCTCACTCTGTGCACATTAGACCACATAGCGCCCGAACGGATAGCTATAGGTGGCCAAGACGGGCATCCCGACCGGCTGGAACAGTCCCTGTACGTTGCAATCAGGAGTCTGCACTCACGGGCTTGCGATGGCAGTCAGGAAATATCTGCCGGATGAAGGATGAGTGCGGCGGGCGGACCTTCACTGCTGGCCCGTCACGATGTTTGATCCGCAGCCGCGGTAGCCGACCTTCGGGACTGCGCGCACAATGCCGTCGCCGTATGTCGAGGGCAGGGAAAGTTCGTCATGCGGGCGATACCGATCTGTATTTTGACCGGGTCGAGTCTTAGCGACTCACCGCATGTGGACTACGGGCGGATCTGCTGGGCAGTCGCCAGTCGGCAGAATGGGAGCACCGGCACGTACCGGGTATTTGCCTGCGTTGGCGAGACCTTCCGGGCGCAGCAACTCGTCGAGCACTGCGCTGGAGATCGATCCGGTGGCCAACGCCAGGTCCCGTACCGTGCCGCCCTCTGCGAGCGCCTTCTTCGCGATCTGGGCCGCCGACCCATAACCGATGTAGGGCAGCAGAGCTGTCACAACCGCTGCGCTCCGCGCGGTCGAAATCGTCAGGTGATCGACGTTGACTTCGATGCCGGCGATGCACAAGTCGGCGAGTGTGGTGAAACCTCGTCGCATCCAGCCCATGGACTCCAGGATGCGGTGCACCATGATCGGTTCGAACGCGTTCAACTGGAGCTGACCGCCCTCGGCCGCCATGGAGATCGTCACGTCATTGCCGACGACCGCGAACGCGATCTGGTTGACGACCTCAGGGATGACGGGATTGACCTTGCCTGGCATGATGCTTGACCCGGCCTGGCGGGGAGGTAGCCGCAATTCACCGAATCCCGACTGAGGTCCAGACGACAGCAACCGGAGATCGTTGCAGATCTTCGAGACCTTGAGCGCCAAGCGTTTCAGCACACCGGACAGGTACACAAACACACCGGTGTCGGACGTGGCTTCGATGAGGTTGGCCGCCGTACTCAGCGGGAGGCCGGTTATTTCGCAGAGATGCCGGCACACCGCGGCGGCGTATCCCGGCGCTGTGGTGATGCCGGTGCCGATCGCCGTTGCGCCGAGATTGATCTCGGTCAGCAACCGACGTGCCTCGGCGACACGAGCCCGCTCCTCCCCGAGAGTCGCCGCCCACGCTGCGAATTCCTGCCCCACCGTCATCGGCACGGCGTCCTGCAGTTGGGTACGGCCGATCTTCAAGACATCGGCGAACTCGGCACTCTTGGACGCAAGCATGTTGATCAGGTGTTCCAAGGCGTCGGACAGCGGACCCAGACTAGTGAGCAGTGCGATCTTGACCGCCGTCGGGTACGCGTCGTTGGTGCTCTGGCTGCGGTTGACATGATCAATGGGGTGCAGGTGGTCGTAGTGGCCGCGCGGCACGCCGAGGAGCTCGAGCGCGCGGTTGGCGATCACCTCGTTGACGTTCATGTTCGTTGAGGTGCCCGCACCGCCCTGCACGACGTCGACGACGAAGTGCTCGTCGAGCCGTCCGGCCATGACATCGGCACACGCGTCTTCGATGACGCCGGCGCGCCGGTCATCGAGGTGGCCCTGTTCCCGGTTGGTACGAACCGCGGCGAGTTTGACGGCGCCGAGCGCATGGATCAGTTCCGGGTAGATCGACAGCGGGATCCCACTGATCGGAAAGTTCTCGGTTGCCCGTGCCGTGTGGATGCCCCAGTAGCTGTCCGCCGGAATCTCCTTGACTCCCAGAAAATCCGACTCAGTACGGCAGGCGTGTGACATTACCGGCACCACGAGCGCGCAGCGTTCTCGTACACCTCGACGATCTCGGCGAACTTGGTCTGCGCCACCCACTCGTCGGCCCAGCTGTACGGGGGCGTGCCCGGTCCCACGTTGACGGCGGGGATGCCGAAGTCGTTCATCACGACCATGTCGGTCCAGAACTGGATGCCCTGGAATTTCGGTTGTGCGTATCCGGCGTCCGCCACGGCCTTGGCAGCCGTCTGGACGATGTCGGCGTCCTTGGCGATCTCGTACGGGAATCGGGGTCCGGACAGCCAGTGCTCGCTGAACTCGACAGTCGCCTTGATCCGATCGTCGACCTCGTCGTGCAATCGTGTGATGAGATGTTCGGCTTGACGTTTCACGTCATAGGGGTCCTGCGAAGGCAGCAGCCGGATGTCCAGGGTGATTTTGCAGCGGTCGGGCACCTGGTTGTGTTTGGTTCCGCCACGGATGGTGCCGATGTTGAGGATCGGACCGCCCGGCAGGTCGGGATGCTCAGTGTAGGGCATCTCGTTTTCGAAACGTCGAAGCGCGGCAAGAATTGGTTCCATCGTTTCGATTGCGTTGAGCCCGTGCTGTTTACCCGCAGTGTGGGCCTGCTTGCCGAAGGTGGTGATCTTCAGATAGGCCGCACCGCGGTGCACGATGCCCAACGTGTTGTCGGTGGGCTCACCGCAGATGGCGGCATCGGCGGTGTAGCCGGCGTCCAGCAGGGACCGGGTTCCCACACCACCTTCGAAGTGGCACGAGACTCCTTGGAAGATGATGTCGCCCCGCGGACGGTCAGTCGAGGCCGCTATGCGTTTCAGAGCGGCCAGGCCTGCACACGTGGCCGCCTTCATATCGGCGATGCCCGCACCGTAGACAAGACCGTCCTCGACCACGGATGTGAACGGATCGCGCTGCCAGTCTGGCGACACCTCGTAGATGTCCAAGTGCCCGTTGAGGATCAACGACTTGCCACCGCCGGTTCCACGTAGCCGTCCTGCCACGCTGGGGCGACCCGGCATCGATTCGATCAGTGCGACGTCTTCAACTCCCGCGCGGCGCAACTGGTCACCGAGGAACTCGGCCAGGCGCTTTTCGTGTCCCCACGTCGAGTCGATGGACAGGATCTCCTGCAGGAGTTCGAGTTCGGTGGATGTCGCCTGCGATGCTGTTGTCATTGTCGTATTCACTTTCCATCGATTGCGCGCGGTGTGCGCCGGCATATGTTGATGTGTTCTCCTGCGCCGACTGCTTCGCGCACGTCAGACATCACGGTCCGTTCGGGGGTTCGCGAAAGAGTCGATCGCCGTCCAGGCCAGTGCTATCGCGCCGTCGTGAATCGCTTCGTCGGCGGCCGCGCCGACGCAGTGGGCCGCGAACTCCCGTTGATGGTTGAGCGCAGGGAGCGAGCCGATACCTATGTAGGGATGGATTGCGCGTACCACCTGCGAGACGTTGCCCATATCCGTCGATGCCCGGTTCATTCGGGATACTTCCTCGCCGTTGTCGAAACTGCGGCCCAGCGCTTCGGCATTGGCCCGATATGCGGCGAGTGCGTGGTGATCGGTGCGAAACTCCGCGTAGGGCTTGCTCTCCGGCGTGATGACCAGGTCGCAGTCGCTGGCCAGAGCACCGGCCTCGAAGCAGCGGAACACCCGAGCCTCGAGATCTTCGAGTTCGGCCATGGATTCGGCTCGCACGTACCATCTGCCGCGGGTGCGCTCGGGAATGGCATTGGGGGCCTCTCCGCCGTCGGTGACGACGCCGTGCACGCGCACGGTGGCGGGAAGCTGCTGGCGCAGCAGACCCAACGCCACCTGAGCGATGACGAAAGCGTCGGCGGCGTTGCGGCCTCGCTCAGGGTAGGCCGCGGCATGAGCAGCCTTGCCGGTGAAGCGAACCTCGGAGTGTGACACCGCGAACGGTCGCGCCTCGGCGACGTCGACGGGTGCCGGATGAACCATCATCGCCAGGTCGAGGCCGCCGAAGGCACCCCTTTCCAGCATCTCGATCTTGCCTCCGCCGCCTTCCTCGGCGGGCGTGCCGAACACTTCTACGGTCATGTCGAGGTCGTCGGCGAGGCCCGCGAGTGCGAGGCCGGCGCCCACCGAGATCGCCGCGATGATGTTGTGACCGCATGCGTGACCGAGACCAGGCAGCGCGTCGTACTCGGCGCACAACCCCACCCGCACGGCCCCGGTTCCGGATCGGGCGTGGAACGCGGTGTCGAGACCGAGGTACGGCTGGGTGACGGTGAACCCGCCGTCGCCCAGCCGGCTGCTCACCCACCCGACCGCCTGGTGTTCTTCCCAAGCTGTTTCGGGGTGGGCGTGCAATTGCTCCGACAGGGCGATCAGGCGGGGAAGTGCTTCCTCCACCGTCGCCCTGGCCCGAGTCTTCAGGTCATTCGTCACCCGGAACCCCGTATGACGGCGCCAAATCAGGCCGTCGTGCTCGCTGCGTGTAATCCTCGGCCTGCGGCTTCCACACCGCCCACGCTTCCTCCAGACGTGCGATGGGATCGTCCTGCGCCCAGTCCACCCGCAGGTCGGTCAAGGGCCACTCGGCATCCGAAACGATGAGCAGTCCGCATGAGTGGATCGGCCCTTCCTCACCGCCCGCGTCTTCGCCGGCCCGGAGTGCCGCGAGCAGACGGTCGCCAAGATCGTGTGTGGGATCGGCTTCGAACGCCTCGACCATCGCCTGGGGCACCTTCTCTGAAGAGAGCAGGTTGCCGGCGGCGACGACGTCGACGCCGATCGCTACGGTGTTGGTGCCCAGGGTGTTCGGTCCGGAGAAGGTCGTTCCGTTGCCGTGCACGTCGAGAACCGTCAACTGGCGGTATTCAGCGTACGGGGCGGCGGCGACCACGGCGTCCATGGCCTGCTGAGCCGTTGCGCCGGAGGCGAGTTGGTCCAGCAGCTTGTTTCCCAGAGTCGGATCGGTGACGTTCTGGGTGGCCGCCACGCCGACCCCCTGACGTGCCCACACGCAGCGTGCGGCGACCGCGGGGCTCGACGATGTGACGACGGCACCCAACCGGCCGGTGCGGCCGCAGCGGCCGATGAGGGAGAACGTCATCGGCCCGTCCCGTCGACGGTCTTGATCCCGGCCGACTGGCACATCAGCTCGGTGGCAGGTTCGAAATCGTAGTTGTTGTAGACCGCGAGCAGATGCGAGAACGGCGGGGACTGCGCGAACAGTTGGAACGTCAGCCGGTGCGTCGCGTAATCGGAATTCAGCAGATCGCGACCGTACGCAAGCAGCTTACGGCGCTCTTCGGCGTCGACCTCCCCGACCGCGAAGTACTTCGACAGCCAGCCGGAGGTCTCCGGGTTGGCGAACGTGGACGCGCTCGGCGTGAGGCTGATCTGACAACCAGCGAGGTCGCGCACCAGGTGCATGATGCGGGGCAGATTGCTGCACGCGAACACCCGGCCCGAGTACATCGTCGCCTGATGCGGCATGAGGTACCCGCCGGGGCTGGGCTCGGCGAGTTCGATTGCGGCGGTCAGGAAGGCGTTGATGCCTTCGCGGTAGGCGGCGACTTCGGCGATCTTCTCACGCACACCCTGGTGCATCTTGACACCAGTCTGGCGCGCGCTGGCGTGTGCGAATCCGAGCAGCAGGTCGGCCCAGCGCAGGTGCCGCTGGATGAACGGGAAGATGCTGTAGCGGTGCAGCGTGGCGCGGATGAACGCGGCCGCTTCGGTGTGCTGGTAGAAAAAGACATTCTCCCAGGGGATCTCGACGTCGTCGAACACAATCATGGTGTCAATCTCGTCGACCCGGTTGGTCAGCGGGTAGTCCTCGGCCGTGCGCGATCCGCGGAAACCTGAACGGCAGATGTGCTTGATGCGCTGATCGCTCATGTCGGCCAAGAAACCGACCGCGTATTCCGAGTGGGTCTGCTTGTTCCATTCACCGATGGTGGGCTTGACAAAGGCCTGATTCGAGTAGGCGGCGGCGGTCTCGAACTTGGCGCCGCGCACCACGATTCCGCGATCATTCTCCGACACGACACGCAGCAGGACGTCGGGGTCCTGGTCCTGTGGCCACTTCGAGCGGTCGCCTTTGGGGTCGGTGTTGGCGGAGACGTGGAACGGGTCGTTGAGGGTGGCCTCGCGGACGTGACGCACGATGTTCTGCGAGAAGGCGGGGTTGATCCGGTTCAGGACGTCCTGGCCGTCAGCCAGGGACCACATCTCGCCGACAGTCTCGTCGCCGACTCGGGTGACCACGCCGCCGGCGTGATCGAGGATGGTGTCGACGCCGCGACGCTTTTGGTGCCAGTCTTCCTTGGTCATCGGGGGCTTCGATCCGATGGCACATGTCTCTCCGGTCCCCTCGTCGACGTAGGTCATCGTCGACTTCGTCAACTCATCGTGGCCGAGATCGTAGATACGAGCCCGGATGTCGATGATCGGCTTGAATGCAGGATGCGTCGTGACGTCGGTGACGCGCTCCCCGTCGATCCAGACGTTTCGGCCGTCACGGATCGACTCCCGGTACTGTTCACCGGTTCTGATCATGGTGTTCCTTCTTCTCGAAGCGCTGTTTCAGGCGCCGGTTGTTGGGTTGATCGTGGTTTGTGTCGGACCGCGCGAGGCCCGTACGCGATAGGCGATCAGGATCACGCCGAAAGCGATGACACTGAGCAGCAATTGCGATCGTGTCTCTTCGATCCAGGCCATCATCGCGAGCACGATCACCATCCATGCGATCGAGAACCAAGACAGGTACGGAAAGCACCACATCTTCAGTCGCAGAGCACCTGGATCGGTGCGCTCGAGCCGGCGCCGCAGTCGAATCTCCGCAGTTACCAAGATGATGTAGTAGATGAGTTGGATCGCGCCCGAGGAGTTGATCAGGAAGATGAACACCTCTTTGGGAAAGAAGTAGTTGGCGACGACGGCCGCGTACCCCATGGACGTGCCCGCGAGGATCGCCCGCACAGGGACTCCGCGATTGTTGACCTTCACCAGCGATTTGGGTGCGTCACCCTTGTCAGCGAGCGCGAAGAGCATCCGCGACGTGATGTAGAGGCATGAGTTCAGTGAACTGAGGACCGCGGTCAGCACGATGGCTTCCATCAGCACCGAGGTCCCCGGTATGCCGATACGTTCCAGCACGACGGCGAACGGGCTGCGGATCGTGTCGCCGGTGAACGGGGTGTCCCACGGCACCGCGGCAACGATCAGCAGAATCGATACGACGTAGAAGGCGAACACCCGCGTCATGACCTGCTTGGTGGCCTTGGCGGCGAACTCGACCGGCTTCTTGGACTCAGCGGCGGCGATGGTTGCGATTTCCGCACCACCCATCGAGAACAGCACCGTCACACTGCCGATGAGCGCAGCGACGAGGCCGTAGGGAAAGAGCCCACCGTGTGCGAACAAGTTTGTCAGTCCTGGGCTTTCGGTTTTACCAACCGCACCGAGTAGATAGAGACCGGTGACGCAGATGAAGAAGATGATCGCGACGACCTTGATAGAGGCGAACCAGAACTCGGCTTCGCCATACGCTTTGACCGACAACAAGTTCAGTCCGGTCAGGATGAGCACCAGCCCCAGACACAACAGCCAGGCGGGTACTCCGGGGAGGTAAGCGGCGAGGATCCCGGCGCCGGCCACCGCCTCGATGGCGGCAACAACGACCCAGAAGTACCAATACAGCCAACCGACACTGAAGCCGGCCCAGTTTCCGAGACCTTCACGCGAGAAGTTGGCGACGGAGCCAGAAGAGGGTCTGGCCACCGCCATCTCGCCGATGGCACGGATGACAAGGATCATCAGCACACCTGACACGGCGTAACTGAGCACGGCAGCCGGACCAGTGCGGTTGATCACCGCACCGCTGCCGACGAACAAGCCGGCTCCGATGATGCCGCCGAGGGCAATCATCACGATGTGACGGTTGTCGAGCGATTGTTTGAGCCCCTTCTCGGGTTCCACCCGCGCCCCATGAATGGAGTCGGTCGAGTGCGGTGAGGCTAGGCGGCGTTCGTTCATGATGACTTCCTCGTCGTAAACCTGGGTTCCATCGAATATGGCTGAGATCACCTCCCCTGTACAATCGAACTATTTGAAGTAAGCGATCGGAAAAATTGATGTCTGATGCCACGCTGCGACAACTCGAATACTTCATCGCCGCAGTTGACGAGGGTTCGGTGACAGCCGCTGCGCAACGCCTTCACTTGTCGCAGTCGGCGTTGTCGATGGCGCTCGGCGAATTGGAGCGCGCCCTCGGAGCTCAGGTGCTGGTACGACACCGCCGGGGGGTGCGGCCCACCCGGATCGGCGAGCAGGTCCTCACCGATGCCCGCCGCCTGCTGGCAGATCTGCACGATCTGCAGACGTCGGCGCGAGAACGCCAGGACGGCCTCATGGGCCGCCTGGTCGTCGGGTGCTACAGCACCCTGTCCCCCATCGTGCTGCCGCGTGCACTTGGCGACTACATCGAACGATTCCCTGGGGTCGACATCTCCTTCTCGGAGGGCCCGCAGGATGTCTTGATCGACAACCTCCGTAACGGAACGCTGGACTTGGCACTGCTCTACGACTACGGACCGGACGTCGCCGCGCACCGGGCCGACTTGACGTTCGAGACCATCTTCACCGCACCCCCCTACGTGCTACTCCCAGAGAATCATCGGCTCACCACCGTCGACGTGGTGTCGCTGGACGACCTGCGCGACGAACCGCTCATCCTGTTCAGCCTGGACCCCGGCGGCGACTACTTCCTGTCGTTGTTCCATGCCCAGGGCATCGAACCCGTAGTGCGTTACAGAGCAACCAGTTTCGAGCTCGTCCGCTCACTCGTCGCCCGCGGCTTCGGCTACTCGATCCTGAGTCAGCGCACCAAGATCTCGACCACCTACGAGGATCGGGGCTTTGTCACCCGCCCGTTACGAGGCAATCACCGCGGGCTCGTCGTCAGTGCTGTGACGCTCACCGCGGCCAAGCTGACCCGCCCGGCGGCAGCGTTCATCGACACCTGCCGCATGTCGTTCGAAAGCTGATGCCGAGATCTACAGGCAGGGCTCAGGCATCGGCGGTGGCGGGCAGTGCTGAGAGGCACTGCTCCCGACCCTCTTGCAGGTGCGGGACGATGAGCGCGAGCGCCGCGTCGGCGTCGGCTGATGTGAGTGCGTCAAAGATGGCGCGGTGCTCCTGCTCGTCCGGCGGCATCGCCGTGACGCGCAAAATGGCGTAACAGTAGCGAATTTCGTTGCTGATGGTCGAATAGGACCGTCCGATGCGACTGCTGCCGGTGGCGTCGATCATTGCTTGATGGACGGCGCGGTCGGCTTCCAGCGTCTGCCAACTGGCGGCGTGGCCCGGGGTGTGAGACTCGGCCAACTCGAGCGCATCGAGGTCATCGACGGCGGCAGACAGAGCCGTGAGATCGGGGCGGTCACGACAGATGATCCGAATCGCGGCCATTTCAAGAGCCTCACGTAGGTCGAAGGCGTCGTTGATGTCGGCGCGCGTGAATTCGCGCACCCGGGCGCCGCGGTTGCGATCGTGAACCAGTAGACCCTCGGCGCTGAGTTGCGCCAGTGCTGCGCGGACGGTATGCCGTCCGGCTGTATATCGCTGTGCCAGTTCAGATTCCCGCAACGGAGCACCCGGGAAGAATTGTCTGTTCAACATCCGGTCACGGAGGTCGTCGGCAATCGATGCCGCGGCACTCTGTCCTCGATCGCTGGTCACTGCACCATCTTGCATCTTGACTTCACAACACAATATTGTGGCACAATCATGCGACACACACCACCGGAAGGCTACGACTGTGACATCAGCGACCGTTGAAACAGCGCCCAGACGACGCCGGGCGAAAGAGGTGGGACTTGCTGTCGCAATGGCGGGCCTGGTCCTCACGGCCTGCGCCGTAGCCAAGACGCCTGAGCCCCAGGCTGAGAACCCGGCCGACGGGACGCTGCCGGAACGCATCGTGGACGCCGGCGAGATCGTCGCGGCGACCAACGCCACCTATCCGCCGATCGAATACTTCGACACAGACAACAAGACCATCATCGGTTTCGACCCCGACCTCGGCGCCGCGATCGGCAAGGAGTTGGGGGTTCCGGTGCGCTTCATCAACGTGACCGATCTCGAGTCGATCATCCCGGGCCTGGCCTCGGGCCGCTATGACATCGCGATGTCGTTCAACAGTGACATCAAGGAGCGCTACAACCAGGTGAACTTTGTCGACTACTTCTCCGACGGGGCCCTTCTGGTGGTGAAGAAGGGCAATCCCGAGGGTATCAAGTCTTTTGCCGACCTCTGCGGCAAAACCGTTGTCGTACAGAAGGGCTCGCTATCGGAAGTGACCCCCGCCGAGATGCAGGACGCCGAGTGCAAGAAGGCGTCCAAACCCGGACTCGACATCGTGCAACTGCCTCAAGCGACCGACAAGCAGCTCCAGGTCCAGTCCGGCCGGGCAGCCGCAGCCATCACCAACGTCTCCAACGCCACCTTCCAGGTCGCTGCGGCCCCGGACC
Organism: uncultured Mycolicibacterium sp.; assembly: GCA_945957405.1. Classification (GTDB taxonomy): domain Bacteria; phylum Actinomycetota; class Actinomycetes; order Mycobacteriales; family Mycobacteriaceae; genus Mycobacterium. The sequence continues at coordinate 4,280 of CAMFLL010000167.1, read as the reverse complement.
GCTTCGAGATAGTCGGCGAACCCGTGACACCGCCAGGATCGCTCATCGGGATCGGCATCCCCGCGCGGGAAACTCAACTGCGCGATGCCATCCAGGCAGCACTGAAGAAGGTCATCGCCTCCGGTGAGTACGACCGCCTGATCGAGAAGTACGGCCTACAGAGCGGTGCACTCAAGACAGCGCAGATCAATGGCGACCGTTGACACCGTGGGTACGACCACCACGACCAATCATGACCTTCGTGTGGTGCGGCTACGCCACTGGGGACGTATCCCGGCGATAGGGGTCTTGATCGCGGCCGCACTGGGCCTGGCGGTCAGCGTGGCCCGCAATCCGAACATCAATTGGTCGGTGGTCGGCGAGAACCTGACGTCCGAAACCATCCTGCACGGGGTCGAAGTCACCCTCATGCTGACCGTTGCCTCGATGGCCATCGGGATCATCCTCGGGATCGCCGCGGCCATGATGAAGATTTCAGACAATCCAATACTCGATGGGCTGGCCTCGCTCTACATCTGGGTATTCCGCGGCACACCGGTGTTGGTGCAGTTGATCTTCTGGTTCAACCTCGGGCTGCTGTTCCCCAGACTGGGACTCGACCTGCCGTTTCTGAGCCTGTCGGTCGACACCAACACCGTCATCACCGGTTTCACTGCAGCACTGCTCGGCCTCGGACTCAACGAAGGCGCCTACATGGCCGAGATCGTGCGCGCCGGTCTGCTGTCGGTGGACTCCGGCCAGACGGAGGCAGCCGTTGCGGTCGGGCTGACACGATGGCAGGCTCTGCGTGGCATCGTTCTCCCGCAATCGATTCGGGTGATAATCCCACCGACCGGCAACGAAGTCATCACCATGCTCAAGCAGACTTCGCTGGTCTCGGTGATCTCCGGATCCGACCTGTTGACCAGCGCCCAGACCATCTATTCGCGCAACTTCAACGTCATCGAACTCCTGTTGGTGGTCTCGATCTGGTACCTGACGTTCACTTCGATCCTCAGCTACGGACAGTGGCTGCTGGAACGACGACTATTGCGGGGCACGGGCGGCACGACGACGCGTCCACGCATGCTCTCGATCTTGCTGTGGAGGAAGCGATGACACCCATGCTGCAGGCGTACTCGGTCCACAAGAGCTTCGGCACCAGCGAGGTCCTCAAGGGTATCGACTTGACCGTCGACGCCGGATCGGTGGTGTGTCTGCTGGGTCCATCGGGATCGGGTAAGAGCACTTTCTTGCGCTGCATCAACCATCTCGAGATCATGGATGCCGGCCAGATCCTGGTCGACGGTCGCCATGTCGGCTACGAACGTAAGGGCAACTGTCTGTACGAGATTCGCCCCAAGGAGATCGCGCGACGCCGCGCCGACATCGGCATGGTGTTCCAACGGTTCAATCTGTTCGCCAACATGACCGCGGTCGAGAACGTCATGTACGGGCCCATGCGAGTTCGCCGAACCCCCGAAGCTCAGGCACGCGTGCGCGCGAAGGACCTCCTGGACCGGGTCGGGCTCTCGGATCGCTCGGACGCCTACCCGAGCCAACTCTCCGGCGGCCAGCAGCAGCGAGTGGCGATCGCGCGAGCCCTGGCAATGGATCCGAAGCTCATGCTGTTCGACGAACCCACATCGGCCCTGGATCCCGAACTGGTCGCCGAGGTCCTGTCAGTGATGCTGTCGCTGGCGCAGGACGGGATGACGATGGTCGTCGTCACTCATGAGATCGGCTTCGCCCGTCGCGCCGCGCATCGTGTCGTCTTCATGGACGACGGCGTGGTCGTCGAGGAGGGCCCGCCGCACGAGGTACTCACGACCCCGCAACACCCGCGCACTCGCGCATTCCTCAGCCATTGGTCCACCGAAACCCACACGGAGAAAACGGCATGAACGACCGAGCATTACCCGAGTTCGGCCAACCGTGGCGAGTACTCGAGCAGCGACTCACCGAGTACCAACACGGCGAGCTTCCGCAGGAGGGCGGCGTGTTCGAGAGATACTGGCCGGTGTATCCGGGCTCGACTTATCTCGCAGCCCGATCTGCGCAGGCAATGTTCGCGCACACCAATCTGTTCTCGATCAACGCCCTTCCATCGCTGCACCGCATCGAACACGAGTTGCGCGCCATGATCGGGGAGATCTTGGCGGTGCCCGATGAGGGTGCGGTCACGATCACCAGCGGTGGCACCGAAAGCAATTTCCTGGCAATCAAAGCGGCGCGGCGGCGCGGCAGAGACCGAGGTATCAGCCGCCCGAATCTGGTTATTCCGGCGACCGCTCATCCGTCCTTCGATAAAGCCGGTGATGAGCTCGACGTCGAGATCCGGCGCACAGCAGTGGACTCCGACTATCGAGCAGTCGCCTGCGCGGCGGCGGCCGCGGTCGATTCCGACACCATCCTGATCGCCGGGTCGGCCCCCTCCTACCCGCAGGGCGTCGTCGACCCCATCGAGGCATTGGCCGAAGTGGCTCGGGGGGCCGACATCTGGATGCACGTCGATGCCTGCGTGGGCGGCTTTCTCCTGCCGTTCCTGCGGCAACTGGATGACACCGTGCCTGCGTTCGCGCTCGACGTTCCCGGAGTCTGGTCGGTGTCAGCGGATCTCCACAAATTCGGCTTGTGCCTCAACGGAATTTCATCGCTTTCCCTGCGTGATGCAACACTGCAGCGATTCCACACCTACACCCAACCCGACGTGGGATGGTGCTACCGCAGCTATACGCGCATCGGATTCACCGGCTCCCGACCCGGGTCGACGTTGGCCGCGGCCTGGACCACCCTGCGCACGCTGGGCCGCAGCGGATACCTCGATGCCGCGGCCAGCATTCGGGCAACCAGCGAGGCCATCGCGCGCGGGGCCGACAAGATCGACGGTGTCTGTGTGCCGATTGCACCCGAAGCCGGGATCGTCGTCCTGTTCCCCGAGGACGGCACCGACGTCGAAGCCGTCTCGGCAGCGATGCTCAGCCGCGGATGGGATGTCTCGACAGCGCAAACGCCGCAGACACTGCACCTGCTGATGAGTGCCGACGTCGAACATCTCGTCGACAGGTTCCTGGCCGACCTGGCCTTGGCTGTCGCGGACACCCGGGCCGGAGTGGTCCATACCGGCCAGGAGTTCGTCTATGGCGACTGACGCTCTCTTCCAACGCTATTCGATCAAGATCGACTCAATCGCCTACCGCAGCAACGATCCCAGAGAGGCAACGGTATGACTCTGAGCACGCATGCGTCCACCGACGCAGCACAGCAGGACGAACGTGACCTCAGGCGAGAACTGGCGGCCTGCTATCGCGTGATCGCGCACTACAAGATGACAGACCTCATCGCCAACCACATTTCGGTCCGAATCCCCGGGCGCGAGCACCACTTTCTGCTCAACCCCTACGGTCTGCTCTACGAAGAGATCACCGCCTCGAGCCTGGTCAAGGTCGACCTCGACGGGCGTGTTGTCGAGCCCTCGCCCTACACCGTCAATCCCGCCGGCTTCGTGATTCACTCGGCGATTCATGGTGCGCGCGAGGATGCCCGATGCGTTCTTCACACCCACACGCAGGCGGGATGCGCGGTGGCCGCGCAAAAGGACGGGTTGCTCCCCCTCAACCAGATGTCACTCGAGTTCTACAACCGGGTCGCGTACCACGACTATGAGGGCGTGGCCACCAATCTCGAGGAGCGGACCCGGCTCGTCGAGCACCTTGGCGACCGACCGGTCATGATTTTGCGCAACCATGGCCTGCTGGCGGTGGGCACCACCGTCGCGGAGGCGTTCTACCGCATCTTCTACCTCGAGCGGGCATGCCAGATCCAGATCGCTGCGCAGGCAGCCGAAGTCGTCATGCCGTCGCCTGAACTCTGTGAGTACACCTATCGGCAGATGAACGACCCAGGGAGCCTGGGCGACGACCTGCTCGAGGACGATGACGTCATCGAGCTCACCTGGGCGGCGATGCTGCGTCTGGTCGAGCGACTCTATCCGGACTACAAGGACTGATCGCAACCCTCAGCAGGACCACGCGGGTCGAGAACAGACGCGCAATGATGAACCCGTGATAACGCTCGATCGTCTGATCAACGTGTTGGGCGGATTCGGCGTCCGTCTGCAACAACCGTGCCGCGTTGCGCGCAGTACCCCGTTGCGCAGCGTCGTGCTGCCGGAATCGGTCGACGGCCGCGGAGTGGTGACCGGCGACGTGCTGTTGGCGGTGAACGCGCAGTCGGTCGACGAGGCCTTGGACCTGTCTCTTATACACATCTGACGCTGCCGACGAAGAGGATAGTGTGGG
>CAMFLL010000166.1 GCA_945957405.1 uncultured Mycolicibacterium sp. | reverse complement strand
CAGCGTCGACCACGTCGGCGCTCAACGCCCCGAACGCCGACGTGAGGGTGTACTCGGTGAGCTGATCGTGGATCAGGTCCGTCATCGCGGCGCGGCGATGAGGTTGTACAAGGCTGTCAGGTCCGGCTCGTCTTCGATGGCCATGCAGAGGCGCCAGAGTTGGTCGGTTTGCGATGAGTCCAGCACTTCACCGGCGAGGGCGTCGAACTTGGTCCGGATCTCCTCGACCGCCAATGGCCACGCCGGGCTGCCCTTGGGGCCGGGGCATTTCAGGCTGAACTCGGCATCGGCGGTCCGCACTGTGACTATTGCGCCCTTTCGGCGGGGGAAGACCGCCTGCAGGTCATCGTTGCCCGACACGGTCACTCGACCGGCCAGATCGGCGATGTCGGCACGGCCGGTCCACGCCGGACCGAAGTGTTCGTGACCGACGCGGCCGACGAGAGCCGTCAGCGCGAGGATGTACTGGATGTTGTGCGTCCAGAGGGCATTACCGTCGACGATGGGCACCGCCTTGTGCGCCAGCTGGACGTCGATGTCGGTGATCGCGGAGCCGTCGACGTTGTTCGTCGACATGATTTCCAGCAGCGCATCGATCGACGAGTGGGTCTGGCCGCAGCATGCGTGCCGTTTGATGCTGGTCTCGCAGATGTCGAAACGCTCGCCCAGCCCATCGGTCAGTTCGCCGAGCGCGGGCTCCGGTCCGCCGAACGGACGCAACGCATCGTGCTTGCCGGTCAGGACGTCCGGTGTTCCCTTGAATCCCCCTCGGGCCAGCAGTGCGGCATACAGCCCGTTGCGCGCTGCCACACCGGTCTGGAACGACTTGGTCATATGGGAGGCGTCCTCCTCGAATGTCAGCAGCCCACAGGACTGACTACCCGCAAGGGCCAGGGCCGACACGATCTCGTCCGGCCCGAGACCCAGGATGTGGCCCGCCGCGGCGGCCGAGCCGAACGCCCCGCAGACGGTCGTCGGGTGGAATCCGCGGTCGAACTGATTCTGTACACCCATCGCCTTACTGATCCGAACCTGGACGTCGTATCCGCAGATGATCCCTGCCAGAAGCGTTGCGCCAGAAACGCCGTGGCCATCCTGCGCCGCAGCGAGCGCGGCGGGTACCACCACGGAGGCCGCATGCGTGCGCGATGGCGAGTGCGAATCGTCGAGTTCGATGTCGTGTCCGCCGATACCGTTGACGAACGCTGCCATCTCCACCGGGGCGCCCTGCGCGCGGCCGATCAACGTCGCGGGGCCGGACGTGACATGTAACGCCTCGATCGCCCGGGCAACCGGTCCGTGCTGACTCGCGGCAAGCAGAACGCCCACCGTGTCGGCGAAAAGCAGCCTGCTGAATTCCACCACCCCTGCGGGGAGCTCGGACAGTTTGAGGCTGTTGACATGTGCGGCCAGGACCGCGGTGGGGTTGGGTACGTTGTCAGTCATTGCTCACCTTTCATTCGTCGCCATCGCCGCCGGGTTCGGATGACGGCGCAAGCGAGGTGCGACGCCGTTCCTCCACGTGTAGTTCGGCGGCCAGCAGTGTTTTGGTGTACTGGTCTTGGGGATTGCTGAACACTTCTTCGGGTTCGCCGGACTCGACGACCTTCCCGCGGTACATCACCGCCATCCGATCGGAGACGATGCGCGCCAAACCGATGTCATGGGTGATGAACACACACGTGACCTCGGTCTGCTCGCGCAGTTCCAGCAGCAGGTTGAGTACCTGGGCGGCCGCGGAGACGTCGAGTGCGGAGACGGGTTCGTCGGCGACCAGCAGTCGCGGCCGGACCGCCATCGCGCGCGCGATCGCGACGCGTTGGCGTTGCCCGCCCGAGAGTTGGTGCGGATACTTCTCTGCGAATTCCGCGGGTAGGTGCACCATCTGCAGCAGCGCGTCCACCCTCTGGTCCCCCACCCCCGGCCGCCGCTTGCCCCATACGTTGAGCACTTCGCCGAGGGTCGCGCCGATCGTCATCCGTGGGTTCAGGCTCTGATACGGATTCTGGAAGATGATCTGGGCGTCGCCGTGGAATGCGGTCAAAGCACCTCGCCGCAGGCGTGCGATGTCGCGGCCGTCGAACAACACCGTGCCGCCGGTCGGCTTGATCAACCGGACCAGCGCACGCCCCAACGTGCTTTTACCAGAACCGCTTTCGCCGACCAGCGACATGAACTCACCACGCTGCACTTCGAGGTCGACACCACGCACGGCGTTGATCACCTCGGTCCGCAGACCCTTGTTCAGGGTGTAGTCGCAGACCAGGTTCTGCACCTGGATCAGCATGTCCGCGCTCATGACTCCGTACCGCCGGCCCGATCGGACACCGGCACCCGCTGCCTGGCTCCCGCCACGTCGGCCATTGTGATGAAACGACCCGACGCGTGACGTTCCCGCCTGCTGATCTGCAGCAGTGCCTGCGTATAGGGCGCCTTGGGGTCGGTGAGCACGTCGTGGGTGGTGCCCATTTCGACCAGCACACCGCCGGCCATCACGCCGATCTTGTCGCAGACCGCCGCGATCACCCGCATGTCGTGACTGATCAGGAGGATCCCGATGTTGCGCTCGGCGCGCAGCGTCAGGAGCAGGTCCAAAATCTGTGTCTGGCTGACGGTGTCGAGATCCGACGTGGGTTCATCGGCGACGAGAAACGCCGGTTCCGCCGACATCGCGGCCGCAATCAACGCGCGCTGACGCATTCCGCCGGAGAGCTGGTGGGGAAAGCTGGTGAGCCGCGAGGCCGGGATACCCATCGTCTCGATCGCTTCACCCGCCTGCTTCAGCGCCGCCGGTTTCGACAAACCTGGATGGTGCCGTCGCAGTGTGTCGACGATCTGCGTCGAGATCCGGAACACCGGGTTCAGCGCCGCAGCCGGGTCCTGGAACACCATTCCGATCCGCTTACCGCGCACCTTCGTCAGGTCCGACTGGCTCATCGGCACCAAGTCGTCCTCGCCGAGGAGAATCCGTCCGGTGACCTTGGCCGCATCGGGTTCCAGGCGCAGCAGTGCCTGCGCGATCGAGCTCTTCCCTGAGCCGGATTCACCGACGATGCCGAGTATTTCGCCGGCTCGAATCTGCAGACTGACGTCTTTGACCGCGTGCTCGAAACCGGATGGTGTCGAGTACGTCACATTGAGATCCTCGACGAGGAGGCGATCGTCGGGCATCAGCGTGCGCCGGGTTCGCGGACGTCGAACGCCGTCCGAAGGCCGTCTCCGAAGAACGAGAATGCCAGCGTCAGGATCGTCAGGGCAGCGCTGGGCGCAAGGGCCAGGATCGGGCTGGACTGCAGGAACTGCTGCCCTTCCGAGATCATGTTGCCCCAGCTGGCGTGCGGCGGCTGGATACCGACACCCAGAAAGCTCAGCGACGCCTCCGACAGCGCGACCCGCCCCATCAGCGAGGTGGCGATGACCATCACGGGTACATAGATGTTCGGCAGTATGTGCCTCAACGTGATACGGATGCTCGAATAGCCAAGGGCCACCGCGCTCCCGACGTACTCGCGCTCCTTGGCTTCCAAAGTCAGGGCCCTGAACAGCCGGCCGTACCGAGGGATGTCGGCGATACCGATCGCGATGATGATACTGGGCAGCGAAGGCCCGAGGGCGGCCACCACCACGATACCCAGCAGCAGGCTCGGCACCGCCAGCAGGATGTCGAAGATCCGGGAGAACACGTCGTCGACCAGGCCCCGGCGGTAGCCTCCGATGACGCCGAGAACGCCGGCAGGTATCACCGCGACCACGGTGGCCAGCACCGCCACCAGGAACGCGACCCGGCCACCCGACAGAACCCGGGCCAGCACGTCACGACCCAGATCATCGGTGCCCAGCCAGTGCGCCCCGGACGGCGCCGCGAACCGGTCGGTAACGTCGACCAGTGTCGGATCCGGCGCCACCAATGGTCCGATCAGGCATGCCAGCAGCAGCAGGACGATGATCAGCCCTGCCACCACCGCGGCACGATTCTGACGGAAACGCCGCAGTCGCACCGCCATCCGACGCGGCGGAACCGGTGCGACGGCGTCGGGGGCATCGAGAAGTGTTGTCATCCGGCCGCCACCCTCACTCGCGGATCGATGACGCCGTACAGCGCATCGACGATGAAGTTGACGCCGACCGCATACACCAGGAGCGTCAGGACCGCGCCGGACAGCAGGGCGAAGTCGTTCCAGGTGATACCGAGGTACACCAGCCGGCCGATGCCCGGCCAGGCGAAGATCGTCTCGATCAGCACGACTGAGCCGATGATGTCGGCGAGGTTCACGCCGAGGTCGGTGACGCTGGGGATCAACGTGTTTCGGAAGGCGTACTTACCCACCACGGTGCGTTCGGTGAGGCCGCGGGCCCGCGCTGAGCGGGTGTAGTCGGTGCGGAGGACGTCGATCATGGTCGAGCGCACGAGCAGCGCGGTGCTGCCTGCATGGCGCATGCCGAGCACCAGTGCGGGCAGGATCAGGTGCGCGAGATCGGGAGGGTTACCGCGCCCGGAGATGGGCACCAGGCCCAGGTAGAAGCCCAGCAGCAGGATGCCGACGATGGCGATGAAGAACGGTGGCGTTGCGGTGGCGCCCATCGCTAGCGTCCTGCACAGCGTGTCGATCCAACTGAACTGATAGATCGCCGACAGCAGGCCGAGTACGAACGCCATCACGATGGTCACCAGTGCGGCCGCGAGTACCAATTCGATGGTGGCGGGCAACGCGTCGAGCAGCAGGTCGCGCACAGGCATGTGAAAACGCAGCGACTCGCCGAAATCGCCGTGCAGGATGCCGTCGATGTAGCGCCAGTACTGTTCCGGTAGTGGATCATTCAGCCCCAGCTTGTCGCGGATCGCATTCTTGACATCCTGCGAGGCCGAGTCGCCGACCAGTAGCCGCACCGGATCACTCGGGATGACTCGACTGGTCAGGAACAGCAGGACCGAGACGCCGAAGACGATGATCACGAACGACAGCAGGCGCCGGACCCAGACGGGCACTTTGATGGCGGTCATTGCTTCCACCCGGTCAGGCTCACGAGTTCGGCGGTGATGGCGGCCACCGGAGCGCCGCCGTCCCAGGCCAGCAGGTCGGCGGCGAATCGGCGCGCGGGCGCCGGCGACACGACCGTGTCGACCGTGGCGACGAACTTGTCGGTCACCTCGCCGGTGGTCAGCCCCTGCTGAGTGTCGTACCCTCGCGGGTTGACGTGCAGGCGGCGCTGCGGCGCTCCCCCGTGGTCGTATTCGAGTGCGGCCGGATAGAAGAAGAACGGGTCGGAGCGCGTCCGCTGGAAGATGTCCTCGGCCTCGTCGTCGACGAAGATCTGGACCATATCCTCCAAGTCCAGCACCTCCGGCCGGGACAACTGTTCTTCACGCATCTGCGCTGGGCCGACGTGCCCGTCGACCAACGCGGCGGCGACCGTGTAGGGGATCGAGAAGCGCGCCTGTCCACCGGTTTTCGGCCGGCGCCTACCGAACGCCTCCTCGCGCGTCAGCCATTCCGGCACCCCAACCCTGATCGGCGTCGTGGTATCCGGTCCCAATTCTCCTGCACCCCGGGCCTGGAGCACGGCGTCGAGGATGTTGAACACCATTCCGCATGTCGAATGGACCTTGATGCCGGACTCAAGGAGCGCAAACCGCTGCCCGAGGCCGTCGACGATGAGCTCGGGACGCGGTTCGGCGGACATCGCGGTACAGAAACCGTGCTTACCTTCGAAGATCGTCAGCGGTCCCTCATATCCCTCCGCGGCAAGGAAAGCCGACCCGATTCCGGCCTGCGTCGCCCGGCCGACGTGGAGCGGTTTGCAGTCGGGACCGGTGTTGGTCGATTCCCTCAGCCCGGCGGCTGCCGTACCCGCGATGGCCAGCGCGTGTGCGGTCTGGTCGATGTCCAAGTGCATCAGCCGGGCAGCCACCGCCGCGGCACCGAACACACCCGTGGTGCCCGTGCCGTGGAATGGTGTCAGCCTTCTCGGAAGCAGCGTGGCCTCACCGACACGGCCCATGGCGTCATAGCCGACGATGATCGCATCGACGCATTCGTCGAGCGTGCTGCCGAGTTCCTCGGCCATCGTCAGCGCGGCGGGCACCACCACGGCGCCCAGATGATTGTCGGAGGGGCGGTGGCCGTCGTCGAACTCGAGCATGTGGCCCAGCGTGCCGTTGACCAGGGCCGAGTCCTCGGCCCGCACACCGGCCCCCAGCCCGAACGCGGTTGTGGCGCCTGGGCTCATCCGCTTGGCGGTCATGCCGAGGAGTCGCTGCGCGGCCCGTGTCGTCGATGCGCCGATCATGCAACCGACGGTGTCGACCACAGCAAGCCTGGCGCGGTCGCGGACAGGGTCGGGAAATCCGTCGGCAGGCCGGTCTACAACGTATTCAGCGAGTTTCGTGACCAGAGCTCCGCTGCCAACCGCCATCCTCAGTCGCCGTTACCGTCGAGCGTCACGGTCGTATAGGAGTTCATCAGCATGCTCTGCCAGCCGAGCGGGCTCAGCACCAGACCCTTGACACGCTTGTTCGAGATCAGAAACGCGTTGGACCAGTACAGCGGGATGTCGGCGACGTCTTGTTTGACGATGATCTGGGCGGCCTGCTGGGCGAGCTTGACTTCCTGGTCCTTGTTCGCCTGCGACGGCATCTCGTTGATGATGTTCTCCAGGTCGTCGTTCTTGAAGCTGTAGTAGTCGTCGGCGGCCTCGGCGAGGCTCTTGCGCCAGCGGTCCTTGTAGAACACCGATGCCGTCGCACGGCCGCTCGACCTGGTGAACAACGCGTCCCACTCGTAGTTCGGCCCGATCCCCGCGTTGTCGGCGTCGGAACACGTCAGGTCGACCTTGTAGCCGATCTGCTGGATCTGCGACTGGATGGCGGTGGCGATATCGCACAGCGACGGGGCATTGCGGACAACGAATTTGAGCGTGCTCCCCGGCGGAAAGCCGGCCTGGGTCAGCAGAGCGACACCCTTGTCCTTGTCGAACGGGAAAGGCTGCAGGCTGGGATCATGCCCCTCCTGCCAGGGCGGTAGCGGCTGGTTGGCGTAGGCCCCGAAGTCGCCGACCACCTTCGGCACGATCGCCTCGGCATTGAACAGATATGCCAAGCCTTCGTGCATGGCGTGCACGTCCTTGTACTCGTCGGCGCGCGGGCTCGCGAACGTGAGGAAGGTGTTGTAGAAGGTGTTGCTGGGCACGGATTGCACCTGCAGCTTGTCATCGGCCTTCAACTTCTCCAACGACTCGGAGCTGACGAAGTTGGTCAGGACGTCGACATCGCCGTTCTGCAGTGCCAGCGTCGCGACATTGGCATCAGGGATGATCCTGAAGAGCACGCTGGCCAGCGGCGGCTTACCGCGCCAGTAGCCGTCGAACCGCTTGAAGGTCAGGTTGTCGCCGACGGTGCGGCTGTCCCACTCATACGGCCCGGTGCCGACGGGATGTGCGGCCCACTCTTTTTCACCCATCTTCGTCCTGGCATCCATGTCGCCCATGAACGCGGTATCGGTCAGGCTGGCGTCGAGCGCATTGTCGGGAAGCTTGAGATGGAAGACAGCGGTTGTCGGATCGACGACGTCGATGCTCGCGATGTTGTCGAAGTCGCCCGCGAGCGCCGACGCGTTGGCCTTGTCCAGGATGGCGTCGAAATTGGCCTTGACGTCGTTGGCGGTGAAGTCCTTACCGTTCTGGAACTTCACCCCGTCCTGCAGCGTGATGGTCCACGTTTTCAGGTCCGGGGACGCCGTGGCCTCCTTGGCCAGCGCGGGGCTCGGCGCGCCGTCCTTGTCGCTGGTGAACAGCGGCTCGAAAACGGTGCTGCCCATCATCAGCCTGTCCCAGGTCACCCGGATCTGGATGTTGTCGGACTGCACCAGATCGGTCTCGGTGGCGATCCGCAACTGGTCGCCGCCACCAGCACCTCCCGATTGCAAAGACCCGCCGCCCCCGCACGCGGTGAGACCCGCGATGAGGACGACAGTAGCGAAAAGCGCTGAGAGGCTTCGTACTTGGATTAGGGAGGAAATGATGCGCATCGCCGGCTCCTCACCGCTGAAGATTCGGGCGGCACACCACCGCTAGGGAGCTCGTCACCCGACGCATGTTCGACGCAGAACACCGCGCGACTGGATTGAAGCACGTAGACTGTCTACAGTCAACAGCATCTCATCGGTCGGGTAGCTGCCCTGCGTCACGCGTGGTCCGTACCTGCTACTGGCGCGGCCGGTCAACCTGTTCTATCGTCTTGTAAACAGTCTACGATCCTCGTCGAGGAGGTTGCGATCCCGTGAAATACCAGGTGGCGGTGCTCGAGGGTGACGGGATCGGTCCTGAGATCGTGCCTCCCGCAGTCGCTCTGGCCGACGCGGCATTGGCGCAGTCCAGCATCTCCATCGAGTGGCAGCCGCTCCCCATCGGGTGGAAGGCAATCGGGGAATGCGGTGATCCGATGCCCTCCTCGACCAAAGCGGCGCTCGCATCGACCCACGGCTGGATCATGGGTCCCCATGACAGCGCGGCCTACCCCACCGAGTGGCAGGTGTCGCGGCGGCCGATGCCCGGCGGTGAGCTACGGCGCGACTACCAGCTGTATGCCAACATCCGCCCGGCGCTGTCGCTTGCCGGCGTGCCCGCCGTCGCCCACGACACCGATCTGATCGTCCTGCGCGAGAACACGGAGGGCTTCTACGTCGACCGAAACATGTTCCTCGGCCACGGCGAACTGATGCCCACCGTCGATGTCGCTCTTGCGGTCGGCGTCTTCACCCGCAGTGCCATCGAACGGGTCGTTGCCGACGGATTCGAACTGGCCCGCAGCCGCCGCCGGCATCTGACCGTGGTGCACAAGGCCAATGCGCTCAAGACATCGACAGGTCTGTACAAGACCATCGCCGAGGAAATGGCGGCCGACTACCCCGACGTCGAGCTCGACGACTATCACGTCGACGCGATGGCGGCGCTGATGGTCCGCCGACCGCAGAGCTTCGACGTCATCGTCACCGAGAACATGTTCGGCGACATCCTGTCCGACCTGGCCGGTGAACTGGTCGGCGGGTTGGGTATCAGTGGCGCCCTCAATGCCGGCAAAGACCACGCCATGGCCCAGGCCGTTCATGGCAGCGCGCCCGATATCGCCGGCCAGGACCTCGCCAATCCGGTCGCCGAGATGCTGTCGGTGCTGATGTTGCTGCGCTGGATGGGCATTCGCCACGGCGATGACGGCCTGCAGCGTGCTGCCGACATGGGCGAGGCGGCAATCCACCGCACCATCGCCGATGGAGTGCGGACCAGGGACATCGGCGGCCACGCGGGGACCAAGGAGTTCTCCGACTCCGTCCTGGCCAACCTGTGAGCCGTCGTACGAAATCCATCGCGCCGAATGATTCCGGCGCACGACACCGGAGGTTCCACCTGTGACATCACCTATTGCCTCAACCGCTCCTTCTCTCACCTTGCTGTGCAGCGGCGACGTGGCACCACTCAAGCAACCTGTGGATGCACTGGCCGACCATATCCACCCCGTCCTGGATTCCGTCGACTTCCGGTTCCTCCAATGCGAACGCACCTACTCGAAACGCGGCGCATTCCCTGACTGGCAGACGATCCCGTACGGCAAGTGGACCAGGCTGGACGAGGAGTATGCATCGATCTTCAAGACCGCCAAGGCCGATGTGGTGTCGCTGGCGAGCAATCATGCCCTCGACTTCGGCTGGGACGCCCTCGAAGACACCATCGCCATGTTCAAGAGATACGGAATGCAGGTGGTCGGTGCGGGTTCGGATGAAGCGGACGCCCACAAACCGGTCATTCTGGAGAAGGACGGGGTCAGGGTGGCGATCCTGGCCTACTGTTCGGTCATCCGAGATGGCTGGGCGGCGTGGGGACCACATCCGGGTATCTGCGGCATGCGTGCGCGCACCTGGTACGAGCCCGTCGACTTCCAGCCGGGCTGCCCGCCGCGCATCATGTCGGAGGCGCTGCCGGGCGATGTGGCAAGAATGGAGGACGACATCCGCGCGGCCAAGAAGGAAGCGCATGCTGTCGTCGTGTGTCTGCACTGGGGAATCCGCTATATACCAAAGGTTCTCGCGACATATCAGACGCCGGTCGCGCACGCTGCCATCGACGCCGGTGCCGATGTCATCGTCGGTCATCATGCCCACACGCTCAAGGCCATCGAGGTATACCGGGGTAAGGCCTGCTTCTACAGCATCGGCAACTTCCTCACCACAGGCCACCAGGATCCGAACAAGACCGCGACGGCGGAATGGAACCTGTTCTGGTACGAGCGGGACCCCACGTCGAACTACGGATTCCCCGACCACTGCCGCGAAGCGGTGCTGCCCAAGCTGACATTCTCCGCTGCGGGGCTGGAGACGGTGGCGATGCAACCCGTGTACATCAACCATGCCGCACAACCGGTACCGGTGCGCTCCGGCGACCAGGACTTCGAAAAGGTACTGACCAAGCTCAACTGGGTGTCCAAGGAGTTCGGCACCGAGTTGGCCGTACGTGACGACGAGATCGTCGTCAAAACCCAGTAGCGCAGGAGGGCTCGGAGTTCATGGATCGCATCATCGAATCGATCGGCCGATTTCAATCCGGTCTGGATTATCAGGATCTGCCCGCCGACGTCGTACACGCTGCCAAACGGGTACTGGTCGACACGATGGGGTGCGCCCTCGGTGGGTACAACACTCCTACGGCCGCCGCGGCGCGGCAGATCGCGCAGGCCGTCCAACCGACCGAGAAGTCGCGCAGTGCATCAATTCTCGTCAATGGCGCCGCGACCAGTCCTGACCTGGCTGCCTTTGCGAACGGCGTCATGCTCCGCGTGCTCGACTTCAATGACAGCTTCCACGGCAGAGGGAACGGCGGGCACCCCAGCGACGCGATCGCAGGGGTCCTGGCGGTAGCCGAATCCGACCACGCCGACGGCAAATCGCTGTTGTCGGCCATCGTGTCGGCGTACGAGGTGTTCTGCCGCTACGTCGGGTTGACCAAGCTCGGCGCCGATCCGTGGGATCATGTGACGGCAACCGTGCTCGGAGTGGCCGGGGCATCGAGCAGGCTCATGGGCCTGACCCCCGAGCAACTGCAGAACGCCCTGACGTTGGCCATCGTGCCCAACATGACACTGCGGGCCACCCGGTTCGAGGAACTCTCGATGTGGAAGGCGTGCGCCGCGGCCAACGCGTCACGCAATGGCGTTTTCGCCGCGATCCTCGCCTCCCACGACATGACCGGACCACCGCGCCCGTTCGAAGGACGTGGTGGGGCATTCGCGGGTCCGGTCCCCCAGTTCGAGCCACCGGCATTGGGCGAGAACGGTTTCGCCATTCAGGAATGCCAGTTCAAACGCTTTCCGGTGTGCTCGTTGACGCAGACCGCCGCCACCGCCGCCCTCGAGTTGTACGACGCCGGGGTGCCGGCGGACCAGATCGAGCGGGTCCACGTCGGAACCACCCAGTTCGCCATCCATGTGACCGCCGGTGACCGCGAGAAGTGGCGCCCTGTGACCCGGGAGACCGCCGACCACAGCCTGCCCCTCGTGGTGGCCGCCACCATGCGTGACGGCGCAGCAGGTGCGACCGACATCCTGGAGGCTAACGCATTCACCGACCCGGATCTGTTGGCACTGATGGACCGTATCGAGGTGTCGCCGGATCCTGACTGCGACGCGGCCGCCCCGGCCACCACGGCCAAGCTGCGGGTGACATTGACCTCCGGCGAAACACGCTCCGCGACCGTGAAATACCACCGCGGCCACTACATGAACCCGATGACCGACGACGAACTCGGTGACAAGTTCCTGGCCCAGACCGAGGCCGTCATCGGCGCCCAGGCCGCCAAGAACCTCCTCGACCTGATGTGGGACATCGACCGCAGCGCAGACGTCGGCGAGATGATCGCTGCCACCAGACGCTCCTGAGTGCGGCCGTCCTCGGCGGCGGACTAGCCCTCGGACATGCCGCCGAGCAGCGCGAAGATCGCCGCGGTATCGGGCAGCGACTCGACCTTGGACAGCAATTGCCATAGCGCATCGGATGATTCGCGGGACAGCACCGCCGTCGCAAGCCCATCGAACTTGCTGCGCAAGGCCTCGGCGGTCAGGGGTGCCGACGGGTTGCCGGCCGGGGCCTCGACCTCGCGTTCGAAGACCCCCAGCGTCGTCGAAACGCGGACGGTGGCCCCTTTCTTCGCGGGGAACTTGGTCTGCAACCGGTCGCTGCCGCGCAGCGTGACACGCTCCTTGAGCGCGGCTATCTCGGGGTTGGTGGTCCACTCCGGCGTGAAATGATCGGGGCCGACCCATCGTTCGTGGGCGGCGAGTGCCAGCACGTACTGGATGTTGTGCGTCCACAGCGGATGGTCGTTGATGACGGTTACCGCACCGTGGGGCAACGCCACATCGATCGCGTCGATGTCCGTCCAGGTCACACTGTCGTCATTCATGATCCCCAGGAGCGCGTCGATCGCGGAGTGCGTCATGCCGCAGCCACTGTGCCGCTTGATACTCGATCCCAGGATCTCGTATCGCACGCCCAGATCGGCGGTGAGCTCAGCGGGCCTGGACTGCCTGCCGAAGCAGCCGAGAAAATCATGCGCCCCGGTCAGGATGTCAGGCATACCCATGAAACCCTCGCGGGCCAGCAGTGCGGCATAGAGACCATTGCGCGCGGCGATACCGGTCTGAAACGACTTCACCATGTGCGAGTGGTCATCGTGTATCCCCATGGTGCCCGACGACTGGCTGCCGGCGAGGCCGATCGCCGACGTCAGCTGCCCGACAGACAGTCCCAGTATCCGGCCGGCGGCAACCGCGGCACCGATCGAGCCGTTGACACAGGTCGGGTGGAAATTCCTGTCGAACTGGTCTTGAACACCGATGGCCTTGCTGGTCCGGCACTGGACGTCGTACGCCGCCACGACGCCGGCCACGAGGTCGGCCCCATTCACATTGCCCGCGGCCTCGGCAGCGGCCAGAGCGGCGGGCACGATGACAGCGGCCGCATGGGTACGCGACGAGGCATGGGTGTCGTCGAGCTCGAGATCGTGACCGCCGACGCCGTTGATGAAGGCAGCCTGCTCGGGCGTCGCGAACGTGCCGTGGCCGACGACGGTGCACGGCGCGCCGGGGACACTGGGAAAGGTCCGCAGCGCGGTGCGCACGGCGTTCCTGGCGCTGGCCGCCAGCAGGATCGCGATCGTATCCGCAAGAACCACGCGGGCCTTCTCCAGTACGGCGTCGGGAACCTCGGCGGCGTCCACGCCGATCGCATACTCGGCCAGGGCGGCTGTCGCGCCACGTGTTTCGGCTGTCATGTCCAGCTTCACCTCAGATGCAAAGGGGGGTTTTGGGTGGGTCATCGGACCCGGCGATGTTCGTCAACAGTATACGATCCGGCTGGCCGTGAACATCGATCCCATCTCGCCGCGTCTCCGTTTCCGCAGCTCGCCACCTAACCGATGGGCGCCTCCCAGCTGTCTACTGCAGATTGTTGACAAGAGACGGGACGTCACATTACTGTCGCGTGACAGGCAGTGCGCTCGCAATGCCCCCCATCGCTGACCGACGTCGATCAGTCAGGAGGAACCCAGTGAAATCGCTTGGGAGCCGGTCTTTTCGCCTCATACCCGTCATCGCCGTTCTGATCGCCGCGGGCTGCTCGTCGAGCGGCCAGAACGCGCAGGAGACCACCGGTGCCGATGCGGGGCCCATACAGAAGGGCGGCACGCTCACCGTCGCGATCGCCGACGACCTGCGAGAGCCCTCGCAGCTGCAGGCCCACGACTCGCTGTCGCGCCTGGTGATGGGCAGCACGGTGTACGACCCACTCTTCACCACCGATGAGAACCACAAGTCGGCGCCTGCGCTTGCCACCGGCGCAACACCGTCGGCGGACTTCAAGACCTGGGTGTTCAACATCCGCGAGGGAGTGAAGTTCCAGGACGGCAGCGTCTTCGACGCCAACGACGTCAAGCAGAATCTCGACGCGATCGTCGATCCCAAGTACGCATCGGCCACCGCCGGAGACATCAAGAACGTCGACAGCTGGCGGGTGATCAGCCCCACGCAGATCGAGTTGACGCTCAAGTCACCGGATGCCGATCTGCCCGCGACCTTCACCGACATGATCTTCATGGGCAACATGGACAGCTACGACGAAGCCCATCCCGTCGGCACCGGCCCCTACCAGTGGGAAAACCGGGTACCGGGCGACCACATCGAATTCAAGAAATTCGCGGGCTATTGGCGGGGCGAGCCGCCGCTGGACACCGTCAACTTCAAGGTCGTCGACGATCCGCAGGCCGCGGCGCTGCAACTGCAGTCCGGCGACGTCGATGTCCTGACCAACGACAGCATCGCATCGACCATGCTGCCCGCACTGAAGAGCAACCCTGACGTCACGGTCTACGAAACCCCTGGCGCCACAGACTTCCACGGCTACACCAACTTCGAGAAAGAGCGGCGGGGCGGATACCAGGACGGCCAGAAGGTCCGCCAGGGACTGGCCTACCTGTGGAACCCCGAGGAGATGATCCCCAATATCATCGGCGACTTCGGCAAGCTCTCCACACAGCCGATCCCCGACTGGATGACGGGTAGCGATCCCTCGATCAAGCCGTGGCCGTACCGCGAGGACGATGGCAAACGCCTGCTGGCCGAGGGCGGCATCCCGGCCGGCGGAACCATCAAGATCCTCGCCACGGATCGCCCGTACATGTGTCAGGTGGGAGCCGCGTTCCAATCCAAGCTCCGCGATGTCGGGTATGACGCGCAGTTCCAGTGCCTGCAGCCGGAGGTGGCGGTGAAGTCGGTACAGAACTACGACTGGGACGTCCTGCTCTGGCGGAACAGCGCCGACACCACCGCGATTCGCCACTACCAGGGCACCTGGAGCATCGGGCTGGCCGGTGACCCGCCCGCGCCGCCGGACGATGTGTCGACGCTGCGCGATCCTGAACTGCAGGCGATCCTCGACAAGATGTCGTCGACTCCCCTGGATTCACCCGACTACGCGAACCTCGGCGCGCAGGCCGCACAGTCGATCGTCGTCAAGAACATCGCCACGCTGCCTGGATACTTCGACACCGCACGTATCGCGGCCCGCAAGAACATCCACGGCATCGTGGTCAGCCCGGAGGTCTACTTCGGCTTCCTGTACAACGCCATGGGCACCGTCTGGAAATCGAAATCAGGCACCCAGTGACCGCAGTGACGCCGCCCGAGGGAGCAGCTGCATAACGATGGGCAGAATTGTCGCAAGTAGGATTCTGTTGTTGCCCTTCGTGCTGCTCGGCGTCTCACTGGTGCTGTTCGCCATCACGCAGATCATCCCGAGCGACCCGGTGCGGCTGATGGTCGGCGACCAGGTCGATCCCGTTGTGCGTGCGCAGATGGAGGAGAAACTCGGCCTGCACAAACCGCTGATCGAGCAGTACGGCGGCTACCTGAGCAACCTGCTGCACGGCGACATGGGCACGTCGATCCGCTATGCGGTGCCGGTCAAAGACCTTCTTCTCCAGGCCTTC
>CAMFLL010000165.1 GCA_945957405.1 uncultured Mycolicibacterium sp. | reverse complement strand
TCGGCCAGTGCCGCCAGGAACAACGTCTCCGACAGCGCCGCCTTCTCGAGCACCCCCAGGTGCAGGCTCTCGTTGATGCTGTGCGCCTGCGTGCGGGGATCCTCGACACCGGTCACCAGGATCGTCGCGTCGGGGAACGCCGCGGCGAACTCGGCGATGAACGGAATGGATCCGCCCATCCCCATGTCGATGGCGTCGGTCCCCCAGGCCCGCCGGAAAGCAGCACGCGCGGACTCGTACACCGCACCGCTGGCGTCGATGGCGTACGGCTGCCCGACGTCGCCGCCCGTCACGGTGACCTTGGCGCCCCACGGCGCGTGGCTTTCGAGGTGCGTGCGCAGTGCCTCGAGGTGAGCCGCGGCATCCCCACCGGGCGCCACCCGCATGCTCACCTTGGCCCGGGCGCTGGGAATCAAAGTGTTCGACGCCTTGGCGATCGGTGTGGTGTCGATACCGATCACCGTGATCGCGGGTTTGGCCCAGAGTCGTTGCACCACAGAACCTGTGCCGATCTCGTCGACACCGTCGAGCATCCCCGACTCCTCGCGCACCCGGTTCGGCGGGTAGTCGACTTCGGCGGCCGTGCCTTCGTGTAGGCCCGCCACGGCCACGTTGCCCTCGTCGTCGTGCAGGCTGGCGAGCAGCCGCACCAGCGCGCTGAGCGCGTCGGGAACCACACCGCCCCAGATCCCGGAGTGCAGGCCGTGATCCAACGTGGCGACCTCGACGACGCAGTCGGCCAGCCCGCGTAGCGACACCGTCAGCGCCGGGATCTCAGCGCTCCAGTTGTCGGAGTCCGCGATGATGATGACGTCGGCGGCCAGCGCATCCTTGTACTTGGCGAGCAGTGCGCTCAGCGACGGCGAACCGGACTCCTCTTCCCCTTCGACGAACACCGTCACGCCGACCGGCGGTTTGCCCCCGAACGCCCGCATGGCGGCCAGATGGGTGGCGATTCCCGCCTTGTCGTCAGCGGTGCCACGACCGTAGAGCCGGCCGTCGCGCTCGGTGGGCTCGAAAGGCGCTGAGCCCCATTGCGCGCTGTCGCCCTCGGGTTGCACGTCGTGATGGGCGTAGAGCAATACCGTCGGCGCGCCCTCCGGTGCGGGGTGCCGGGCGATCACGGCCGGCGCGCCCCCCTCGCTGACGATCTGCACGTCAGGGAACCCGACACCGGTGAACAGATCGGCGACCTTCTGCGCGCTGCGGTGCACCTCGTCGCGCCGATCGGGGTCGGCCCACACCGATTCGATGCGGACCAGATCCTCCAGGTCGGCGCGGACCGACGGCAGCACATCGCGGACGCGGGCCTCAAGCTCATCGAGATCGCTCATGGAGCAGAGCCTAGTGCTCCCCCTTCACCCGCGAGCAGACGCAAAGGACCCCACATTCGCCCCGAGAACGGGGCCCTTTGCGTCTGCTGGGCATATCAGTGGGCGTCGTTGAGCACCGCGTAGGCCAGTTCCTCCAACAGGAGGCTGGCCTGCATCGGCGCGTCGAGGCTGACATCGAGCACCCGCTTGGTGATCCGCAGTGCGGTGGGCGAATGCGCGGCCATCTCCCGCGCGACGGCCATCGCATGTTTGATGTGTTCGCCGGGCGCGGCGATCTCGCTGACGATGCCCCACCGCTCGGCCTCCTCGACGCCGAACCGCCGTCCCCTCAGCACCAGATCCCGTGCACGCCCCGACCCGACCGCGCGCACGATCCGGGTCAACCCGCCCGAGGAAGGCAGGATGTCGATGTCGATCTCGGGAAAGCCGAAAACCGCTGCGCTGTCAGCTATCCGGATGTCAGCGGCCAGCGCGAACTCCAGGCCACCGCCCAGACACCAGCCGGTGATGGCGGCGACCGTGGGCTGTGGAAGGGCCGCGAACCGCTCATACACCGAACCCGAGTTCGCGTAGTACTCGATGATGTCGCGCGTCGTCATCTCCCGTAGTTCGGTGACGTCCGCACCGGCCGAGAACACCGCGTCGCCGCCGGTGACGACGACTGCGCGACTGTTGATCACCTCCGGGCTGTGCAGCGCTCGTAGCAGTGCGTTCTCCATGTGGTTGGACAGCGCATTGCACTTGCGTTCGCGGCACAGCGTCACGACGGCAACGTCACCGTCGCGCCGGACGTCGACCGTCCCGGTGTCCCCGGCCGTCACGACTATCCGCCGATCGGCGCGGGGAACGACAGCAGACTCCCGAGCCCGCGCTTGTTGGTCTCGTTGGCGATGACCAGACGCTGGATCTCCGAGGTGCCCTCCCAGATACGGTCCACACGCAGTTCGCGCCACAACCGCTCGACGGGGTAGTCACGGATGTATCCGCGTCCGCCGAAGATCTGCACCGCCCGGTCGACCACGCGGTTGGAGGCCTCCGACGCTGCGAGTTTGACGGTGGCAGCCTTGGCGTGCAGCGTCTTTCGCTGATCGGCGTCACCCGGGTCGGCCTGATCGAACTCCCAGGCCACCTGATGGGTGTAGGCGCGGTTGGTGGTGATGTCGACCACCGAGTCGGCGATCATGCCCTGGATCAGCTGCCGGTTGATCAGCGGCTCACCACCTTGGACGCGCTCGCGGGCCCAGTCGACGGCGAGCGTCAGCGCGCGTTCGGCCGCACCGATGGTCCGCGCGCCGATCATCAGCCGCTCCTCGGTGAACCAGTCGCGGGTCAGGTCCAGTCCCCCACCGATACCGCCGAGCACGGCCTCCGGTCCGACGTGGACGTCGGTGAAGGAGAACTCCGGGTGTTCATAGACGAAGGTGTGCGTGTAGCGCGGGACGTTGGTGATCGTCACACCCGGGGTGTCGGCGTCGACGAGAAACATCGTGGGCGCACCGTCCACGTAGGCGAGCACGATGAGGTAGTCGGCGACGTCCCCGACGGTGACGAACCACTTCTCTCCGTTGATCACGTACCCACCCTTGCCGTCGGGTGCCGCGGTGGTCTGCGCGGCCGAGAAGTCCGACCCCGCACCGGCTTCCGAGATCGCAACGGCATCGCGACGGTCACCGCGGGCCCCGGGGATCAGGTATCGCTCACGCTGCTCCGGGGTGGCATGCGCCAGCGGGTTGGCCGGCCGCCACACGCAGTCCCACAGGGCATTCGTCAGCTTGCCGAGTTCGTCCTGGACCACCACCTGCTCGAGCACCGACAGTCCTGCACCGCCGAACTCGATGGGGGTGTTGATCGCCTGCAGGCCCGAGTCGAGCACGGCGGCCTTGATGGACGCGTGCGACTGCGCGCACAACCCGTTGTTGCGTTCGCATTCGTCTTCGAACGGCATGATCTTCTCGGTCAGTGTCCTGGCCCGCTCCTTGAGTTCGAGCAGGCGCGGGGTGTATGCGAATTCCATTGTCGAGCTGTTCCTTTCAGGCTGTAATTGTGTTGTCTGTATCCAGTTGTGGTGCTGGGACGCCGTTGCCCCACGCGTCGGTGCCACCGTCGACGGTGATGGTGGTTCCGGTGATGTACCGGGCCGCGGGCGATGCCAGGAACGTGATCAGGCCCGAGACGTCCTCGGCGGTCCCGAAACGTCCCAGCGGTATGGCCGCCGCCCACTGGTCGCGGTCGGACTGCGGATAGTTGCGCTCCATCCCCTCGGTCGCGATGGTGCCGGGTGCGACACAGATGGTGCGGATACCGAACCGGCTCCACTCCAGAGCCAGCCCGGACGCCAGGTTCTCCACTGCCGCGCGCGCGGCGCCGGCGTGCACCATCGACGCGATACCGCGTCGCGGCGAGAAACCGATGAAGAACACGACGCCCGAGCGTTGCGGAATCATCGCCCGCACAGCGACTTCGCGCGTCACCGACCAGGTGGCGTCGACCGTCAGCCGGTGCACCGCGCGCCACCCGTTGCCGGTGATCTCCTCGGCCGGTGCGGAGAACTGCCCGCCTGCGTTGTTGACCAGGGTGTCGATGCGGCCGAACCGCTCCAGAGCGGCGTCGACCACACCGGTCACCGCCGACTCGTCGCGGATGTCCGCGGGTACGACGAGCGCACGGGCGCCGAGTGCCTCGATCTCCGCGGCGGTCTCCGCCAACGGGTCGCGCCTGCGACCGCAGATCACGACATCAGCGCCACATGCGGCGAAGTCGAGCGCGACCGCGCGACCGATCCCGGTGCCCCCGCCGGTCACCAGGGCGACGGTGCCCCGGTGCACATCGGGCCGCAGGACCGAAGCGGGCATGGTCAGGCCACCGGCAAGTCGAGAAATGCCGTGCCGCGCTTGATCAGTTCGTTGGCGACGATCACCCGCTGGATCTCGGAGGTGCCCTCCCAGATGCGGTCGACGCGGACTTCGCGATACATCCGCTCGATCGGGTACGCGCGGTCGTAGCCGCGGCCACCGAAGATCTGCAGGCAGCGGTCGACGACACGGCCGGCGGCCTCGCTGGCCGACAACTTCGCGATGGAAGCCTTGGCGTGCAGCGTCTTGCGGTCCACCCCGTGGTCGGCCTCCCACGCCACCTGGTGGGTGTAGGCGCGGTTGACCGCGATGTCGACGGCGCAGTCGGCCAGCATCGCCTGGATCATCTGGAAGTCGCTGATCGGCACGCCGAACTGCTTCCGCTGGATCGCCCAGCCCCTGGCCAGCTGCAGCGCACGCTCGGCCAGACCGACGGTGCGCGCCGCGATCATCAGCCGCTCATCGGTGAACCAGTCCTTGGTCAGCTCGAACCCCTGCCCCACCCCACCGAGAACGGAATCGGCTGGCACGAAGACGTTCTCGAAGATGAACTCGGGATGTCCGTTGACGGCGGAGTGCATGAAACGCGGCGTCCGGCTCAGCCGCACACCGGGGCTGTCCTTCTCGACGAAGAACAGTGTCGATTCGTTGTTCGGCAGCACATTGGCCTGCACAAGCAGGAAGTCGGCGATGTCCCCGCACGTGACGAACCACTTCTCGCCGTTGAGCACCCAGCCGCCCTCGACCGGCGTCGCGGTGGTGGCGATGGCGCCGGCATCTGATCCGGAGTCGGGTTCGGTGGTGGCGAAGGCGTCGAACCGCTCACCACGCAGGATCGGCAGCAGGTAGCGCTCACGCTGTTCGGCCGACGCCAGGGCCAGGACATTGGAGGGCCGCCACGGGATGTCCCACAGGCAGTTGGTGACCTTGCCGAACTCCTCCTCGACGATCACCTGCTCGAGCAGGGTCAGGCCGGCGCCACCCCATTCGGCCGGCATGTTGATGCCGTAGACGCCGGCGTCCATGGCGGCGCGGGTCAGCTTCTCGACGGTCTCTTTGGGCAGGGGTCCGCCGGCCTCCTCGGCCTGATCCTCGTAATCCATCAGCAGTTCGGCGTATGCCGCGGCACGGGCCTTGAGCTCCTGCTGTTCGGGGGTGTAGGCGAAATCCATTGATGTGTCTCCTTGTTCTCAGTGCTGATGCAGGACGATGCGGGCATCCAGAGCGGTGGCTGCCGACGGGGTGACCAGTAACGGGTTGATTTCGAGCTCGGCGATTTCCGGATGCGCGGCGGCGAACCGGCTCAGCTGCGCCACCACCCGCGCGGCGGCCGCGGTGTCGACAGCGGGCCGACCGCGGTAGGCACCCAGCAGTGCTGCGGTGCGCAGCTTTTCGAGCATCCGGGTGGCCTCAGCCTCGTCGACGGGTGCCAGTGCCACCTGGACGTCACGCAGCACCTCGGTGGCGGTGCCGCCCATGCCGACCAGGACGGTGGGCCCGAATCGGGGATCCCAGCGCGCACCGACGATCAGTTCGAGGCCGTCGCGGGTGTCGGCCATCTCCTCGACCGAGAACGATGGCGGCTCGAGTCTGGCGACGAGCTCGGCGTGGACGGTGGTCAGCTCTTCGGCCGATCCGATGCCGACCACCACGCCACCGGCGTCCGACTTGTGCAGCAGGCCGAGCGCTTTGAGCACGTACGGTGGCCGCAGTTCACTGGCGGCAGTGGCCAGCTCTGCCGCGGAGCGCACCTCCCGCGCGGTGACGAATTCGACTCCGGCCCCGGCGAAGTGGTTCCGGGACGCGATGTAATCGGATCGAGTGACGCGCTCGGCCGGTTCGGGCAGAGGCAGGACTGTCGCGGTGGCGGGCGGCGCGGCGACCGCGGCAAGGGCCGCGGCAGCGTCCTCGATGGCACCGAACACCGGGACGGTGCCGTCGGCCAGGATCCGGCATGCGGGCGCCTCGGGGTAGATGGATTGCACCGCGGTCGGTTTGTCCCCGGCGTCGGCGACGATCTGTTTGGCAGCCGTGCACTCGGCGGGGCCGAGGCCGGTCAGGCCGTCCTCCCCGCTGGAGTAGCCGCCGAAGTAACCGGTCATCAGGACCGCGTCGACTTCGTCGCAGGCCTGCAGCACCGCGTAGGCGCGGGCGTAGCTGTCCGGGTCCATCTCACCGGCACCGGCGAGATCGACCGGGTTGGCCACCTGCGATTGCGACCACAATGCCTCGCGCAGCCGGGCCTGGGTCGCCGCACTCAACGCAGGGACCTCGAGCCCCGCCGCCTCGGCGACGTCGCAGGCGATGACACCGTGTCCACCACCGTCGGTCAACACCGCAACCCGCGTACCGCGCGGCGTCGTCGGCGCCCGCAGCGCCATCAACACGTCGGCAAGCTCACGTGGGGTGTGTACGCGAACCGCCCCCGCCACGGCGCACGCCGCGGTGATGACGGCGGCGTCGCTGGTCAGCGATCCGGTGTGGGACTGGGCGCCGCGCGCGGCGGCGGTGCCTGCTCCGGCGGCCAGGACCACGACCGGGGTACCCGCCGCGACCGCGGCACGTGCGGCGGCGACGAATCCGCGACCATCGCGGAAATCCTCGACGTAGACGGCGATGGCCGAAGTGGCGGGGTCGGCGGTGCACGCCTCGATCAGCTCGACGAGGGAGACATCGGCCTGGTTACCCAGCGAGACGAACCGCGACATACCCATTCCGCGGGCGGCGAACAACCGGTCCAGTTCGATGGCGAGATTGCCGCTCTGACTCAGCACGGCGATATTGCCGGGGACGAACTGGTTCGACGAAAGGTATGTCGCCGTGGTGTTGTCCACCAGGCCAAGGCAATTGGGCCCGACGAGCACGGCGCCGGCAGCGTGGACCCGGGCGATGAGCGCCTCTTCACGGGCCCGGCCGTGCGCTCCCACCTCACCGAGACCGGCCGTGATCGCCACGATTGCGCGCGCGCCCTTGGCGAGCACGCGGTCGACGGCGTCTTCGAAGCCGGCTTCCGGCACCGCGATGACGGCCAGGTCCACCGGAGCCTCGAGGTCGCCGACCGAGGTGACCGTCGGGTGACCCAGCACGTCGCCGCCGCGGCGGTTCACCAGCTGGATTTGGTGCCGATCGCGCCCCCGGAGTGCCTGTGCCGCAACGGCGTTGCCCCACTTGGCGGGATCGGCGCTGGCGCCGACGACGGCAATCGAGGCGGGATCGAATAGGGCACGCAGGTCACGGCTCATTTCTGGACCGCCAGCGCGCGCGCCGGACATGCCGAGACGGCTTCGTGAGCACGGTCGTGTTCGCCGGCCGGTACGGTGCCGTCGCCGAGCAGGTCGGCATACCCGGAGTCGTCGAGATCGACGAGTGTGGGCGCCGCCACCTGGCACAGGCCGTAGCCCTGGCAGCTGTCGGTGTCGAGGACGAGTTTCATGACATCTCCATGTGATCGATGGGGTGGTGCACGGCGATGCAGGCGGTAAGCACCTCGACGGCCTCGGCCAGACGCCGTCGCCGTTCCGCCGTGCGGTAGTACGCGTCACCGGGCAGGCCGATGAGCATGCGGTCGTGATGCAGCACCACTTCCGCGATTGCCAGCGCCGACTCGGGATCGCCCGCCCGCGTCCCGTCGGCGATCTCGAGCGCGAGGTCGGCTGCGCGGTCGAGGTAGCGCAACCAGCGCCGGTTGCTGCCCCGCAGCACCAGATGTGTCACCCGACGCTGCTCGTCACCGAGCCTGGATGCGGCCGACGCCCGCGAACCGTCGCGCAGATACGCGAGTAGTTCGGGCAGTGAACGCTCCGGTTCGGGTGTCAGGCCGAGCCAGGCGGTGGCGCGGTTCTGATGGCTGTGCACTGAGTCTCCTGTGGCTTGACATGTGATGCGGGACACTGGCAGAGTAACAAACTAATCAATTAGTTAGTTACTTGCAAGTCGCCGATACGGGCCTTCGACTGGCCCCCGTACCCCCTCTGACGTGGGAGAAAGACGTAACACCTCGATGAACGAGACAACGATCGCGCCAGAATCCGTCACCGCGGATGCCCCGCAAGAGACGGTCTCAGAGCGGCCTGCGCGCCGACCGCGAGTCGCACTCGAGCCACTCGAATCCGGCCTGGCATCTCGCTACTACACCGACCCGGCGGTCGCCGATCTGGAACAGCAGCGGATCTTCGACCGCACCTGGCAGCTGGTGGGACACATCACCGACCTGCCCAACCCAGGCTCCCGCATCGTCGGGATGATCGGGCGCAAGGAAGTGGTCGTCGTCCGCACCGAGGACGGTGACATCCGCGCACACCTGAACACCTGCCGGCACCGCGGCACGCGACTGGTGGCGGGGCCCGGCGAGGAAAAGGCACTTCGGTGCCCGTACCACGGCTGGACCTACCACCTCGACGGCTCATTGGTCGGCGCTCCCGAGAACCGGACCATCCCCTGCCTGGACAAGGCCAAGCTCTCGCTGTTCGCCGCCCGCGCCGAGGTGTTCTGCGGGTTGATCTTCGTCAACCTCGATTCGTCGGCGGCACCGCTGGCACCGCAACTGGAGGGCATCCGGCCGCTCCTCGAGCGCTACCTCGGCGGTGACATGGAACCGTTCGGTGAGGCCCGCATCCACATCAACAACTCCGACCACACCCAGGACTCGAACTGGAAAGTGGCCGTCGACAACTACCTCGAGGGTTATCACGTCCCCGTGGCCCACCCCGGCCTGATGCGCCTGCTGGACTACAAGCGCTACTCGGTCGAGACCACCGACACCTACGTGACATACGACGCCCCACTGCGCGAGAAGGCTTCCGACAACTGGGCCGAACGCCTCTACCAGCGTCTGGTGCGGCCGATGCCCGGACTCGACGAGGATGATCACCGCGTGTTCCGGTACATCGCGATCTACCCGAACACCGTCATCGACCTGTACCCCGACCACGTGTTGCTGTGGAAGATGAACCCGGCCGGGGTGGACCGTGTCGACGTCCCTGGCACCTACCTGCGCCGCAAGGACTGCGATACGCGCACCCGCGTCGCGCAGAAACTGAATCTCTACATCAGCCAGATCACCAACCACGAAGACGAGGACCTGGTGCAGCGCATGCAGATCGGGCTGGGCAACACCGATTTCGAGCCCGGCCCGTTGTCGATGCGCGAGAAGGGCGTGGCCTGGTTCGCCGGCCGGATCCGCGCCGACCTCGCCGACGGGCTGGACCACCCAGATGCCGGCCTACCGAAGGAGCGGGACCGATGATGTTATCCGTGGAGAACACCCGACGCACCAAAGCCGACATCGCCGCCGAGACTCGCGAAGCGATCCTGCGGGCAGCCTGCGCGATCATCGCCGAAGAAGGATTCGAGAAGATCCGGATGCGGATGGTGGCCCAGCGGGCCGGTGTCTCCACGGCAGCGTTGCACTATCACTTCGACAACCGCGAGAAGCTGTTCGCCGAAGCGCTGCGGCACTCGTTCGAACACACCGGCCGCGACGTCTATGCGGGCCGTCCCGAGGACGACACCGCCACCGCGCGTCTCGCCCGCATCATCTCGGCGTCGCTGCCCACCACCGAGAGCCTGCGCCGCGAATGGGCGATGTACCAGGAGCTGTGGTGCCGCGCCAACCGCGAGCCCGAATCCCGCTCCCTGGCAATCGAACTCAACCGCGCCCAGCAGAGCTGGATCGAGGAGACCCTGGCCGACGGTGTGGCCAGCGGCGAATTCACACCCTGTGAAACCGTCACTCACGCGCGGCTCATCAGCTCACTGTGCGACGGCTTCGGTGTGCAACTGATGTTCGGTAACCCGTCGCTGTCGATCGCAGGCGCGCGCGCCGCGATCTGGGAGCAGGCCGGCCGGGTGCTCGGCATCACCACACCCTTTCCGGAGGAAGACAACTGACATGACCCCATCCCCCAACCTCAACCGCAGGCGGTTCCTGCTCGGCAGCGCCTCGCTGGCCGCCGCGGTACTGGCCGTGCCCGGCTGCGCCTATATGACACCGACGGCCCAGCAGGTCGACACCCCGCCCGTCGTCCCCAAGATCGACGGCGATCTCGTCTACTTCAACTGGGCCGACTACGTCGATCCGACTGTGTTCGAGGGGTTCCAGAACGAATACGGCGTCAAGGTCATCCAGTCGAACTTCGACTCGATGGAGAGCATGCAGGCCAAGCTCGCCGCAGGCAACGAGTACGACATCATCTTCCCCTCGGCGCAGTGGGTGCAGAAGCTGGTGGCCGCCAACCGGCTGCACACCATCGACCCCGCGACCCTCAAGAACGCCCCGCTGATCTTCGACTACTACCCGAACTTCGCCGACCCCTGGTACGACCCGAAATCGGCGCACTCGATCCCGTTCTCGATGTACAAGACCGGAATCGCCTGGCGTAAGGACAAACTCGGCGAAAACCTGAGTGGCAGCTGGTCGGACCTGTGGAACGACAAGTCCAAGGGCCGCACCTTCGTGCTCGACGATCGCGATGAAGTACTCGGCATGCTGGCCCTGCTGCAGGGATATGAGTTGAACAGCGCGGTCGACCACGAGCTGTCGTCGATCGTCGACAAGTTCCGCAGCCTGCGACCGTATCTACGCGGATTCAGCAGCGACGACTACAACAACCTGCTGGCCGGCGACGCCTGGATGCACCAGATGTGGAGTGGCGACATGGCTGCGCTGCTGGGCCAGGCGCCTGATGCGTCGCTGTACGGATTCGAGGCGCCGTCGCAGGGCACACCCATCAACTCCGACACCTACGCCATCCCCATCAACGCTCGCCACCCCGGTACCGCGTTGCTGTTCATCGACTACATGCTCCGGCCCGAGAACGTCGAGAAGAACATCAACTACATCGGCTATCCGATGCCCGTGCACGGTACCGAGGAGACCTACCAGGAGATCGTCGCCGACTATCCGCAGTGCACCGTGACCGTCGACGACCTGTCCCGCAACCTGTACTTCACCAACGACAGCGTGGCCAAGAGCCAGGCCCGCGACGCCGCCTACACCGAGATGAAGGTTGGAGTATGACCACTCAGACAACGCTCGCGGCTCCCGAGCAGACCCCAGACGTGTTGCCGCCCCGGCCTGTTCGCCGGGAACGCTTGTGGACGTGGATGCTGCTGCCCGGGACGGCCTGGATGGCGGTGTTCTTCGTCTCCGCCCTGCTGCTGCTGATCGCGCTGTCCTTCGGCACCACCGATGCGCTGGGCAATCCTCGCTTCGGCACCACCCTGGACAACATCATCGGCGTGTTCAACCCGACCTATCTGCGCGTCATCGCCCGCAGTCTGCTGTATGCCGTTGCGGCATCGCTGATCTGCCTGCTGATCGCCTACCCCGTCGCGTACGCGATTGCCCGTCACGGCGGCCGTTACAAGAATGCCCTGGTGGCGCTGCTGGTGGTGCCGTTCTTCGCCAACTACCTGGTCCGGATGTACGGCTGGCAGACGCTGCTGTCCGACGAGGGCATGCTGATGACCTGGCTGCGCCACCTCGGGATGCCGGCAAGCTTCCAGATCCTCGACACCGCCGGTGCGGTGATCGGCGGATTGGTCTACGGCTACGTGGTTTTCATGATCCTGCCGATCTACGCATCCCTGGAGCGGATGGACGGCTCGCTCATCGAGGCCGGCCGTGACCTCTACGGCTCATCGTGGAAGACGTTCCTGACCGTGACGATCCCGGCCTCGCGGTCTGGTGCATACGCCGGCCTGGCGCTGGTATTCCTGCCCGCCATGGGCGATTTCATCAGCGCGCAACTGCTCGGCGGTCCGGACAACCTGATGATCGGCAACCTGATCCAGGAGAAATTCTTCGCCGGCCAGAACTGGCCGCTGGGTTCGGCACTGACGATGACGCTCATGGTTCTGCTGCTCATCTGCATGTTCGCCTACCTGCGACAGACCGCCCGCGACGCCAAGGAGGCTCAGCGATGACATCGACGCTGTCTCGACCCGAGACCACCGCGCCCGCTGCGGCCCCGCCGGCGCGCAAGCGCAAGGGTTCCGGCATGAACCGCAAACCACGGTTCGCCATCGCCGTGACCGCGACATTCTTTGTCCTGCTGTATCTGCCGATCTTCGCGGTGGTGCTGTTCAGCTTTAACACCAAGAAATCGCTCACGGTCTTCGAGGGCTGGTCACTGCGCTGGTATGAGGCCTTCTTCAACGACGGTGAACTCACCAGGTCACTGGAGACCAGCCTGGTGGTCGCCGCGGTGGCGATGGTGTGTTCGGTGGCCATCGGTGTCCTGCTGGCATTCGGTCTGGTGCGGGCGCGTTCACGCCTCGGCGGCGCCGCCAACTTCATCATGCTGATCCCGTTGGTCACCCCGGAGATCGTCACCGGCGTCGCGTCGCTGATGCTGTTCCGCGGTGTCAACCTGCAACCGTCGCTGACCACCCTGATCCTGGCGCAGACGACGTTCTCCATCTCCTATGTCACCGTCATCCTGCGCGCACGGGTGGCCGAACTGAATCCCGAGGTGGAGGAGGCCGCCATGGATCTGGGCGCCACGCGGTTCCAGGCCCTGCGCCTGGTGACGCTGCCGGTGATGTGGCCCGCGGTGCTGTCGGCCGCGATCCTGATCTTCACCATGGTGTTCGACGACTTCGTCCTGGCGTTCTTCACCAGCGGCGTCGACCCGCAGCCGCTGTCGGTACGCATCTACTCAGCGATCCGCTTCGGCATCCAACCGTCCATCAACGCCGTCGGCACGCTCATGCTCGTCGGCTCTCTGCTGCTCATCGCATTCGCCCTGCTCGTCCCGCGCCTGTTCGGACGGCGCGGTAACAGCCTCGACCTGTTCGGAGGATAACCAGCCCATGTCCATGAAAATGCTTGTCGCAGAACGTACCGACGCCCCCGATGTGCTGAGCGCGTGTCCGGGCGCCGCCCCGTCCGCGGTGTCGCTGCGCGGGATCGCCAAGACCTACGGTGACCGCGCCGCGGTGCGTGATCTCGACCTCGACATCGCCGCCGGCGAGTTCTTTTCGATGCTTGGCCCCTCGGGGTGTGGCAAGACCACCACGTTGCGGATGATCGGCGGTTTCGTCGACCCGACCCGCGGCGAGGTGCGATTGCACGGCGCCGACGTCACCGACCTGCCGCCGAACCGTCGTGACGTCAACACCGTCTTCCAGAGCTACGCGTTGTTCGAGCACCTGTCGATCTGGGAGAACGTGGCGTTCGGGCTGCGTCGGCGCGGTATCGGCAAGGCCGACATGAAGCGGCGCGTCGGCGAGATGCTCGAGCTGGTGCAGCTGACCGGCCGTGACAAGGAGAAGCCGAAGGCGCTCTCCGGTGGTCAGCGGCAGCGTGTCGCGCTGGCGCGCGCGCTGGTCAACCGCCCGTCGGTGTTGCTGCTCGACGAACCGCTGGCCGCGCTCGACCTCAAGCTGCGCAAGGCGATGCAGGTGGAGCTCAAGCGCATTCAGCGCGAGGTCGGCATCACCTTCATCTTCGTCACGCATGACCAGGAGGAGGCACTGACGATGTCGGACCGCATCGCGATCATGAGCGACGGCCGGGTGCATCAGTGCGGCACCCCAGAGGACATCTACGAGCGGCCCGCCACCCGGTTCGTCGCCGAATTCATCGGGACCGCCAACCTGATGTCCGGCACCTACGCCGGTGACGGGCTGACACTGCCGGGCGGCGTGGCGCTGCAGACCGGCCCGCTGGACGGCTGCGCCCTCGGCGACGAGGTGTCGATTGCGGTGCGCCCGGAGAAGATCTGGCTCTCGGATCTCACCCCCGACATGGTGCAGACCGACGGCATCCTGAAGGCCACCGTCTACGCCGGCGCCACCACCACGTACGTCCTGGAAATCGCACCGGGCGTGGAGGTTTCCGTCCTGGAGCAGAACCTGCACTCGGCCCGTACAGAAGAGCGGTGGGCCGACGGCGAACGCGTGCGCATCGGTTGGCACGGCGAACACAGCCTGGCCCCACTGCTCTGACCTGACATCACACAAGAGATCGGAATATTCGAAATGAGTTACGACGTCGTGGTTCTCGGCGCCGGACTGGCTGGTCTGTCTGCCGCGCGCGACCTGGTCGCCGGCGGCGCCGACGTGCTGGTGCTGGAAGCCCGGCCCCGGGTGGGTGGACGCGTCGAGCAGGTGACACTTCCCGACGGCCGCATCGTGCAGCTCGGCGGTGAAGTGGTGGGCAACGCGCACACCGCCTACCAGCAGCTGGTGGCCGAGCTCGGCCTGACCCTGATCCCCAGTTACGTCGCCGAGCCGGGTGAGCTGACCTACGTGTTGCACGAGGGCAATTTCGTCGGTGACACCCCGTCGTGGTTCTCCGCAGAGGACCACGCCAGCATGGAACGCGTCGAACACGAATTCGCCGCGCTGGCAGCCACTGTCGACGCCGACAAGCCATGGTCACATCCCGACGCAGTGGCACTCGACAAGATGGCGGTGACGACCTGGCTCGGCACCGTCGAGGCCACCCCCAACGTCCGGCGTGTCCTGGAGGCCGGGCAGCTGGGGCTGAGCTCGGGATCGTTCGAGCGCACCTCGCTGCTGGCGCTGCTGCGCAAATGCGCGAGCACGCCGACCAAGCGGCTGTACTCCTACGACGAGTGGGAGAACCTGCGTGTCGCGCAGGGATCGGCAACCGTCGCCCTGCGGATGGCCGCCGAACTGGACGGCCGGATCCGGCTAGGTGCACCGGTGCGCGCGGTGAAGGTCGCCGCAGGCGGATGCACCGTCGAACTCGACTCCGGTGACCTGGTGTCGGCCGATGCCGTGGTGAGCGCCCTGCCCGCCGGTCCGCTGCGGGACATCCGGGTGGACGGGGTGTCCGACGAGCG
The DNA here is from genome assembly GCA_945957405.1 of uncultured Mycolicibacterium sp. GTDB lineage: Bacteria > Actinomycetota > Actinomycetes > Mycobacteriales > Mycobacteriaceae > Mycobacterium. Next base: position 577 of record CAMFLL010000165.1, on the reverse strand, counting down.
ACTCGAGTCGCTGCACCGCCAGCGGCACGCCCTCGCAGCGAAATTCGTTGCGGCATACGATCACCCGTTCTGGCGAAAGAGGGGGCAGAACGGGCTGACCGAATCCGAGGGCATCCTCGGTTCGTCGTGGCCGCAGAACGAGGGCGTGCTGTCGTGCCTGGTGCCGCCGGAGCGGTATGCCGCCTATGTGTCGACCGCGCGCCGGCACCGCCGGGAAGAGGCGCTCGCCGAGCTGGGTGACTGGTTCGGCCCGGAGGCGCTGACACCGGTGGCGACCTTCGAGCGGTTGTGGGGCACCGACCCGTGGACGCAGGGTTACGTCACCCAGTGGCGTCCCGGCGATGTGCACCGGGTCGGACCGCTGCACGGCACCCACGAACCGCCGTTCTATGTGTGCGGCTCCGACCAGTGGGTCGCCGGATACATGGAGGGTGCGGTGCGCACCGGCCGCGCCGCGGCCCGCGAGGCGCTGGCCCGCGGCTGACTCCCCCCGCCCACCACTCCCCGCGAGCAGACGCGAACTCGCACTTTTCCGGTCCGGAAAGTGCGAGTTCGCGTCTGGTCGCGAGTTTTGACC
>CAMFLL010000164.1 GCA_945957405.1 uncultured Mycolicibacterium sp. | reverse complement strand
AGTTCGGATCGCGAAATTTGAGCCGCCTGGGGGAATCGAACCCCCGACCTATTCATTACAAGGCATCCAGCAACGCCTCAAACCCGTACCTATCGGACGTCACAACGTGGTTCCGATCAGGAGTCCCGAACCGACTCCGCCCCGTCGGCGGTTGCGCCCGACGGGTACCTAATGGACACTTTTGGGCGGTTGAACTGCAATTCTGTGACCGACACGCGATCAAACTGTGAACATAGCCCGCCTATGAAGGCTCGAGACAATATGGCAAGTTTGTCGGTCGTGATCAGTAGTCGGGGGATTACTCAATATCCCACAGTTAACGAGTGGCGCACATGGCAGTTCGCCAAGACACTTTCGGCCCGGACTGTAAATGAACGGGTAGCCACGGTGGTGCGCATGGCCGAATGGTGCAAAGTGCAGCCCGAGCATGCCGAGATCGTGGACATCGTCGAGTGGCTTGCCGAGGGCGGCGACTGGTCGGCGAACACCCGCTGGACGTACTACACGTCCCTGGCAGCGTGGTTCCTGTGGCTCCAGAAGCGCGGCCATCGAATCGACAATCCCATGGTGACGATCGATCGCCCAAGACGAGCGAAGGGTGCGCCCCACCCGGTATCGAACCAGGACATGCAACGAATCATCGCAGTTCGCGCCCATCGGCGAACCAAGGCGATGCTGATCCTTGCGGCGTTTGAAGGACTCCGCGTTCACGAGATCGCGAAGGTGAAGGGCGAACACTTCGACCTGGTCGACAGGACCGTCATCGTGACCGGGAAAGGTGGCCATACCGCCTCATTGCCGCTGCATCACCGCGTCATTGAGATCGCCTATCAGATGCCTCGAAAGGGTTTCTGGTTCCCGGGTGCCGATCGCGGCCACCAGAGGCGTGAGTCCATATCGGGGACGATCAAAGAGGCAATGGTCCGCGCTGGCGTGATCGGGTCGGCGCACTGGCTGCGACACTGGTTCGGCACCGCACTCCTCGAAGCCGGTGTCGACGTGCGGGTCGTCCAAACACTAATGCGTCACCAAAATCTCGCGACCACCGAGATCTACACGAGGGTGTCCGAGAGTCGCCGTGCGGAAGGGATCGATCTCCTCGACCCATTCCGCCTGGCACCGCTCGTGCGTGTCACCGACGAGATGCGAAACGCGATTCTCGACCAAGATGACAACGCACACGATGATCCGGCGAGAGACGGGACAGCAGCCTGATGTCAGTACAGCCAGTGCCAAAGATGAGGCACATCTGGGATGTCGGACCGTCGGTCACTCTGCGACCGCAGCGCGCCTGCGCGTTCACCCAATCACGACGATTTGAGCGACGAACAGTTCGAGGCCCACGTCCTCGAACAGAGTTCCGCCCCATCGTGTGGGGCATGCATTGTGGTCGCCTCACACATCCGGAAAGAGGCTGGATTGCTTGTCGCGCAAACGCTTCGTGGCTCGCGAGCATTCTTCCCCACCACCCCCGCCGAGGCCTATCGACTGCTGGCCACGACGAGATGGGGCACTGAGTTCGATCCAGAGCCGCCAGAACAGCTCGAATCAGCGTCGTTCTACCGGGACTGCATCGTCGATCGCTACACCGACCGATGGCTGGACATTGCAGCGACGGAGGAGTCCGACGAAGCGTCGGCCTGGCTAACACAGGTAAACGAGAGCCGACGGAAATGGCTCGAATCGAGCAAAGCCGACGGCGAAGGGTAGCTAGAGCTTCAATCGCCACTAACGCACGGCGGCGGCGGCCTGCAGCAGCGTGCAGTGCTTACCAAGCGGCGGCCCATACACGGGCGGTTCTACCCGTGGGCATTGCTCGCAATGCCAGGTTGTGTGTCCCCCGCCACCGTGCCCATGACACGCGACGTGGCCGACCTGGAAGTGACCTGGCTCAAGCACGTGGCCGTGGTTGCAGCGGTACGGCGGCCTGGTGATCCAGGTGCCATCGGTGGTCTCGACGAGGTCGCCGACCTCCGGTCTCACAGTGGAAGCGTCTCGACGCTGGCGTCCATTTGGCCGGCGTACTGCTCGGCCTCGCCGCGCTCGGCGTCGGTGAATGAGCGGATCTCGGCCGGCTTGCCGGCCGGGCGGACGATCAGGGTGAGGTCGGACAGCTTCACTGCGGCGCGGCCGGACTTCTGGCGGCTAACAGGTTCGGTCACTCCGCCAAACATAGTCCGCGTTCTTGACAGGACGGGATCGTCGGCAGCTGGCGTTGTGGCGGCGTACGATTCCCGGCCATGAGGGGGATGCTGACAGCAACCGCACTTTTCTTCGCTGGCGTCTTATGGCCGGCGCACGCGCACGCCGACGAGATCGACTACCTAAGCGGCCTAGACAGCGTTGGCGTCTATTACGACTCGTCGGTCGACGCCATTAACGACGGAAAGTATGTCTGCAAGATGTTGCGGTCGGGCGTGCCAGTGAAGTCCATCATGACGGATTTGGCCAGCAAGGGCTACGCGTGGGGTGAGACCGGGATAGTCGTTGGCGCTGCGTCGGTTTACATGTGCACCGAGTACGAGGACAGCACCAAGCGACAGGTTGCCGATTTGAAGGCTCAAGGCCTCTACTGACTGATACGAGACCGGCCCGCAGAGCTGCGCGCTCGACGGGCCGGTTCGGGAGAGATGAGCAGCGTAGAACGCGACCGTGGACGCTGTCACTTCATCCCGTGCGGGCGCGCCAGTGAACACGCTTACCTGGGCTAGGCTGCGCGTTTGCGTGCGTCTATCGAGTATTCTGCCGCCTATGTCGGGGGTTCTTCGCTGTGTGACGTCGCGGGATGGCTAAGAAGGGCGCGGCGGCGTCGTTTCGGGACGGTATCGCGCGTATCCCGGACGTAGTTCACCAGTGCCGGCTGCCGACAGGCGCGGATCTGAGCCAGGGGTGGTTGACCCAGTTCGGGACGGATCACTTTCGGGTAGTACCGCGGTTTGAGATCGAGTTCGACGTTTCGGCCCTCCTGGGCCGGATGTCGCTTGAACAGACGGTCTATGCGGTACTCGGACGCAAGCCACGCGCTGGGCACAGAATTCGCCATTTCGACGTTGTACGGCTTGTTCGGGAGCAGTACCGCTGCCTTCACACTCCGTCGAGTAGAAATCCTCAGCACGCGAGCATTTTGGCGGCCTGCCCGGAGGACGACATCGAAATCCACAGGATGTGGTGGTCCCATGCTGGACGGACATCATTAGACTTGCTGGCAGAAGGCGAGGTGTGACGCAGATATGCATCTCCATCATCGGCGCGTGAAGCGAATAATCCGAGGCCTCGGCTGGACCGGGGTGGTGTCAGATCTCAAGTCCGACCAGCGCATCGTTCGGGTGCGGGTCCACTCTGCCCTGTTTCCTGTTGGCGATTCCGCCGGTGCTGTTCTCGCCTGGGGTTTCGATGTCAGGCCGGGCGCGATCCAGGTGCTGTTCGTCCGATTGACCGAGGATGAGGCCAACCGGGTATATGCGGCTGACCCGCTTTCAGTGGGCTTGTTGGAGCCAGTGCGGAAACGGCTCCGCAACAGGTGGGGCGTCCTGGCGGTGAAGTCGGGAGAGACCACCCACGTTCGGCCGTATCACATCCCTCGACGCGGCTCCGAGGACAGCTTCATCGCTGACTTGGATTCGGCGGCGGCGACGTGCCCCGCGTACACCTTGGACCGTCATGAAATCGTCCCGAGTGCCCAGGTCTTCGTCGAGGAGATGTCGCACCGATTCGCCTTGGCATAACCGGGCAGTGGTTTAGAGTCGCCGCGCCCGGTCGCGAAGGGTGTCGGCCCAGACTTGCCAGCGCGTGCGGGTGTCTCCGTTTTCGGCGCGTTGGGCTTTGCCTTCGCGTTGGTATCGGCGCAGCATGGCCCAGAGTGCGAGCATCGCGATGGCACCGCCGGCGTAGATGACCAGGCGGAGCGGATGGCGGCCTGGATAGTCGGCGTCGGAGAGCACCGAGGCGGCGTTTTGTAGGAGCACCAGGGTTAGCAGGGTGGTCTTGACGATGTAGATCTGTCCGAGACGGGTGGCCCACCAAGGGGATCCGATGGCGTAGGTGAGCAGGAAGACGACCATTTCGCCGGCCAGGACGCACAGCGCGGCGTTGGCCACGGTCTCGGTAGTCATCTGGTGCTCCCGAACGCGGCCCGCAGCGCGTCAGCGAACCCGTTCTTGGCCAGCTCCCTACGCAAGTCTTCCTCCAAGTGTTTCGCGTACTCGTCGACGCGTTCGGCCTCAGCGCGCTGCGCTGAGGAATTGGGCAGTTCCCGTTCGGCGCGGTCAGCGCGTGCACGCGCCTCGGCGAGTTCCCGTTGCCACCAGCACTTCATGGCGCACGCTCCTCCGCGATCTGCCGGATGGCCCTCACGATGGACTGTTGGACCTCGGCCGCAGCCGTTGAGCGGGCGGCGGCGTCGGCGAATTTGGCGATGCTTTCCTGGTCGTCAGTGGACCGTTTCTCCATCGCGGCGAGTTCGCGCGCGTTTTGCAGCATGAGTTCTCGGTGGTGGATGCCGAGGATGATCCAGCCGCGGAAGAGTGCCATAACGAAGCCGGCCGCCAGGACGATGATCAGCGACACGATGCTGATGCCGTTCCATGCGGCTGGGTTGAGGAAGCTCACGCAGGCACCGGGCTGGCCGATGCGCGATCAATCATTTGATGGGGGTGTCCTTCCGCAAACCGCCGAGAGTTCCGGGGTATGCAGTGGCGGCGGGGCAGCATCCATGGTTTCTGCTCGGGGGTTTGGTTCCGGTCAGGCTCGGTCCCTTGCGGGTGAGCGTTGCTGTGTGGGTGGCCACCAGACCCCGCCGCCTCTATTGTGTTGTGACTACAGCGTAGCTCGAATAGTTGTGTGCTGCAACAGTATTCGATCAATTCTGGTCAGTCGAGGATGGTTCGGGCGGCTTGAAGCGCTTTCTCCACTTTGGTACCAACGTCGGGGATCAGTCCGAGCACCTGGCCGGCGACGGCGGTGGCTTGGTCGTACTTGGCGACGGCGTCTTGTTTGGCTTGGCTGAGTTGCGTCAGGCCGGTGGTGACCTGGTCGAGCAGGTCGGGTTGTTCGGTCGGGGTGAACAGGCCATCGTCGCGTTGGGTTTTGGTTTTGGCGGCGGCGACAGCGGATCCGCCGGCGCCGGTGATGACGCTGGCGGCGGCGACGGCCACGGCGATCCACTTTGACACCCCGCCTTGGGCGAGGGCGATGGCTAGCGCGGGCCCGGCCGTGCCGACGACAGCGGCTGCGGTGTAACGGTATTGGCGGACTTTGGCCTTCTGGTCTTCGTTGATGATGGTCATGCGATTTTCCCTTCGGTGATGAGTTGCTTGATCTGGTCGACTGTCTTGCCGCTGATTTCGGCTAGCACTGCTTGGGCGTGGTTGATGGTGGCGGCGTCGCGGAATTTGCCTTTGCCGACCGCGGTGCGGGCGAGCCGTCCGATTGCGTCGGGGTCGCCGAGTCGCGCGTCGGGCTCGACGATGGCGACCCGGTGCAGCGCGGCGTCGATGGCCTGGATCATCCGGATGATCGGTATGTTCGGCTCGCCGGGTGTGGCGTAGATGGACAGGGATTCAACTTCGAGGTCGGACATGAGCAGTTCCTCTATCGGGTCGATGTGCATCGATAATGTTGTGAGGGTGAGCAGTTCGTCACCCATGGTCATGCAGTTGAGGTATCGGGTGCGGCGGTCGTCCCAGCCGACCGGGTTTTGGTCCTCGATCCAGCCGTTGACGCAGCGGGACACCGCGAGGATGTCGCCCGCGTCGGCGTAGGAGTTGATCTGGCCGGGGCGCGGGCCGGCGTTGAGCCAGTACCAGGACGCGGCGAGGAAGCCCCATTTGGGTTGCTCGACGAGTTCGGGTTGTTTGACGAAGAGCTCGGAGTCGGTGACGTATCCCTGTGCTTTGCACCAGATTCCGAACTTGCGGTAGTTCGAGGACCAGGTCAGTTGGATGGGCCCGCGGCCGCGGTAGGTCCGGCGATCATCCGACCAGTCAGGGCCGTTGGTTTGGATCTCGGCCATGTACTTCAGGCCGGCGGATTCATGGCCGATCTGCGAGCACCACGCGGCGGCGCGGGGCACGGTGTTGATCTGGGCGGCGCGGGCCGCCTCGCTGAAGTGCGGCAGGTAGTTCGCCAGAACGCTTTTCGGTTGCTCGGTCGGTGACATCGCGCGCCGCAGAACGGCCACCACCGAGGATGGTGTCGTATCGGGCGTTGGAGCGCCGAAGGTGAGGCCGAGCGCCCGAGCAGTGGTGGCCCCGGCGACACCGTCGACTTCCAATCCCTTGCTGCGCTGATAGGCGATCACTGCTGCCTCGGTCAGCGGACCGAATTCGCCGTCAGGGTCCAGCGCTGCGCCCTGACTGTTGAGTGCGAGCTGCAGCTGCCGCACTCGATCACCGGAGTTCTCGTAGGCCTGGCCAAGGATGATCACCGCGGGGGCGATGGGTGTGCCGTCATCGACGATGGGGCCGGGAAGGTAGCACCACGCGGTCGCGTACGGGTCATCGATCGCCATCGCGCGCGGCTGCGTGATGAGTCCGACACCGCCGCCGCGGGATTCGACCCGCATCCCGTCGAGCTCCATCCACATGTGGCTATTGGCGCCGCCGCCGGGGCCGTGATGGAGTGCGACCTTCGCCGCAGCGTTCGCCGGGATATCACCCGGACGGGCGACTCGGATGGTGCCGAACGGGCCGACCTGGCCGATGCCGATGCCGCGGTAGGACTCGGTGGTCGCACCTTCGGCCTGGCGGCCGGGCTGGTAGCGCCCCAACGCCATCTCCAGGCAGGTCTGGCACACCTCGGAGCAGTCGGTACCCTGCTTTACGTTGGTGGGCGACAGCGCACCGCCGTATACGTATGGGTCGCCGAGTCGGGCGCGGATGAACGCCTTGGTGGCTTCGACGGCTTGGCGGGTGACGATCTCGGTCATTTGAGCCCGAGGCCTTTCAGGATGGTCGCCAACAGGCCAAGCACCTGGTCGTCGACCTTGCCGGGGATCAGTTCGGCGAGTGTGTCTTTGAGTTCGTCGATCTTGTCGGGGTGGTCCTTGAGGTAGTCGACGGCCTCGGACAGTAGAGCCAGGGCGATCTTGCCCTTGACGCTCTTGGGTATCAGGGAAAGCGGGTTCACGGGTGGTTCCTTTCGGGCGTGACGACGAGCGCGGGGTGTCAGGCGACCAGGGGGACGGCGACGATTCCCCAGTAGTCGTTGATGGCGTTGGTGGAGGCCAGCGTGAGGGCGCTGCCGGCGGAGACCGCTTGAGTGACGGCGATATTGCCGGCGCCGGATGAGGTGTTGACGTTGTTGACGGCTCGTTGTGTTTGCGTCATTCCGGAGAAGGTTTGTCCGCCGGCGGCGATCGCGACGATCTTGTTTCCGGCGGCGGCGGTGACCGACAGTGAGGCGGCCCCGGTCGATCCGACACCGGTGGTGGGGCTGCCGAATGAGGAGACGTCGTCGAAGGTGTCGGACCACGCGACAATCGATGTCGGGGTGTGGGAGCCGTCGGACAGTGAGATCGCGACGGCTGAGACCCCGGGTGTGGGGTTGAGCAGACCGAACAGTTCGACGAACCCGTAGTACCCGGACGGGCCGGGGTTGCCGCCGGTGTTGATGACCCCGAGGCTGGTCATCGCCACGCCGCCGCAGGTGACGGTGCGGGTCCAGGCAGTAAAGGAGTTGATGTTGTTGAGTCCGACGGCCACGCCGACGAGCACCGCTTTGGCGTCGGCGGGAATGAGTCGGGTGAAGTTGAGGCTGCCTGAGCCGGCGGAGGACGCCGCGACGCCGGTGATCAGTTCGATGGTGGCGGCCCGCCATCCGGAGGACTGGTTGACCGATTGTGTCGCTGAGGCGGGGTCTCCGGTGACACCGACGGCGGTATCGAGGCTACGGGCTTCGGTGGCCACGCCGGCGCGGGCGAGGTATCCGGCCGGGGTGTTGGTGAGCAGGTTGGTGGCGGTGCGGTGCCCGGCGAACCGCGACACGATCGAGCTGCCGATCTTGTCGGTCAGCGCCGCGGCGGGGTAGGTGATGGTGTTGCCGGAGCCGCCGCCGAGTGCGACGGCGCCGATCCCGCCGGCGCCGCGCCACACTTCGATGACCAGCCCGGTGGCGTTGGCCCAGGTGCCTGACACTTCGCTGCTGGACGTTGCCCGCTTGGAGGCGATCACCGCCGAGTTGGTGTTGGCTCCCCCGGATCCGCCTGTGGGGACGGTCCATCCGGCGGGGACGGTGGGCGCGGTGTTGTTGCCGTCGCGGTAGGCGTAGGCCACCAGCAGGTCCTGGGCCTGGTGGGTCGGCATCACGCTCAGGGAGGTGGCGGCGGCCGCGCCGGAGTCGATGTATTGCATTTCGAAGGCCGGACCCGCGCCGGCGGCGCCGTCCCAGTTCTGCAGGAACCGGATGTTCGACCAGGGGATGTGGGTCATGTCGAAGTAGTCCCATTCGAATCCCAGGGCGGTGTAGGCGTCGCCCGGGTCCCCGGGGATGTCTTCACAGATCAGCGCGAGCGGCGCTTCGCCGGAGTCGGCGATGTAGCCGCCGTGGGTCTGCAAGGTTTTGGCGATCACTTTTTCGGCGGCGGTGATTCCGGAGATGCTGTCGACGTCGATCGAGGGGTCTAGTTGCAGGCGTGCCCCTTCGGGGATGGACCCTGATACGCCGTCGGTGTCGGCGGCCGGGTAGACAAAGCTGGGGGCGGTGTAGGCGCTGGAGAAGAACAGGGCGTGCCGCAGGCCGGTGTTGGCTTTGGCGGCGGCCACCAGTTCGTCGATGAGGACGATGCCGGCGTACCGGGACAGCCGCGAGGCGGTGGATTTGCTTCCGGCGGAGTCGATCCCATCACCCGAGAGGGCGGCGACCCCACCCCAGGATGCGCCCCACCCGGAGGGATTGGTGGCTTGCCAAAGCCCGTAGGCCTTGCCGTTGATCGGGTCGACGATAACGACGTGACCATCACCGCCGACCGGGATGGGGGTGGCGGCCGGGATGTGAACGAGGTCGGATCCGAACGGGTCTGGCCCCCAGTCGTTGCTGAACGCGATGTCGTAGGCGCTGGTGGTGGTGTCGATCTGGTTGGGTCGTACCACGGTGCACCCGAATTCGTGGATGTCGGCGACATGCCCGGTTCCTCCGTTGGCGACGGTGGTGGCCCACGACGTCGACAGCGGGTGCAGCAGCGGTGAGGACGGGATCTTGTCCCAGAACCACGATGCCAGCGGGAAGATCCGTTTGATGGTGGTGCGGCGAGCGGCGCGCGAGATCACTGGAGGTCTCCCGACAGGATCCAGGTGTTGGTAGCTCGTTTGCGTAGAACGGCGGTGGAGTACTGGGCGCGTAGCACCAGTGACGTCGAGGTCTGAATGGTGACCCCGGCGCCGGCGACGAGGGACACTTGCCCGGTCCCGAACCGGCCCACTTCGATCACTGAGCCCACCGGCAGGGCGACTGAGGCGTTGGGTGGCACGGTGACGGTCAGGTCCGAGGAGCTGGTGACCTCGATGGCCTTGTCCTGATCGGACAGGACCAGGGTGTAGCTCGCGGTCTGGGCGTTGACTGCGACGGCGCTGCTGCCGCCGCCGGCCGGGGTCGCCCAGGTGCCGTCACCGCGCAGGTAGGTCGTCGCGTCGGCGGTGCCGGTCGGGCCGAGGGCAGCGCGGCCCGCGGCGGCGTCGGCCAGCGTGAGCAGACTACGCCCGAACGCGGTGGTGGTCAGCGCGGCGATCGCGGTGAGGTCGGCGTCTAGTGGCTGTTTGCCGGCCAGTGCCGCGGTGATGGTGGCGGCGAAGTTGGGGTCGTCGCCCAGAGCGGCGGCGAGTTCGTTGAGGGTGTCGAGGGTTCCGGGTGCGGAGTCGGTGATCAGGGCGATGATCGCGGTGGCGAGGTTGCCGTAGGTGATCCGTTTGAGGGCATTGGAAGCAGCCGAGTCGATCAGCGCCAGTTCGTCATTGGTGACGGGGTTGGTCTTGGCGGTGGCGGCGTGCACGACAGCGCCGACGGTGGCGGCGGTGACCGCGGCGGTTTTCAGGTTGGCCCAGGTGAGTTTCTTGAGGCCGTTGCCGGCGGCAGAGTCGACCAGGGGCAGCTCGTCGGCGTCGGCCGGGGTGGTCTTGCTGGACGCGGCGTGGGTGTCGGCGGCGACGTCCCCGCCACCGCCGCCGGCTGGGGTGCCCCAGGAGGGGGTGGTGCCGTCGGTGGTGAGGAATTTCCCGCCGTTGCCCGACTGGGCGGGCAGGCTGGCCCCCTCGGCGGGCTCGGTGAAGGTGCCCTGGTCGTTGAGGTAGGTGGTGCCGTCCCCGTGAGGCAGGGTGATCGTGGTGCTGGTCGACTCCGGGGTCTCGGCGGCACCGATGTGGTCGGACAGTTGCACGTCGGCGTCGTCGGTGGAGGCGGGGAACATCACCGGGTTGATCTGGACGGGTTTGCCGCCGGCGCGCACACCCAGGAACGTCATCTTGTACATCAGCGGGGCGCCCAGGCCGAGATCGTCGGTGTCGGACTGTAGTTCGATGCCCGCGGCGCCGTCGGTACCGGTGAGGATCCCGTTGACGACCGTGCCGAATCCTTTGTCGGGGACCAGGGTGGTGTCGTCTGTGGGGTCGGCGATCAGTTGCCCGGCGCTCAGGTATGGGGTCACGGTCACTTTGGTGACTTGCAGCGGCTGGCCGGAGAATGGGGCGAAGACGTTGTTGACGCGGAAGCGTTGTGTCACAGTGTCACTCCTGGGGTAGCGGGTTGTCGGGGTAGGCCACTGCGTAGTCCTGGGGGTCGAGGATCTGGATGACGGCGGTGTCGGAGACGACGACTTGGTTCAGCGATTCCGAGGCGTGTTGGTCGGTGCCGCGTTGGAATCGGATGCCCCAGGTGGGTGGGTCGCCCGGGCCGGGGCCCGGGCCGCCGACGATGTTGGCGATCCAGCCGGTGGCGACGTGGTCGCGCAGCGCGTCGAGCAGCTCGTCGTCGCGCCAGAGCCGGTAGACGGTGGCGTGTCGGGTGACGGTGAATGCCATCAGGGGGTGCCTGCTCTCAGTAGTCATCGGCGGAGAAGACGGCCATCTTTCCGGGGGAGGTTTGGAGGGTGAACAGGGCGCGGTTGGCCGCGTACATGCCCAGTCCGACATAGCGGTTGGCGCCGCCGAGTTGGGAGATGTGGTCGCCGTCGACGACGGGACCGTTGAATACGGACACGCCGTTGCGGTAGAGCTTGAATTCGTAGTCGTCGGCGGGCGTTCCGGCGTAGAAGTCCCAGGAGTCGCCGTTGCCGGTGGTCTGGCTGACCGAGGCCAGGACCGTTTCGGTGCCGCTGACCATGCAGCCGATCCGGGCGGTGTTGTTGCCCCACTCGCCGTATACGGCGGTGTTGTTGGTGTTGTTGACCCGTGCGTAGACCCGGGCCCAGGAGTCTCCGCCGAGCAGCGGGTCCTGGACCTTTTGCGCCATCACGGTCGAGACGCGTTGCCGATTGGTGGCCAGGGTCACCGGCTTGTAGCGGCAGAACACTTTTCGACCCAGACCGCCGAATGGGTTCCACACCAGGTTGCCTTTGCCGTCGACGCCGACGGTGCCGCCGGCCAGCGCGGAGTACACGACGTCCCAGGTGGTGCTGGATAGGCTGCCCGCGGTGCCGGCGTCGAACAGATCGGAGATGGCCCGGTTCTGCGCTGCTAGCTGGGCGTTGGCGTAGTCGGCGGACGTTTGGGCGGAGATGATGTCGAGCCATTTGTCACTGAAGCGGGCCGCGGCGGCACTCAGTGCGGACTCGATGTCGTGGACGGTGTCGGTGACGTCGTCGAATGCCTTCTGCACCAGGGCTTGAATGATGGCGGCCGGTAGCGGCAGGGTGGTGTCGAGGCCGGCCCAGACGCCGGCCTTGGCCCCTTGGTAGCCGGCGGACTCTTTCACCAGCGTCTTGTAGAACGTGGTCATGGCGGCCTGATTGCGGTCGGTGGCCATCCGGGAGACGGGCTGCAGGGCGCCCTGGTGCAGCCACCAGTCGCCCGGGGTGAGGCCGCCGCCGCCGAGCGGCAGGGTCATGCGGCCCCGCGGATCTGCTCGATCATCGCCATGATCCGTTCGATGTCGTGGCCGGCTTTGGGGCCGATGTCGGCGGCGATCGCGGCGAGCTGCTCGTCGGTCTGGGCGTCGCGGATCCGCTGGTAGAGGTCCGGGTCTTTGGCGTGCAGCAGTTTCCACAGTTGCGCCTCGTCGCGCAGGACGGTGCGTGCGGCGGCGTAGGGGCCGAGCTGGTCTTCGGCGACGGTGACGGTTTCGACTTCGGCTAGCTCGGGGAATACGCGGTGGCCCTTGTCGTAGAGCCGTTCGGCGAACGGGATCCGGGATCCGCCCGGCAGGGGGACGTCGACTTCGTTGCGGCCGGGGTGCGGCATATAGGCGATGCCCTGGGCGAGCAGTTCGATCTGGCGTTGCCGGGAGGTCCATTCGGGTTGGTCGGGCATCAGTTGTCCTTCATGGCCCAGTAGGAGAATTCGGGTCCGGGGCTGATCAGGCTGGCATCGAAGTTGACCCCGCCGTAGGTGTAGCCGCCGCCGTGCGGGATCAGGTCGGTGGTATCGGTCCACGAGATCAGCGGGGTGAGTGACGAACCTTTGTACACGGCAATTGTTTTCGAAGCTGCGTCGTAGACGATGGAGTAGGTGTCGGTGTTGGTGATGGTGTTGTTGACCGGGGTCACCAGGTCGGTCATGGTGACGGGTCCGGTGCCGTGCATGATGTGCAGCTTGTTGGTGAGTAGGGCGCGTTCGAACTGGACGGCCAGATAGGACGTCATGCTGATGTCGGAGCAGAGCGCGACGGCTGATTTGCCCAGTCCGCCGTCGATGGTGTTGACGACGACTTTGACGGAGTCGGTGGCGAACGGGGTGTCCCACACCGCGGCGGCCTTGGTGTTGAACACGTTGTCGATGCCCAGCGCGCGGGGCAGGCTGAACAGCGAGTTGTCGTAGATCTTGAGTCCGCCGACACCGCCGGTCTTGCGCCAGCGGTTGCCGACCGCGGAGCCGGGCACGTAGGCGAAGGCCAGGGGCCGGTTCTCGATTTGGGTGGCCGGTGCGTTGGCCCACATGACTTCGGTGCGCACGACGTATCCGTGTTCCCATTGGTATTCTTCGCCGTCGTCCCAGGTGACGAACCGGGCGAACTGGGCGCCGATGGGGATGGCGGTGGTTTGTTCGCGGGGCACGGTGAGGTTCATGACGTGCCCGCGGTGCTCGGCGTCCCATTCGTCGAGGACTGCCGCCGAGGAGTCGGTCACGACGATGCGCATCGCGGCGCTGTCGGGGAAGGGGCCGCCGAACTTGTTGGGGTAGTCGATGTTCAGGGCGCCCTGGGAGAGTTCCAGGGTGCCCATGTCGCTGCGGTGCAGCAGTGTTCCTGTCACAGTGGTGTCCTCACGAGATCAGGTGGATGCCGATGTCGTTCATCGTCTGCAGGGCTTTTTTCAGCAGCCGGGCCGAGCGTTCGCCCATGCTCATGGCGGCTTTGTTCTGCCCGATCTTCCAGTCGGTGCGCAGCGGTTCGCCTTGACTGTGGTCCCAGGCGTCGTTCATCTCTTCGATCTGGTTGATGAACATGACGTCGACGCCGGCTTTGGTGATGCCGTACTGGGTGGACTGGACCCGGTCGCCGATGTCGGCGTAGAGCAGTGACCAGTGCCCGGAAGGGAGGGCGATCTGGTGGGAGGTCTCGGATTTGGTGGCGGTGAAGCCGCCGCGCATCGTGACCCACGCTGAGAGCGACCACGCGTTTTGTTCGGCGCCGCGCTGGTAGATCTCGGGCAGGTGCACCCAGCCGAGTTCTTTGGCGCGGCCGATGTTTTTCCATTCGTCCCAGGCGAAGATCGTGCCGACGATGAACGGCATGATGACGTCGGCGGCGATGTCGCCGAGGGAGTCGAACCCGCCGAGCAGGAAGTAGCCCAGCAGGTTCCCGGAGGTTTCGATGATGAGTTTGGCGATCGCGTCGGCGGTCGGGTTGTCGCCGCCGACGACGACGCTGACCGCGGTGGCCGGGGACCAGGTGACTTTGGAGTCGAACTGCGCCCAGGGTGAGTCGCGCAGGGTGATCCAGGGTCTTCGGGCAAAGGTGCCCATGAACCCTTGCTGCCAGTACTCGTCGGGGGTGATCGATTCGTCGTCGGTGAACACCGACGCCGAATCTTCCAGCGACCCTGCGGCGTAGACGGTGATGGTCCGGACCAGCCCGCCGAACATGTTCTGGGTGAGCAGGGTGCCGTCGGGATCGTAGAAGCCGGAGCGGTCGACGATCTCGAAGACCAGGGTGCCGTGCGCGACGTTGTCCCCGCCGAGCAGCCCTTCGACGGTGTCACCCCAGTCGGTCATGACGCGGCGGTAGATGACACACAGTTGGGCGTCGTCGAGGGCGTCGGCGATCACCGAGTCCAGCGTGTTCATCCGGGTGGCCAGCAGGGTCCACAGACTGGAGTCATCCAACGGCAGCGCTTTGCATTTGATCCGGACCTGCCAGTCCGACCAGTCGACCAGGGAGTCCCACTGGTCGAGGTCGAACGGGTCGTCGGGCAGCGTCCACGGGTGCCCCATGATCCGGATCAGGTTCATCAGGATCAGCAGCGCGATCGCATATTTCGCCGGAAAGAACAGCGGCAAGACGCGCGGCCCCTGGAAGATTGGCAGCGGCAGTGCCGGGTTGGGCGGTCCCAGCATGAACTGCAGGAACTGCATGTCGTCGTTCCAGGTGGTGGTGAAATAGTGGACGCCGCGGCGGGTTTCGACGTCCCAGTGATGGAGCAGGCCGGACCATTGCCGGGGGCCGCGCCGCATGATCAAGACGATGTTCTTGCAGACCTCGGGATCGTTGGGAGTCTTGATCAGCTCCCGGGCCAGCCAATGGTCGAGTCGCCAGTTCATCACCGCGGTAGCGGTGACGTTCTTCTTGCGGGGCAGCTTGGCTTTGGTGGCCACCTGGTAGGGCAGCCGGCCGATCGGTTTCAGGCCGGTCTCGCCGGGAGTGGCCCGCATCAGCCAGATCTCCGGTTCGGCGCGGGCCCATTCGTCGTTGCGGGCGCGTAGGTGATCGCAGTTGGTTTGGATCCGGTCGAGCAGCGCGGTGGTGCTCACAGGGTGATCCGCGGCCGGGAGAACGGGGTCAGATACCAGCGCGGTTCGATGAGGCGGAACCCTGCGCCGTCGGGGTTCGTGCAGTTGGTGACACGGACGATGAAATCCTGCTTGGCCCCAGGCGGAGCCGGGTAGAGCAGGTCGTCGTTGTAGCGGGCCTGCACCAGGGCGTCGTTCTCGGCGACGATCGTCTGGGTGTCGGGGTCGGAATCCACCGTGATGCCTTCGCCTTTGGCCAGCAGCGGCAGCGCGGTGGTGCGGCCGCGGTCGGCGATGCTGCGGCCGCGTTTGGTGGACCCGAAAGACGGGTCGGGCAGGATCCACTGGGCCTGGTCGGTGAGCACGAACCGACGCCAGGATTCCACCGTGGCGGGGTTGGCCAGCGTGATGGGAAACCAGCCCGAACCGTCGGTGAGGGCGGGGGCGGCCTCGACGACGCGGGAGGGTCCGACGTAGAACGGCAGTTCGGTTTTCATCGTCAGCACGATCGATCCGAACTTGAACAGGTGTGGGT
>CAMFLL010000163.1 GCA_945957405.1 uncultured Mycolicibacterium sp. | reverse complement strand
GCCAACTGCTCGGCCGCGTAGTCCTTGTCGACCACGGCGTCGACGCCGACGAAACCGGCGTCGGTCTCCACGATGGGGATACCGCCGCCACCGGCGGCGATCACCACGGCGCCGCCTGCGATCAACAGGCGGATGGCGCGGCTCTCCACGATGGACACCGGTTGCGGCGACGGCACGACACGGCGGTACCCGCGCCCGGCGTCTTCGACCATGACCCAGTTGCGCGTCCTGGCGAGTTCCTCGACCTGGTCGGCTGAGAAGAACGGACCGATCGGCTTGGTCGGATTGGCGAACGCCGGATCATCCTGCGACACAACGGTGTGGGTCACCACCGCGACGGTGTCCAGTCGACCGCCCGAGGCCTGCCGCAGCGACAGCGCGATCATGCTGCCCAGCTGGGCCTCCGTCATCGCACCGAGGGTGAACAGCGGCTGGGCGGGCACCAGGGCCGCACCCTCTTCCTGTTGGATCGCCAGAGAACCCACCTGCGGGCCATTACCGTGGACCACGGCGACATGCCAGCCGTCGTCGATGAGCGCATTGATGCTCCGGGCCATCGCGAGCGCGTTACTGGCCTGCTCAATGTGGGTGCCGCGCTGCTCTGCTCGGGTGAAGGCATTGCCGCCCAACGCCACGACCGCGGTACGACGCATACGAATTCTCCGGAATCAGATTGGGCGCGGCACCGGAAACCTGCCGCGCGAGACTATGTTTGGATAATACGAGATAGACGTTTACTATAGTAAACATGATGGCCGATGGCGTGCAACCGAACTCGGATCAGTTGGCCTTCGAGCGGATGGTGGCGCGGGCCCGGTGGCAGGCCGCAGAGGATCGCATCTACCCACTGGCGCTGGTCGACGCCTCGCTCTACGAGGCCGCCGTGGCCGCCGTGGCGGCACTGGGTCGGGCCGCTCGCACGCACTGCGCCACCGAGGCCGACCTACACGCCCTCGGCCAGGACGACCTGGTGGCCCGCGCGCGTGCCGTCGACCGGGGCTCGATCGACCATGCCGTGCGCCTGGGTGTGCCCCTCGACGCGATGTGCGACGCGGCGCGCGCCCTGGCGTCGCGCCTCGCCGGAGCGTAGCGACCGCACCGCGTCGCACATATCGTATGATACACACTCATTTCCTATGAATGATGGCGGAGGTGCATGTATGACAACGACCCTCGACACTCCAACCACCCTGGGCGGGTTGATCACCGACCTGCAGAGCCGCGGTATGCGCACCCGGGCCGAGATGGAACGGCGCGTGGGTGGTGCGGGTCCCACCGACTCGGGGATGATCTGGGTCGAGGGTGTGGCTGTCACCGTGCCGACCGAAACGCCGGAGGCCCGCAACTCGCCCTACACGCTGGAGCGTGAGGACGACGGTTTCGCGATCTACCGCGACGGGGTGCGGATGGCCGCGGCCGAAGGCGCCCCTCGGCCCAAGTTCTACGACCTGCAGACGGCCGACGGGGTGCCGTACTGGCAGATCGCGCTGTTGCATCTGGACTCGTTGGCCAGCACGGTCGTTCAGCACTGCACGTACTGGGGCACCAGCGATCAGTGCGGTTTCTGCGGCATCGGCCTGTCGCTCGACGCGGGCCGCACGATCGTGAAGAAGACACCCGAGCAACTCGCCGAAGTGGCGGTGGCGGCCAAGAAACTCGACGGCGTCGTCGATGTCACCCTGACCACGGGCAGCTCCAAGGGGCGCGACCGTGGCGCGCTGTACGTGGCCCGGTGCGGCCACGCCGTCAAGCAGGCCACCGGCCTACCCGTCGAGGTGCAGTTCGAGCCGCCGCGGGACCTCGACGTCATCAACGAGGTCGCGGATCTCGGCATCGATTCGGTCGGCATCCACATCGAGACCTTCGACCCGCAGGTACTGGCCCGGGTTGCGCCCGGTAAGGCCCGCTCGGGTGTCGACGCGTACTTCGCCGCGTGGCAGCGCGCCGTCAAGGTTTTCGGCGAAGGCCAGGTGTCCACCTACGTCATCCTGGGAATGGGCGAAGACCCGGACGTCACGGTCGAAGGGTGCAAGCGGGCCATCGACATCGGCGTCTACCCCTTCGTGGTACCGATCAGGCCCGTCGTCGGGAGCCTGCTCGCCGACGTGACACCGCCGCCGCGCGAATACACCGAACGCATCTACCGCAGCGTCGCGGCGCACATGCGCCTGCGTGGCATGGATGCGAGCAACGTCTCCGCGGGATGTGCCCGCTGCCAGGCATGTTCGGCCATCAACACGATGGCCTCCGATCGTCCCCTGCTGCAGCTGGGGCGGCGACCGTCATGACCGAGCAGCCGTCGACCCTGGTGGCGCCGCACGGCATCCCCGTGTGCCGGACCGCGGATTCGGTCGACGAGCTGAACGCGCACTGGTCGGTGCGGCACCAGGTGTTCGTGGCCGAACAACAGGTGTTCGAGGGCAGCGACCGGGACCGCTGGGATTCCGATCGGCGCACGGTGCACTGCGTCGGTCTGGTCAACGACCGGGTGGTCGGAGCTGTGCGGCTCTACCCGGTGGACCGAGCCGGAATCCGTTGGCAGGGCGACCGGCTGGCCGTCCTGCCGCAGTGGCGATCCGCCGGTCTTGGTGGTCCGCTGGTACGGCTGGCAGTCAGGCTCGCAGGCGCGCACGGCGGGCGGAGCATGCAGGCCCACATCCAGGTGGGCAATGTCCGGTTCTTCGAGCATCTCGGCTGGAATACCGATGGTCCCACCGAGGTGTATCTCGGTATCCCTCATCAGCCGATGGAGATCTGTTGGTGACCGCTGCGCCCAGCCGTTCAGCCAACCCGGCCTGTCCGCGCACGCCAATTCTGTGGCAGCCGGCCCGCGTCCATGAACCGGTCGCGGTCCTCCCGGGGCAGCAGCGCCGCGATTCGCATGATCGCGGCCCACGCCTCATCGGGTGTCCCCACCTCGGCGAGCAGCTGCGCTGAGCCCACTTCCCTTGCCGTGCGGGCAGCTTCGTCATGCGAGCCGAGATGCCACAGTGCCAACGCCTGGTACTTCGGCGACGAATCCCGCCGCGCCAGGGTCAGCAGTTCCTCGGCTCGCGCCGGATCGAAGCGCGCCTGCATCTCCAGGAGTCGCAGCCGGCCGCGGGCGAGATACGGCAGCGGCTGCTCCAGGAACGGCAGAGCGGACTCGACGCGCGCGCCGGCGTCGTCGATATGGCCTGCGGCGAGTTCACATTCCGCGACCGCGAGCACCGCGTGCAGCCCCTGCTCGAGTTCGAGCGCGCCGTCGCCGCGACGGGCCGCATCCACCGCACGATCGGCCACGTCGCGCGCACCCGTGAGATCACCGGTCTCGCGGAGCAGCCACGATGTCGTGGTGTCGACGCCGGCGCGGTAGTAGGTGATGGAGTTTGCGTCGATCAACTTCCGCGCGCTGTGCAGATGGTGCAGTGCACGCGAGAAGTCGCCGGTATCGCCCAGTGAGAGAGCGGTGAAGAACAACGCCTGCAACAGCGGGCGGAAGAGTCCGTTGGCCCGGCACAACACGATGGCCTCGGCCAGGATGCGGCGGGCCTCGGTGAAACGGTCGACGTGCTGCAGGACGGCGCCGCGGTACGTCAGGGCCTGCGCCGCGATCTCGTCGTCCGGGCTTTCCGCGACCACCCGCGCATACGCCTCGGCGGCCCCCTGATAGTCGCCGTCCCAGTGCCGCACCCGGCCGAGTAACAGGAAGGTGCCGCGGGACGCGGCCGGCGCGGCCGCGGCGTCCTCGGCGAGCTTGCCGGCCTGGGCGGCCAGGTCGGCGGCCGTCAGGGCGTCGCGGGCGAACAACGCGGTCCAGCCGAGCTGTTCCAGCGCGCGGGCCTCCAGGGCTTCGTTCATGACCTCGCGGGCGATACCGAGCGCTCGCGCGTGGTCGTCGTGCGCGCCTTGGTAATCGCCTAGGTCGCTGCGGATCTGGCCGCGTCTGATCAACACCTCGGCCAGGGGGACGGGGTCGGTCAGGTGGGTCGCCGCGGCCTCGGCGTCCGTGAGCAACCGGGCGGCTTCGGTGTTGCTCAACGCCCGGTGCGCCGACTCGGCGGCGGCCCGCCAGGCGTCGACGGCGGCGGCCCACGTTCCGGCCGCCGCCCAGTGCTTGGCGGCAGCCTCCGGTTGCCCCGCCAGCAACTGCGCCGCGCGCTGGTGACGGTTGATCAGCACCGGTTCGGGAATGCTCTGGTAGAGCACCTCCTGCAGGATCTTGTTGGCGAAGCCGAAGTTGGTGCGGCGGGCCACCAGGAGATCGGCGCGCAGCGCCCGCTGCACATGCCGGGCGCAGTCTTCGGCGCGCATCTGGCCGAGTCCTGCCACCTCGTCGAGGGTGAAACTGTCCCCGAACACCGCGGCCAACTGCAGCACCGTCAGCACCTCCGAGCCGACGACGGTCAGGCGGTCGGTTATGGCCGCCCGCAACGCATCCGGAAGCGCAATGTGCTCGTCGCCGTCGGTTTCCAGCGCGGTGCCGAGCCGGACCAGTTCGGTCAGGTACAGCGGTGATCCGGCGGTCAGGTCGAACAGCCGCTGGGCATCCAGCGGTGAGCCGGCGCGGTGCAGGAACTCGGCAACGCCGGCCTCGTCGAGGGGCCCCAGCCGAACGACCTTGGCCACCGGCTCCAGCGTGGCGGCCGCGCGCTCGCTGTCGGCGACATCGACGGTTGCCACGATCAACAGCCGGTGGGTACGCGCCGCGGCGGCGATCACGTGCAGCGCCTGTAGGGTGCCGTCGGCGGCGTGTTCCAACGCCTCGACGATCAACAGCGTCGGACCCTGCCGCTCGAGCCCGGTCAACACCGCGGCCAGGGCGTCGAGCACCCGCCGGTGCTGTGCCTCGGGCAGCGACGAGTCTCGCGGCAGCTCCTTGAACACATGGGTGATCTCCGGGATCAGGTCGGCCAACGGTGCTGCCGCATCACCGAACAACGTGCGCGCCGCCGCAGGGGTGCGGGCCAGTAGCAGCGAGCGGACGACCTCGACGAGCGGCTGCAGATACAGGGACCGCTCCGACTCATCGCACACCGTGTGCAGCACGATGCCGCCCGCGGCGGCCACCCGGGCCGCCAATGCGCTTACCAGCGTGCGTTTTCCGATGCCAGCCGCCGCCGAGATGAGTGCCATCCCGCCGTGTCCGGCGGCCGCCTGCGACCACAGTTCGATCAACGCCGTCAGCTCACGGTCTCGGCCCACCAAGCCCTGGTCGCCTTGCGGTCGCTGCGGACCCGTCGACGGATGGGGCGACGGCGGCTGTTCGTCGTGCAGGATCGACAGATACAACGACTGGGTCTGCTCGGCGGGGTCGATACCGAGGGCGTCGGCCAGCGCGCCCCGCAACCGTTCATACACCGAGAGCGCGGCGCCGGGCCGGCCCACTTGATACAGCCCGGTCATCAGCGCGCGGCAGGCGTCCTCGTCCAGCGGGTCGTCGGCCAGCGCGGGCTCGGCGCTGTCGATGGCGCCGTGCGGGTCGCCGCATGCCAGCGCGGCGTTCCATCGCAGTGCCCTGGCGCTGCGCAGCAGGCGGTTGGCATGGCGCCGGGCGTCTTCCACCCATTCCGCATCTGGTTCGTCGGCGAGGACGAGGCCCCGGGACAGGATCGACTCGGCGGTGGTGGCGGCCATTTCGGCGAGCCCGTGTGCGCCCGCCGCGTATTCGTTGGCGGCGCTGGTCGACAGCTTCTGCGCCTCGGCGATGTCGACGCGGATACGGTCAGACGTCGAGATCCGGTACCCGCGGGTGTCCCCGGTGATGGCGTCGCGGCCGAGGGATCCGCGCAGCCTGCTGACCAGTGCCGCGATGTTGCGCGCCGCTCCTGGTGGGGCACCATCGGGCCACAGCGCCGCGATCAGATCACTTGTCGAGACGGTCTGGTCAGCCGATACGGCGAGCAGTTTGAGCAGCCGCGCGGCCTTTCCGGCCGGCATCCGGAAATCTGCCGGAGGGGGTTCGACGTCGATCTCGAGCGGTCCCATCAGCCGGATGGTCAGCGAGGTGAAGGGCGCCGTGTCGGCCACCTGGCGGGGCATCACGCACCGGCCGGCAAGGTGGATTTACTATGCGACACCCTCGTATCGTATGCGGACACGCGAGTGGGCCACGGCCCTTTGCGCCGCGGTGGTGGTCGCTCAGCGCGCCGCGTGGTCCGCACCGGTGATCAGGAGATCGGTGAGCCGTCCGCTCCGAAAACCCGCCAGATCGAGGGCGCAAAATGTGAATCCGTGTGTGCGCGCGGTCCGGTCGACGACGGCGCGATGAGCCAGGACGGTGGCCGCCGCGTCGGGAAGCACTTCGATCCGGGCGACCGTCCCGTTCGCGTGCGCCCGCACCCGCACCACGGCGATGTCCAGGTCGCGCAGGGCCTGTTCGGTCGCTTCGATGCGCGCAAGTACCTCAGGTGTCACACGATCGGCGTAGGCCACCCGCGAGGCCAGGCAGGGCTGCGCGGGCTTGTCCGCGGTCTCGAGGCCCAACAGGGCGCTGACGTCGCGGACGGACTGCTTGTCCAGCCCTGCCTCCACCAGGGGAGCCAGCGTCGAGCGCTGGCGGGCCGCGGCCAGTCCCGGGCGATGTTCGCCGAGATCATCGAGGTTGGTGCCCAACGCAATTCGAGCACCAGAGAGCGTGGCGATCGGTTCGATGGCGTCGAAGAGCGCCGTCTTACACCAGAAACATCGGGAGCCGTCGTTGCGCACGTACTCCTCGCGGTCGAGTTCGTCGGTCGCGACCTCGACGTGCGCAATGCCATGCCGGCGGGCGAAATCGCGGGCCGCGCGTCGCTCGGTTGCCGACAGACTGGCCGACACCGCCGTGACGGCGACAGCCCTGTCGCCCAACTCTTGATGGGCGGCGAACGCGACCAGCGCCGAGTCGACACCGCCGGAGTAGGCGACAATGATGGACCCGGCCTCGGCGATGACGTCCCGCAGCTGCTGATACCTCGCGGCGACGTCGATCTCCGGTGACTGCATGTGCGAATCGTACCGAAGCCACTCGATAGTCCGACGAAAACTCCTGCAGTCCATCCCTGTTGGTGGTCGCGGTGTTCTACCGTGGTCGAATGGCCATTCCGGTGACTCCCGACAACTTCATCCGAGCCGAGTCCGATCTGTACTTCAGTCGCATCGCGGGCGACGGCGGATTCGGCGCCTTCCTGCACTTCCGCGAATTGACACCACTCGACCAACAACGGGTGGTGCGGCAGAACCGCGACACGCTCTACTCGGGGGCGGTGCTCGACCTCGACGCCGGGCCCGTGACAGTAACCACGCCCGATCCGGGTTCACGGTTCTCGTCCCTGCAGGTGATCACCGAGGATCACTACGTACCCGCCGTCTACTACGGCGCCACCGAGCAGATCCTCACCCGTGAGCAGATCGGCACCCGCTACGTGCTGCTCGCCAGCCGCATCCTCGTGAACCCGAACGATGCGCAGGATGTCGCCGCCGTCCACGCCCTGCAGGACCAGATGACCCTGAGTCAAGACCAGCCCGGAACATTCGTCATCCCTGACTGGGACCCCGTCAGCCAGAAAAAGGTTCGCGACGCCCTGGTATTGCTCAACGCGACGGTGCCCGACACCAAAGGGATGTTCGGGACCGAGGAGACCACCGAGCCGGTACGCCGTTTGATCGGATCGGCCGCGGCGTGGGGTGGTAACCCGGAACAGGACGCTTTCTATCTCAACGTGACGCCGGAGCGTAACGACGGCACCGCGTTGTACCAGTTGACGGTCAAAGATGTTCCCGTGGACGGGTTCTGGTCGGTCACGGTGTACAACGTGGACGGCTACTTCACCCCTAACCCGCAGAACGCCTACTCGCTGAACAACGTGACGGCGCAGCGTGACAGTGCCGGAGCGGTGGTCATCCAGTTCGGGGGCTGTGACGGCGTGGCACCCAATTGTCTACCCGTCACACCGGGCTGGAACTACATGGTGCGGCTGTATCGACCTCGGCCCGAAATCCTCGACGGCAGTTGGCAATTCCCGGTTGCCGAGGCCGTCGGATGAGCGCTACTGCTCGTCGTCGTGACCGTGGCCCTTCTTCTTGCCGGGTTTGTCGCCGTCCCGCTTGGGCGGCGCGGGAAGCTGATTCATCGATGTCACCGGCGCTCGGGCGGTGGTAGGTGGTGTCGGCGCCGGGGGACTCGTGCTCAGCGGATCGGGTACGGCCGGAGTGTCGTTCGATGATGGGCCGGTCACCAGCGCCAGCACCGCCACGATGAGCGCGACGGATGCGGCCGCCGCGATCAGGATCTTCGTGCGGGTGGATGTGCGCCGTCGCGGACCGCTCGACGAAGGGTAATAGGTCGCCTCGGGCGACACCCAGGTGCCCGGGCCGCCGACCGGCACGGGTTCGTCGAGCAGTTTGGTCGCCGGACGCGGTGCGGCCGGCACGACACCGAGGTCGGTCCGGAACGCGTTGTCGAACCCCAGCGCCTCGCGCATCTGTCCCGCACTCGCAAAACGGTGCCGAGGATCGGCGGCCATCGCACGGTCGACGACCCGCGCCAGCTGCGGAGGGACATCGGGGCGCACGGCGGATATCGGGGGAGGGGGTGACTGGGTGATGGCCAGCGCCAGCGCCCCCGGATTGTCCTGCGGAAAAGCCCTTCGTCCCGTCAGCGCCTCATAACCGACCACACCGACGGCATATAGGTCGTCGATGATCGACGACGGTGCCCCCGCGACGCGTTCGGGGCTCATATACGCCATTGTCCCGAGGATCTGGCCCGTCATGGTGTGCGCCATCTCGGTCGTCTTGGCGATGCCGAAGTCGGTGACCTTCATGGTGGCGCCGTCGGTGGCGACCAGCACATTGCCGGGTTTGACATCGCGGTGCAGCATGCCCGCCGAGTGGGCCGCCACCAAGGCGGCGAGCACGTCGTCGAGTACCGTGCGCACCCTCGCCGGTGGCATCGCACCACGTGCGATGTGATCGTGCAATGTGGCGCCGGGCAGGCGCTCCATGACGATGAAGGGGCGGCCCGCGTCGTCGCCGTAGTCGTACACGCCGACGATGTTGGGGTGGCTCAGTCCTGCCGCGGCCCGGGCCTCGTCCTCGAATCGGCGCCGGATGTCGAATTGGGTGTTGAGAGCGGGGTGGAGGAGTTTGACGGCCACCGGGCGGCGCAGTCGGGTGTCCCAGGCGTCACGGACCTCGGCCATCCCGCCGCACCCGAGCACCCCGCGGAGTTCGTAACGGCCGACAAGCAGCTCTCGGACGGCCATTCCCCTACCGTAACCACTGCCGCCGCACTCTTAAACTACGCACCATGACGAGTCCCAAGACCCCCGCAGGCTGGTACGACGACGGCAGAGGTGCACTGCGCTGGTGGGACGGCGACGGGTGGACCGAACACACGCAGCCGGCGCCCGTCGCCCGGATAACCGAGCCAAAGTCGCCGTCCTACGTGCAGAACCTCGCGACCACGGTGGACCCCGCCGCCGACCCGGACGCCATCTGGACCGCCGTCGGTAAGCCCATCACGGGTATTGGCGGCGGCCGGTACAAGCTGACCGAGCAATACCTTTTCTTCGAACGCGGCACGCTGTCGACCAAAGCCCAGCAGATCAGCACCCACGAGATATTCGACGTCGACGCCATGCAGACGATGACGCAGAAGGCACGCGGGGTGGGCACCATCGTCTTGTACGCCATTCGCAGTGGCGGTACGCGCGAGCGCGTCGAACTGATCGACGTCGAGCGGTTCCGCGAGGGCGTCGCCGAACTCAACCGGGTCTCCCATGCCGCCCGGGAGAGCCTCCGGATCAGGCAGCAGACCCAGACCGTCAACTACACCGGTGCCTCGGGCACGCAGACTCCCTCACCGACCGCCGCCCCGAGGCCGCACCTCGACCTCAACGCCGAACTCGAAAAGCTGGCGAGCTTCAAGGAGCGCGGCCTGCTCGACGATGAGGAGTTCGTCGCGGCCAAGCGCAAGCTGCTCGGACTCTGAATCCTCGGTTACGCAGAAGGCCCTGACCGGATGAACCGAATCAGGGCCTCAGCTGCGTCAAACACGAGTCGGGGTGGCGGGATTCGAACCCACGACCTCTTCGTCCCGAACGAAGCGCGCTACCAAGCTGCGCCACACCCCGCGTGAAGCTTCGACAGCCTATCGCACCGGTATGCCCGGAAGCCAAACGCATTGTCTGCATCACATCGCCAGGCGCGAGCTGGGATGGATTCGGCGTGTCGGTGCGTTGGGCAACAGTAGAGCTGAGTGAAAATCGACCTAATCGGGAAAGCAGAACACTATGACCGCCCTTGGAGCCACCCTCTACGCCGGGTTTTTCGCTCTGGCTGCGTTGTGGCTGTTCGTGACCTCAGACGGCCCCGACGATCAGGACCAGCGTCCCGATCTCTCGAATTCGATGAGCACCTGGGCCGACACCGTCGGATCCAGCTCCCTCTCCGCCAGCCACTCGTCGCGGAAGTAGGTGTCGGCGTAGCGGTCGCCACTGTCGGCCAGCAGCGTCACCACCGATCCCGAAACCCCCTGCGCCACCATTTCGGCCAGCAGTCCGAACGCACCCCATACGTTGGTTCCGGTCGACGGGCCCACCCGTCGCCCCAGCACAGCACTGACGTGGCGTGACGCCGCCACCGATGCGGAATCGGGCACACACACCATGCGATCCACCACGTCGGGCAGGAATGACGGCTCGACCCGCGGGCGGCCGATGCCCTCGATGCGTGACGACGCGCCGGTGACGATATCGCGCCTGCCCTGTTCGTAGGACGGGTAGAAGGCCGAGTTCTCGGGGTCGACCACGCACAGCCTGGTGTCGTGCCGGCGATAGCGGATGTAACGTCCGATGGTTGCGCTGGTGCCACCGGTTCCCGCACCGACCACGATCCACGATGGAACCGGATGCTTCTCCTCGCGCATCTGCGAGAAAATCGACTCGGCGATGTTGTTGTTGCCGCGCCAATCGGTGGCCCGCTCG
Source organism: uncultured Mycolicibacterium sp. (assembly GCA_945957405.1). GTDB lineage: Bacteria > Actinomycetota > Actinomycetes > Mycobacteriales > Mycobacteriaceae > Mycobacterium. The sequence goes on along the minus strand of CAMFLL010000163.1, from coordinate 4,738 downwards.
GCGTTGGTGAACTGATCGAGATAGTGGCCACCGGTCTCGTCGGCCAGCCGCTGCGCCTCGGCGTAGACCTCGCTGGACTTCTCGACGAAATGGCACTGCCCGCCCTGCGCCTCGATCAGCGCGATCTTCGAGCGGCTGGTGGACGCCGTCATCACCGCGATGAAACGCAGCCCCAGCAGTGCGGCGAAGTACGCCTCGGACACCGCCGTCGACCCCGACGATGCCTCCACCACCGTGGTGTCCTCGTCGATCCAGCCGTTGCACAGCCCGTAGAGGAACAGTGACCGCGCCAGCCGGTGCTTGAGGCTGCCCGTGATGTGGGTGGTCTCATCCTTGAGATACAGCTGGACATCGCAGCCGTCGCACCACGCCGACGGCAGTGGATAGCGCAAGAGGTGGGTGTCGGCGCTGCGCCGGGCGTCGGCCTCGATCAGGCGGACGGCATTGTCGACCCAGAGGCGCGACGGGCTGCGATCGAAGACCAGCGTCACTAGGTCAGTGCACGGCCGCGGTCGGATGTGACTGGCCCAGGTTCCGGCTCGAGTCGCGGCCACCGATGGGCGCCGCGATCAGGGTCAGCAGGGTGGCCTCGGGGCGGCAGCAGAACCGCAGCGGCGCGAACGGCGAGGTGCCGATGCCCGCCGACACGTGCAGCCCCATGTGACTGCCCCACTTCGAGGCGCCCTTCGCGCGGGACGGATCCAGATCGCAGTTGGTGATCAGGGCGCCCTTGAACGGCAGGCACAGCTGGCCACCGTGGGTGTGGCCGGCCATGACGAGCTGGTACCCGTCGGCGGCGAAGCGGTCCAGGACGCGCGTGTACGGCGCGTGCACGATGCCGAGGGTCAGGTTGGCGGCGGAGTTGGCCGGGCCGGCGATGGTGTCGTACCGGTCGCGTTCGATATGCGGGTCGTCGACGCCGGCCGCTGCGATGGTCACTCCGGCGACTTCCAGCTCCCGGCGGGTGTGGGTCATGTCGAGCCAGCCACGTTCGGTGAACGCCGCCCGCAGGTCCTGCCAGGGCAGCGGAGTGCCGTGCTGCCGGTGCTCCTTGTCGGTCAGGTACTTCGCGGGGTTCTTCATCGTCGGGCCGAAGTAGTCGTTGCTGCCGAACACGAACATGCCCGGCACGGCCAGCAGATCACCGAGCGACTGGACCACCGCGGGCACCGCCTTGGGGTGCGACAGATTGTCGCCGGTGTTGACCACCAGATCCGGCTGCCAACCCGCCAGCTCGCGCAGCCAGGACTGCTTGTGCCGCTGATTGGGCCGCATGTGCAGGTCGGACAGGTGCAGGACACGCAGTGGCGAGGACCCCGGGCTGAGCACCGGCATGGTCACCTCACGCACGACGAAGGCGTTGCGCTCGATGACCGACGCATACGCGATGCCGGCAGCGGCGGCGCCGACGGTGACGATGCCGGTGTTTTTCAGGACAGGCAGGACTGCGGCCATGTCCAAAAGGGTACTGCCATCGCGCTCATCACGGAGGTGGTGGCGGCGCCAGGACCGGCACCGTGATCGGCGGCAGTCCGGGGATCTCGACGACCGTCTGGCCGAACTCCGGCGGGAGCGGCAGACCTGGAGGCGGTGCGACAGGCGGCGGCGGTGGCGGCGGGACGCCATTGCTGAGCTGCAGCGTCACGATCGACCCGGGAATGGTCTGCCCGCTCGGCGACGAGCCGACCACAGTGCCGTAGGAGGCGCCGCTGCTGACCATCTGTGAGCCGTCGGCCACCTGGAAGCCGGCATCCCTGATGCGCTGACGGGCGACGTCCTGGCTCAGACCCGACACGCTGGGCACCCGGGAGTTGGGGCCGCCGTCGACATAGCGTGGGTCGGTGGGCGGCAGCGCCACATCACCGAATGTCGTTGCGATGGGCTTCATCGCGGTGAACCAGGTGCGCGCAGGCTCGTTGCCGCCGAACAGGTTTCCGTCCCCGCACTGGCGCAACGGGAACGAGCACAGCTCCCCGGGGCTGTTCGAGTCGTCGTAGATGTAGTTGGCGGCCGCCAGCTGATTGGTGAAACCGAGGAAGCCCGACGAGCGATGTGCCTCGGTGGTCCCGGTCTTACCCGACATCGGCAGGTCCCAGCCGACCGATCCCGCGGAACCGGCCGCGGTACCGGCGCCCTGATCGTCCTTGCTCATGGCGTTGGCCAAGGTGTTGGCCAAGCCCTCGGGGACCGCCTGATCACACGTCTGGGTGGTGACGGCGACCTCGTTACCGTGCCGGTCGAAGACCTTGTCGATGGGGTTCGGCGGGCACCACACCCCGCCCGACGCCAATGTGGCGGCCACATTGGACAGTTCCAGGGCATTGACCTCGATGGGGCCGAGGGTGAACGAGCCCAGGTTCTGCCGTTTCACGAAATCGGCGAGGCTTTCGTTGCTCTCCGGGTCGTAGTCGCGGGCGGTGCCGGGTTCGGCGTAGGACCGCAGCCCGAGACGGACCGCCATGTCGACGCTGCGTTGCACGCCCACCTGCGAGATCAGCTTCGCGAACGCGGTGTTCGGTGAGGTGGCCAGCGCGTCGGTGACACTCAGCGGCGACCGGTAGCTGCCGGCGTTCTGCACACACCAGGTGTCCTTCGGGCAGCCCTTGGCGCCACCGGATCCCAGCCCCTTGGCCTCGAACCGGTTCGGCACGTCGAGCTGGAAGTTGATGCCCATCCCCATGTCGAGTGCGGCGGCCGTGGTGAAGATCTTGAACACCGAACCGGCGCCGTCCCCGACCAGTGAGAACGGTTGGGGTTGCATGGTCTCACCGGCGTCGAGGTTGAGGCCGTAGGTCCGGTTACTGGCCATCGCCAGGACCGGATGGGCGTCCTTACCCGGCCGGACCACACTCATCACGCTGGCGACACCGTTCAGATCCGGGGCGGCGACGCTGTTGACGGCCTGCTTGACGGTGTTCTGGATGTCAGGGTCGAGCGTGGTGCGGATCAGGTAACCGCCCTTGGCGATCTGTTCCTTCGACAGGCCCGCCCGGGCCAGGTATTCCTGCACATAGTCACAGAAGAACGCCCGGTCGCCTGCCGCGATACAACCGCGCGGCAGCTCGTTGGGTTGCGGCAGGATGCCGAGCGGCTGTTCCTTGGCGGCCCGCAGTTCGTCGGCGTTGGCAGGCAGGTTGTCGATCATGGTGTCCAGCACGATGTTCCGTCGTTCCAGCGCACCATCGGGGTTGGTGTAGGGGTTCAGCGTGCTGGTGGACTGGACGAGACCGGCCAGCAGGGCCGCCTGCTGCCAGTTGAGCTCGTTGGCGTTGATGCCGAAATACGTCTGCGCGGCGTCCTGGATCCCGAAGGCCCCGTTTCCGAACGACACCAGATTGAGGTACCGGGTCAGGATCTCCGGTTTGGTGAAGGTCTTGTCGAGTGTCAGCGCCATCCGGATCTCGCGCAGCTTGCGAGCCGGCGTGGTCTCGATGGCGGCGCGCTTCTCGGCATCGGTCTGGGCGACGACGAGCAGTTGGTAGTTCTTGATGTACTGCTGCTCGATGGTCGAGCCGCCGCGGGTGTCGGCGTTGCCCGAGATATATCCGGACAGGCCGGTCAGGGTGCCCTGCCAGTCGACGCCGTTGTGCTCGGCAAACCGCTTGTCCTCGATCGAGACGATTGCCAGTTTCATGGTGTCGGCGATCTGATCGCTCGCCACTTCGAAGCGGCGCTGCGAATAAAGCCAGGCGATCGTGTTGCCTTTGGCGTCGACCATGGTGGAGACCGCGGGCACGTCACCTTCGACCAGTTGGGCCGATCCGTTGGCGACGACGTCGGACGCGCGGTTGGAAACCAGCCCGAGTCCACCCACCATCGGGAACAGGAAAGCCGCGACGAGAACGGCAGCGAGCAAGCAGCACCAGGCCAGTTTGATGACCGTCACTGCCACCGGTGGGCGGTCAGACATGCATACAGAGTAACGAGGCCTCTGTGCGGGGCGAATATCGAGCAGTGCAGCTGATATGTCGATGACGCATGCCTGCGTGCGGGGTGTTCATGATCGGACGGCACGATCGTCCCAAAAAAGTGGGTGCCGAACTGTTGCGCAAATGCAACCTGACCACCTAACTTAAACACACAGTGCGACGTAGGTAACACGGCTCGACGCAATGTGGCGTAGATCGCAGAGCGATTTGCAAACCTGGAGAGTGCCCGCCCTTGGCGGACCGAGTGGAGGGAAACGCTGGTGTCAGGTACTCGGCCTCTTACACGCAGGACAAGCACAGCACTTATTCAGCCGTCAGTCCAGGGAGCAGAGGCAGAGGCCCGCATCGCGTGGGTGTCGCAGGCTCGGTGCCGGGGCGCCGATCCGGACGAGCTCTTCGTCCGCGGTGCCGCTCAGCGCAAAGCCGCGGTCATCTGCCGGCACTGCCCGGTGATCGCCGAATGCGGTGCCGACGCCCTCGACAACCGTGTCGAGTTCGGGGTCTGGGGCGGCATGACCGAACGTCAGCGTCGTGCCCTGCTCAAGCAGCATCCAGAGGTGGTGTCGTGGGCGGATTTCTTCGCCGCCCAGCGCAAGCACCGCAGTGTGAGCTAACGGTTGACCGTCTACGCCATCAGGCTCGGCCTGATGGCGTAGTTGCGTTTCGGGCGATGCTGGAAGGCGGCCCTCACGCCGTTATCTGATGGCCCGACTCCTCAACGCCTCGTCCCTCGGCGCATCGTCGTCAGGCCGTGATCTGATCCGCTATCGCCCTCAGCGCCTCGAGATCGGCCACATCGAACGGCAGCG
>CAMFLL010000162.1 GCA_945957405.1 uncultured Mycolicibacterium sp. | reverse complement strand
CTTGAAAACTCATGCCGGCGGCGCGGCTACCCTCTCAGAATGGACGTTCACTATTCGAACGTATCGTTCACTATATTTGTAACGTGGCTCACCGTCAAGGGTGGGCAGCGGCACGCGTCTCTCGGACGCCCCGGTTTCCGGGGTCGGCGAACCTCGGCGGCGCAGCGTTCTACGCGCCTGTCGCTCGATGCTGACGTCGCAACCGCGGACGGGAGGCCCTCGGGGCGGACTTCGCTGGACTCGCAACCGGTGGTTTGCTGCTCGAGGCCAGTGGTGGTCGGAATTGCGCGGCTCGCGCACGCGCAAATGCTTGACGCTGACGCCGCGTGCCGCGCCGATGACCGCGTGGCCTCAGCTCACGTCTAACCGTGCACAGCAGGGTCAGTCGTCGTGACTGTCCTGCCAGATCACGTCGACGAGACGGTCGATGATCAGCTGCATGTGCTGCAGGGCCTCCGGAATTCGGTCTCTGCTGAACCGGTAGCGCGGTCCGTTGAGCGACACGATTGCCACGAGCGTGCCCGAGGAGTCGCGGACGGGACGGGACACCGCCAGCAGGCCCTCTTCGATCTCGTTGTCGGTGACCCCAAATCCTTGCTCCCGCACCTGTTCGAGTTCGCGGGCCAGAACTGCTCGGTCGGTGATGGTGCGGTCGGTATACGCGTCGAGGGTGGCCGGGAGCACCGCCGCCACCCGTTCCGGCGTCATCTCGGCGAGCAGCACCTTGCCCGATGCACTGGCATGCAGCGGCCAGCGCTTTCCGATCATGTTGGCCGACATGACGCCGATCACGCGCGAGCTGGTGGCCTCGGCGATCAAATCCAGATTGCCCTCCGGGGTGGGGACGCCCAGAGTCACTGTTTCGTTGAACTTGTCGGCCAGTTCCTGCAACAGGGGCATGGCCCGCGCCACCAGGCCGGCGTACGGATCCGCCCTGCGGCCCAGCCGCGCAAGCTCCCACCCGAGGATGTAGCTGTTGTCGATGCGGTCGACGAGGCCAGTGCGTTCCAGGCTGTGGAGCAGGCGAAATGCGGTGGGTCGGGAGATGCCGACGGCCTTGGCCAGGGTGCTCGCTGTGGCGCCAGAGCGAGGCTGGGCGCCGAGTTCGCGCAGCAGGCGCACGGCTTTGGTGACCGACTTGTTCGTCGGATCCACGGGCTCGTTGGTCTCGCCCATTCGCGGCCGCTCCTTCAACGGTGGTGCCTACATTCGACAACCACAGTATCCGGAATGGTTCATATTGTGAGCATCAACACCATTTTTTAGAACAGTGCGACGAGGTGGCCGCACCCCGATGACATCGAAGCGGGGGACGGCATGGTCACGCTGAAGGCCAGGGCAATGTGCCCGACAGATCAAACGTGACGTTCAAGTCATGAACGTCGGCATGCCGTCTCCAGTGGTCGGTGCCCTACTCCTCGGTGCCGACGCTCCAGATCTTCATGGCGGACAGGAGTTCCCGCGGGTCCCAGACCACCCATTCCTCGGCGAGCAGGCCGTCGGCGAACCGGCAGAAGCTCGCGCCGGTGACCATGACGTCCTTTTCGGTGGACGGCACGCCCATGAACGAGCCGGTGTGCCGGCCGTGGCTGCTCCAGCGAATCGCGACCATGTCGTCCTGTTCGACCGTCTGCAGGATGTCGGTGTCGAGATCGGGGAAGGCTGCCCGCGAGTCACTGATCTCCTGACGCAGATCCTCGATGGTCTTCGGGCCGGTCTTGGTGTGCCGAACGTAGTTCGGCGCGACGATCTTCTCGAATGCGTCCATGTCGCCGTTCCCCCACGCGGCCTTCCAGGCCTGGAGGATGAAGTCGATTCGGCCTTGATCCATTTCTGGGCTCCTGTCGTTTCGGTTGGTCTGGGTATGGGAGACGGTGAACGTGCGGACTTACGGGGCGATGTGTCGTTCCAACCCTGTCCGAGGTCCGGGAACGTGCCGACCTCCTATCTGGCTCGTTCCTGTATCGGATTGCCGCGCACGACGTTTCGGATGATGCTGTTCACGGTGTCGGCCTTCTCGATCCAGCAGAGGTGCCCGGTCTTCTGCAGGATCACGATGGAGGCCTGAGGAAGCCGCCGGGCAAGGTGGGAGGCATTTTCGTAGGGCACGACCCGATCGGATGTGCCGTGCACGATCACGGCGGGCTGATCGATGACCCCGTCGGGTAGTCCGCGCTGGAGGTATGCCGCGCACGCGCTGTACTGCGCTTGCCACCCCTCGATCGGAGTGCTCGCCTGGTTCCGCAGGTCCAGCAGCATCTCGAATTCTTCGGGATGCTCCTCGGCCCAACCGGGGGCCAGCGACAGCGGCATGGTGGTGCGGGCGAATTCGGTCGGTCCCAGGGATACCGCTGCCGCCCAGGCCATCCGGGTATCGGTCGGCACGGGGCGAGCGCCGCGTCCGCCACTGGTGGTCGCCATGAGTGTCAGGGATGCGACGGCTTCCGGATGGCGAAGCGCCAACGTCAGCGCGATGTAGCCCCCCATCGACGCTCCGACCACGTGGGCCGGGCCGGCCGCTCGTTGCCGCAGCACGTGGTAGGCGTCGTCGGCCATCTGTTCGATGGAGTAGGGGCCCTCAGGCTTGTCCGAACGCCCGGCTCCCCGGTTGTCCATCAGCAGAACCCGACCGATCTTCGAGATCGGTCCGACCTGGTAATGCCATGACCACGTGGCGTACCCCAAGCCGGGGATGAACAAGATGTCATCACCTTCGCCGCTTTCGGAGACGAACAGGTTCGTCCCGTCGGCGGCGGTCACGGTTCCGGTTTGACGGTCGACTATCACGCGTGGTCCATCCTCAGCGATGCTTCGCTGGTAAGAGTGCATTCGGATCCAGGGCCCCGACGCCCTCGTTTTGGTGTTCACATGATGTTAACCGTCAGATCAGTGCCATCTCGCGAGCGGCTTGGGTGAGTTCGTCCCGGAATGCCGGGTCGGCGATGCCGATCAGCGCCTTCGTGCGTTCGCGCACTGTTCTGCCGCGCATTTCGGCAATGCCGTGTTCGGTCACGATCTTGTCGACGGTGTTCTTGGAGGTGGTCACCACCGAGCCGGGCGTCAGGCTGGGTCGGATCTTGGACTTCTTTCCGTCGCGCGTGGTGGACTGCAGGACGATGAAGGCCTGGCCGTTCTCGGAGTACATGGCGCCACGGGAGAAGTCGTACTGGCCCCCGCTGGACGAGAAGTACTTGCCGGCCACGGTTTCGGAGGCACACTGGCCGTAGAAGTCGACCTCGGTGGTCGCATTGATCGCGGTGAAGTTGGGTTCGCGGGCGATGACGCGGGGATCGTTGACCCAGTCCACGGGCGCGAAGTCGATTGCGGAATTCTCGTGCAGGAATTTGTACAGCCGCTGCGAGCCGAGGGCCAGGGTGGCCACGATCTTGCCGCGGCGAAAGTTCTTGTGCGTTCCCGTGACGACGCCCGATTCCACGAGGTCGATCACACCGTCGGACAGTAGTTCGGTGTGGACACCGAGGTCTTTGTGGTTGCCGAGCATCGCCAACAAGGCGTTGGGCATGCCGCCGATACCGGCCTGGATGGTGGAATCGTCGGGAATGCGCTCGGCGACCAGGGCGGCGATGGCACGGTCTTTGTCGTCGGGGACCACCGGGTGCGCTTCCACCAGCGGATAGTCGACCTCGGTCCACCCCACCACCTGGCTGATGTGCACCTGGTTGCCGCCGAACGTGCGCGGCATCTGCTGGTTGGACTCCAGAAAGAACGGAGCGCGCCCGATCAGCGACGCCGTGTAGTCACAGTTGGTGCCCAGGGAGAAATAGCCGTGTTGGTTGGGCGGCGACGCCGCGGCAATCACCAACGAGCACTTGGTGTTACGACGCAGGATGTCGGGAACTTCACTGAAGTGGTTGGGCACCAAGTCGCAGTGGCCGGCCATATACGCCTTGCGCGAGGGTCCCGCCAGGAAGTAGGACACGTAGCGGAGGTGATCACCGAATTCGCCGTTGATGTACCGACGTTCACGCAGCGCGTGCATCTGGTGGATCCGCACGCCCTCCAGCTTTTCGGCATGTTCCTCGAGGGCGTCGACGACCTTGACCGGCTCCCCGTTGGCGTTCGGCATGATGATGTCTGCGCCCGGCTCGATGTGGTCGAGCACGGCCTCGGGCGCCACCGGGTTGTTGAGAAGGTGATGTGTGGTCATCGGTCGGTCTTCTTCCTCGCTGCAGGGAAGTCGTTGGGTTCGACTGGTACGGAATGATTTCGATGATTCGTACGTCCATCGAGTCTATTGAGATGCGCGTGCGAACCGGCGGGATTCGATCGATCCCAGGTGCGCACCGTCACCTCAACGCTGCTCGGGCGGCCGCGACGAAGTTGGCGGTGTCGTCCCGCACGAACTGCGCACGAGTCGCCGCCAGCGCGGAGATCCAGTCGAGGTGGGTGGCGTCCGCCATGATGGTCTCGGCCATCGTCGGCGCGCTGAAGTGCGGTAGTGCGCTGACGTCGCTCATGTGGATGCACCCTCCTCGCTCAGCCATGGTCGGACGCGGCGCGGTCGGGGCACCGGGTCCCCGACCGCCGTGGCGTCACTTCAGGGTGTCGCGCGCGGCTTTGACGTACGCGCCACTGATGTCCTGGACGAACTGCGCCTGCGTAGCAGCAAGTGCGGACACCCAGTCGAGTTGGCTTGCGCCGGCGACCTTCTGGCTGAATTCCAACATGTGCTCGAGTGCCTTCTCGTAGGCATCGAGCGCTGCCAGGCTCGAGGTCTTCGACGACTCGATCATGCGCTCGTTCATCTCCCGGATGCGCTTGATCGTCTCTTCTGCGGCCGCAGCGTTCGGCACGAAACTGCTGTCACTCATGCTCACTCCTTATTCGGTGGGGTTGAAATTTCCGCGGTGTCCCGGTCCGAGAGCCAGTCGACGATTCCGTGGCCGACGATGCCCTGGGATTTCGATGAGACGAACAGGCCGATATGGCCGCCGGCCAGACCCAACTCGGTGTAATCGTCGGTTCCGAGCCTGCCGTCCAGGACTCGCGACGTGGCGGGCGGAATGATGTGGTCGTTGAGCGCGAAGATGTTGAGCACCGGCATGGTGACCTGGGTCAGATCGACGGCGCGGTTGCCGAGTTTCCAGGTGCCGTTGATCAGTTTGTTGTCCTGGTAGAGATCCTTGAGCCATTCCTTGGCGGCTTCACCGGCATGGTGCGGTCGATCGCCCAGCCATTTCTCCATCCGGAGAAAGTTGACGAGCTTCTTTTCGTCGTCGGCGACGTCGATGAGGTCGAGGTTGTACTTGGTGGCCGAGCGAACGGGAGTGAGCATCGAGAACACCGCACCCATGAATTCACCGGGCAGTACGCCCCAGACCTCGATCATGCGATCGATGTCCTCTTTGGTGAGGCTTCGAGTCCATACGTTGATGAACCCCTTCTCGAGTTCGGGGTCTTCCGCATCGGCATGAAAGTCCAACGGGGTGATGGCAAGAACGAGGTTGTTCACCCGGTCGGGTTCCAGAGCCGCATAGGCGAGTGTGAACACGCCACCTTCACAGATGCCGAGCAGGTTCACCTTTTCCGACCCGGTCTCGGCGGACATGGCCTTCACGCAGTCGTCGATGTACCCCGAGACGTAGTCGTCGATGTTCAACCATCGATCGGCCCTGGTCGGGTTGCCCCAGTCCACCACCCACAGGTCGACGCCCAGATTGAGCAGGTTGCGCACCAGTGAGCGATCCTCCTGCAGATCGGTCATGGTGTATCGGCCGATCAGGCTGTAGACGATCAGCATCGGGATGCGCACCCGCGGTTCGTCCGACAGCGGCCGGTACCGGTAGAGGGTCACCTTGTCGAATTGCGCCACAACATCTTTGGGTGTGGTCGCGATCTCGATGTCCGCATCCTTGATGGCGTTCAGCTGTTCGACGCCCGTGGTGACCTTGGTGTTGAACGCTGCGGCCTCGCGCAGCAGCTCGGCGGCATTCGGTATCGACATCGGCATCACGGTTGCGTTCCTTCTTCTGCGATTTGTCCAGATTCCGTTGTCGGAGCAGGTGTTTCAACCTTCGTATGCAGTTCCAGCTGCTTTTCGAGGTCACGCACGCGCCGCTTCAGATCGTGCACGTTGCGGTGAATTTCATCGATCTCGCTCCGGGTGGGCAGACCGGCGGGTTCAACCAGGGACTCGATGAATTCCCTCTCGGCGAGCATGAAGTCCATCCCGTCCCGCAACAGCTTGCGCTGCACCGTGAGGAACTTCTCGGAACGATGCGTCTCGAGCAGCACGTCATTGGCGGTGTCCAACCACAGCCGCAGCGACTCTTTGGCGTCCGGCACGCCGCCCTCCGCGCTTCCCTTCGAAAGCCGTTCGGCGAAGCGGGTATTGGCATCGGCCCACGCTGCCGCCACCACGCTTTCGTAGCTGCGGGCGGATTCCTGGACAGCGAGCCACCGCTCCATCACCCTGGCGGTGCGCTTCTCCGAGGTGCCCATATCGGCCAGGCGCGGTCCCTCTGCCATGCGTCGCAGCACGTCGTTCACCGCTCCACCGCCGGCCAGCGATACCGTGATCGGCTCGGTCAGGGCGCCGAATCCGGTGAGACTGGGCCACCCGTCGGTGAGCTCCTTCGACGCGCCTCCCCACAGTGAATCACCGAAGGAAATCCACGAGCGCCACAGATCGGCGAGGGCGGTCGCGTTTGCGTTCGGATCGTCCTGGTCGGAGGCGGGGAAGACCTTCGCCAGTTCGGCTTGGCCGTCCAGCCAGGTCTTGCGCGCCAATGCGGCGTTCTCGTCGTATATCTCGCGCCACCGCGCGGCCATGTCGGCCCAGGAGTCACTGCTCATCGGGGCATCCTCACCATTCGATCACCTGGCGGATAGCCTGCCCGGCGTGCAAACTCTCGAAACCCTCGTTGATCTGGTCGAGAGCCAGCGTGCCGGTCAGCAGCTTGTCCACCGGGAGCATGCCGCGGCGGTACAGCTGGATGTAGCGCGGGATGTCGCGGCTCGGCACCGCCGTGCCGATGTAGCTGCCCTTCAGGGTTCTCTCTTCGGCCACGAGCGTGACCGGAGCCAGCGACAGGGTCGCCGTCGGTGCGGGCAGGCCCGCCGTCACGGTGGTGCCGCCGCGGCGGGTGATCTTGTAGGCCAGGTCGAGGGCGGCGACGGCCCCGGTGAGGTCGAAGGCGTATTCGACGCCACCGCCGGTGGCAGATTTGACCTGCTCGGCCGCATCAGGGTCTCGCGCGTCGACCGTGACGGTGGCACCGAGTTCGCGGGCGAAGTCGAGCTTGTCCTGCGCCATGTCGATGGCCACGACGGTGCGTGCTCCGGCCGCCATCGCTCCCATCAACGCGGCGAGGCCGACGCCACCCAGGCCGATGACTGCGGCCGAGGAGCCGGCGCTGATCCGGGCGGTGTTGATGACGGCGCCGACGCCGGTGAGGACGGCACAACCGAACAACGCCGCTTCAATCAGCGGTAGCTCCTGGTCGATCTTGACCACCGACCGTCGTGACACGACCGCGTAGTCCGCGAAGCCCGAGACACCCAGGTGGTGGTTGACGGCCGTGCCGTCGGCACGGTGCAAGCGGCGTTCGCCCGACAGCAGCGTTCCCGCGCCGTTGGCGGCTGCGCCGGGCTCACACAGCGCCGGGCGGCCCTCGGTGCAGGGTTCGCAGTGCCCGCAGGACGGCACGAACACGAAGATGACGTGATCACCCGGCTTGAGGTCGTCGCCGCCGACCATCCCCTCGGATGGCCCCACCTCTTCGATGATGCCGGCAGCCTCGTGGCCCAGCGCCATCGGCAGGGGTCGTGGCCGGTTGCCGTTGATGACCGACAGGTCAGAGTGGCACAGTCCGGCGGCCTTGATCCGGACCAGCACCTCGCCTGGTCCTGGGCTGTCGAGCTCGAGCTTCTCGATGGTCAGTGGTTTGGTTTCGGTATAGGGCGCTTCCACCCCTGAGGCGTTGAGGACTGCCGCATTGATCTGCATGATTTGCTACACCTCCGAGGGTCGCGAGACCCGGTTTTGAAGTTGGTCGATCAGAACTCGTGAATTTTCCGAATAGTCGACGGGCACGACCACGACGTGAACCCCGCCGCGCTGGAATGCCGACTCGAGAACGTCGACGAACTCCTCGCTCGACTGCACGTGGGATCCCGTGGTGCCGTACGCGTGCGCGTAGTCGACGAAATCGGGATTGCCGAATGTCATACCGAAGTCGGGGAACTCGTCGACAGCCTGCTTCCAGCGGATCATCCCGTAAGCGTTGTCCTGCACGATCAGAACCACCAGGTTCAATCCGAGCCGAACCGCGGTTTCCAGTTCCTGCGAGTTCATCATGAACCCGCCGTCTCCACATACCGCCAGCACCCGGCGATCGGGATGGTTGATGGCGGCCATCATCGCCGACGGCAGCCCGGCCCCCATGGTGGCAAGCGCATTGTCGAGAAGCAGCGTGTTCGACAGCGGCGTCCGGTAGTTGCGCGCGAACCAGATCTTGTACATGCCGTTGTCCAGCGCCACGATCCCGTCGGCCGGCATCACCTTGCGGACGTCGGCGACGATCCGTTGCGGCGTGAGCGGGAAGCGATCATCGTCGGATCCCTCCATGACCTGCCGCAGGATGTCATCACGTAGCGGCAGGAGCGCTGATCCGTTGGGCAGGTTGTCTTCCAGTCGGTCGGCCAACATCAAGAGGTTCGGGCCGATGTCGCCGACCAGCTCCGTGTCCGGGAAATAGACCTCTTCCACGTTGGCCGTGGTGAATCCGACGTGGATCACGGTGGGGCCGGCCGGGCCCATCAGGAACGGCGGCTTCTCGACGGTGTCGTGGCCGATGGCCAGGATCAGGTCTGCGCGGTCGATCGCCTCGTGCACGTAGTCGCGTTCGGACAACGCGGCGGTGCCCATCCAGAGTTCGATCGGTGTGCCCACCGGATCGCCGGCGACGACCCCCTTGCCCATCTGGGTGGTGAAGAACGGAATCTGGGTGCGCGCCAGGAAATCACCGAGGGCTGCACCCAGTCGCGGCCTGCTTGCGGCGGCCCCGATCATGACCAAGGGGCGTTCTGCGGCGCGGATCTGAGCGGCCACCCGATCGAGCGCAACGGAGGGGGCGACGGGCAGGTCGATGTGGTGCCTCTGGACCAACGGGACCTCGGGGCCCATCTCGCCGGCGATGTCCTCGGGCAGCTCGAGGTGGACCGGTCCCGGCCGCTCTTCGACCGCCACCCGGAAAGCCTCTCGCACGATCGTGGGAATGCTTGTGGTGCTGACGATCTGGCGAGAGGATTTGGTGTGCGGTTTCATGGTCGCCACCATGTCGACGATCTGAAAGCGCGCCTGCTGACTGCTCCTGATCGCCTTCTGTCCGGTGATCAGGATCATCGGCATCGCACCGAGGTGCGCGTACGCCGCGCCGGTGGCGAGGTTCAGAGCGCCCGGGCCCAGCGTGCTGATGCAGACGCCGGGCTGTCCGGTCAGCCGGCCGTGGGTGGCCGCCATGAAGGCCGCGGACTGCTCGTGCCGCGTGACGACCAGTTCGATGCTCGACTTTCGCAGAGATTCGACGGTGTCGAGGTTTTCTTCACCGGGCACACCGAACACACGTGTGACCCCTTCGTTCTCTAGCGCGGCGACGAAGAGGTCCGAACCCTTGATCATGCGGACTGCCCCTTTACTCATAGATGGTGGAATAGGCGTTCGAGCTGCTACGGCGCGTGGCGATGTGCCGGCGGCGAGTTGCTGGTGGTGTCATTGGTGGCGATTGGTGCGCAGCGTGCTGCTACGTCCCGAATGTCGTTATGACCCAGGGACATCCGGATGGTCACAACAGGTTGGATCGTCGACCGGGTCCGCGCAGCGGGGACGACGTGTGTCGCACCCGCCGTTGGATTGCGGACCATTGTCGAACCTCCGTGAGCTCAAAATGAGTCGAACCTGGTCGAGATCAAATCTTCCAGAAGATCGTGGATGACGGGTGCGAGTACACCGAAATCGATCGATGTGCGATCAGCCCCGATCTGCCCTCCACAACGATGCACAAACCGGTCAAATAGCCCTTCCCGCCTTCAATTCCTGAATGAACAGGTGTCAACTGCGGGCGTCGCAGCTCATCGTCGGGTGACCGTCAAAGTGCAGTTCAGCGGGGCTTCCGGCACCGCGGCGGTTACTACTGATGAGTACGTCGGTAGCCACTTACGAAGGCGGTGTGGCGGACGCCATTCGCCGTTCATCGAGAGACCTCAGGCACGTGGCGATTCACTAAATGATTCAATCCGGCCCGGAATGAGACCGAAGT
This sequence comes from uncultured Mycolicibacterium sp., assembly GCA_945957405.1. Classification (GTDB taxonomy): domain Bacteria; phylum Actinomycetota; class Actinomycetes; order Mycobacteriales; family Mycobacteriaceae; genus Mycobacterium. The sequence continues at coordinate 5,421 of CAMFLL010000162.1, read as the reverse complement.
TGTCGCCCCGGCTGTGGCCTCGATCTGGCCATCTGTGCCGCGCGCATCGGAATGATTTGTACGTTTACGTGCACTTCCGCGGGAGTGCGCCCTCGGCCGCGCGGACGGGGACCCGCGCGGGCCGGGGGTGGGGCCGGGGTGCGCCGGTGTTGACATGCCGGAGATCAGCGCACTCGTTCGAGTCGGGGCGGCCAGATGTGTTCGACTGCAGGAACTTCTGCTCAGCGCACAGGGAACGCGGCGCACAAAGACCGGGACGTGTGGCGGAGCGTGTTGCCACCCGTCCCGGACCCCGTGCCCGTCAGAGGTAGTGCGTCATCTCATTGTGCGGTGATCACGCCGTCGACGCGTGGCGATACGCCAAGGGGGTTGCCATCCTTGAGTTCGGGCGCCAGCAGTTCATCGGGAACGTTCTGATAGGCCACCGGTCGCAGGAACCGGTCGATGGCGCTGCTGCCGACCGAGGTGGTCGCGGGTGCAGACGTCGCGGGGAACGGCCCACCGTGGATGACGGCGTGCCCAACCTCGACCCCGGTGGGCCAGCCATTGATGAGGACGCGACCGGCGATCAGTTCGAGCTTGTCCATCAGTGCTCTGGCGTCGCCATAATCAGTCGGCGACACCTGGATGGTCGCCGTCAGTTGGCCCTCGAGTTCATCGGTGATGGCCAGCAGTTGGTCCATGTCGCGAGCGCGGACCACCACGGATGCCGGGCCGAAGACCTCATCCTGCAGATCCGGGTTCGCCAGCAGTGCGTCCGCCGTCGTGACGAACAGCTGTGGTTGACCGCAACTGACGATGGACGGATCGTCAGCACCGGTCGCGATCTTCGACACGCTCTCGGTGGTGTTGAGGCGTTCGACGCCTTGGGCGAAGGACGCGGCGATTCCGGAGTTCAACATCGGTGCGGACGCCGACTGGGCCACGGCGTCGGCGGCGGCTGAGATGAACGCATCGGCATCGGGGCTCTCGATCACGAAGATCAACCCCGGGCTGGTGCACAGCTGACCGTTGCCGGTGGTCACCGACGCGATGAACTCCGCGCCAAGGGCGTCGGCACGGTCACCCAGAGCGCCGGGCAGCACGAAAACTGGGTTGACGCTGGACATTTCGGCATAGACCGGGATCGGCACCGGTCGGGCTGCCGCTACCTCGGCGAGTGCGATGCCGGCTTTTCGCGACCCGGTGAAGCCCACGGCGCGGATCCGCGAGTCGTTGACCAACGCGATGCCGGTGGCAACAGAGCCGAACACCAGCGAGAACGTGCCTGCGGGCAAGTGGTGCGCCCGTACCGCGTTACGGATCGCCCTGCCGACGAGTTCGGAGGTGCCCGGATGGGCGGGATGTGCCTTGACGATCACCGGGCAGCCGGCAGCGAGGGCGGACGCGGTGTCGCCGCCGGCTACCGAGAAGGCGAGCGGAAAGTTGCTGGCGGAGAACACCGCGACCGGTCCGAGCGGCACGCGGCGTTGGCGAAGGTCGGGCTTGGGTAGTGGAGTGCGGCTGGGGTCGGGGGTGTCGAGACGCACACCGGTCCAACTGCCTTCCCTCACCACATTCGCGAACAGCCGAAGCTGACCCACGGTGCGGGCGAGTTCGCCCTGCACCCGCTGCGACGGAATACCCGTCTCCGCCGTCACCCGATCGATGAGGGCGTCGCCGATGCCCTCGATCTCGGCGGCAATGGTGTCCAGAAACGCGGCCCGGTCCTCGAAACTGGTGTGGCGGTAGGACTGAAATGCCTCCCATGCCAGCTCGGCGGCGCGTCCGATCGTCGCCTCGTCTGCTTCCCGGTACACCGGCTCCAGCTTGTCGCCGGTTGCCGGATTCACTGCTTGAAATGCGGAACCGGTGCCGGCCAGGTCGTCGTCTCCGATGAGACTGACGCCGGTGAGCTCAGTGTTCTGCGTGTTGGCCATGGTGGTAGACGTCCTTGGGGTAGATGACTGTTACTGACGGGGACTGTGAACATGGTGGTGGGCAACAGCCGCCGCAACGGTGGTGAAGATCCCGATGCCACAGGTAAAAGGGTAGGAACCTCCATCATGGGCATCCACCCCTGCCTCGCAACCGTCCATGCAGAATCGGCATGGACGGCACCGCCAGGACGGATCTTGTCGACGACCGCGTTCGGTGGCCGCCCGCGGCCCGCGCCGTGGTGGCTCGGCGCGCGCCGACTCGGCAGCGGGATGCACCGGCAAGGGCCTTGATCAGGTCTGATGGTTCGGCGCCGGCAGCGTCGTACCGCGCGGAATCCGATCCGGTGCGGCGCGGGCGGACGCGGCTACGGGTCGGCGTTGGAGCCGACTACCTATTCATATTTCGATAAAGTCGTTCATTTTAGTTTTCCTGCCCTCGGGGCTTTGGAGCGCGCAGGAGCCGCTGTTCGGCGACCGCATCCAGGCCCCCATTCGCCGCTGTGACGATGTATCGCGCCGACTCGAGTTGGTGACCGGCGATCGTGTGGATGCATGTGCCGATCAACGTGCTTGATGGTGCTTGAACTGCGCGATTGCAATAACAAAGGCCGGCGATCGCTGAGGTGATGGCGTCGTGAAGGTCGCGAGTCCCCAGCGCCAGCGCGCACCGACGACGCGCGGAAGTGCGTCCCCTACCGAAGCCGCGCGATCTGTGGGCTGCTGCACTCTTGACTGCCCGTGAGTGCTGTGTCGCTGTTATGAACAGATGTTTCATAAAGTGAACAGTTACCTGGCGGGCGACCTCTCCGATGGTGGGCAGGGACCACGTCACCAAACCTGACCGTGGGAGTACGAAGTGCCATCGACAAAGAACACTGCCGCCGATGCGGCAACGACGGACGCGTTCAAGCGCCGATTCATGCGGCGGCTCATTGCCGTGCTGGTCGGTGGGATGCTGCTCGACGGTTACATCCTCGGCGCGATAGGACCGGTGTCCGCCACGATGGGCGAGGACCTGGGGCTCTCGACGCTGTGGATCGGCCTGGTCGCATCCGGCGCCTTGTTCGGCACGCTCATCGGTTCGCCGATCGGCGGGTGGGCGGGCGACAAATTCGGACGCAAGCCACTGTTCATGGTGGACATGGCGATTTTCGTGGTGGCGTCGGCCATGCAGTTCTTCATCGACAGCGCCTGGCAGGCGTTCCTGGTACGGCTCTTGATGGGTATCGCGATCGGCTGCGAGTACTCCGTCGGCTGGCCACTGTTGGCTGAATTCTCGCCGGCCCGGTTGCGCGGGCGCCTGATGGCGGCCACCAACGTGGCTTGGTACGGCGGGTTCATGGTGGGCTTCGCGACCTCGTACTTCTTGCATGCCTACACCGACCTGGGCTGGCGCACCATCCTGGGCAGCAGCACGGTGCTCGCTCTGATCTTGGCCATTGCACGCCTGGGCTTGCCGGAGTCGCCGCGGTGGTTGTGGAACGTCGGGCGCAAAGATGAAGCCCTCGCCATCGCCCGCAAGTACATGACGGATCACGCCGACATGGTCGACGTCGAGAATGAGGACACCAAGAAGGGCACCGTCGGGATGCTGTTCTCCCGGGAGCATTGGCGGGCGACAGTTTTCGCTTCGGTGTTCTTCGTCTGTGTGGTCACGCCCTACTTCGCCCTCGCCACGTTCGCCGACGATGTGCTCAAGCAGTACGGCCTCAGCGGAGGACTGGCCGGTGGTGTCGGGCTGTCCCTGGTGGCCACCATCGGTGTGGTGATCACCATGCTGTTGATCGACAAGGCCGGCCGCCGCGTGTTCACGATTCCGACGCAGTGGATCTGCACGGTGGTACTGGCCCTGATCGGCTTGTGGGCCGGTGCGCCCCCCATGGTCGTGCTGATCCTGTTCCTGGTGTTCTCCTTCCTGAACGCGATGGCCGGAACGCTGACCAGTATCTACCCCGCCGAAGTCTTCCCCACTGAAATCCGCGGTGTGGGAACAGGGTTCGCCGCGTCCATGAGCCGCGTCGGCGCCGGTTCGGCGACCTTCCTGTTGCCGTGGTCGGTCGAGAATCTCGGCAACTCGGTGACAATGCTGATCGCCGCGGGGATTTCGCTCATCGGGGCGGCCGTATCGCAGGTGCTGGCGCCGGAGACCAAGGGCCGGAGCCTGACCGAGACGGCCGCAATGATCAAGCACTAGCTCGACGTCCGCGTCCCGGCGGGGCGCCGGCACCGCACAAGAGGAGAGCAGCATTGCGTATCGCCGAGATTCACATCTATCAGGTCGATGTGCCAGTGACCCGGACGACCTACCGAATGTCATCGGGGCCCTTGTCGACGCTCGACTCGACCATCGTGCAGATCGTCTCTGACACAGGTGTTTCGGGTTGGGGCGAGACATGCCCGGTCGGTCCGGTCTATGCCCCCGAGCATGCGCTGGGCGCACGGGCCGCCCTGACTCAGATGTCGGGTGGCTTGATCGGCAGCGAGGTCACGGGTCCACGGCAGGTGCGCCGCGAACTCGACCTCCTGCTCAACGGGCACAACTACGCAAAAGCCGCGATCGACATCGCAATACATGACCTGACCGGCAAGACGTACGGCATCCGCGTGTGCGACATGTTGGGGGGTGCGGTCACCGACCGGGTGGACTCCTACTACGCGCTGTCTGTCGGCGAACCGGACGAGATCGCCGAGAAGGCCGCCGACAAGATCGCCGAGGGCTATCCGCGACTGCAGGCCAAGGTCGGCGGCCGGCCGGTCGAGAAGGACATCGAGACCATTCGCAAGATCTGGGAGAAGACGGGGTGCACCCGCCTTGCCCTGGACGGCAACCGTTCGCTGCTCGCTCGTGACGTCCTGCGGATCGGCCGGGAATGTGCCGACATCCCCTTTGTCTTCGAGCAACCCTGCAACACGATGGAGGAGGTCGCCGCCATCCGCAAGCAACTGCACCATGGGGTCTACCTCGACGAAAGCACCATGGACGTCAACGATGTGCTCCGGGCGATCTCGCTCGGGGTATGCGACGGGTTCGGGTTCAAGGTCACGCGGCTGGGCGGCCTTGCGAACCTCGCGACCGTGCGGGATCTGTGCGAGACGCGCGCCATGCCGCACACATGTGATGACTCCTGGGGTGGCGACATCATCGCTGCCGCGTGTGTCCACATCGGTGCGACGGTGCAGCCGCGCCTGCTGGAGGGTGTGTGGATTGCCGAACCGTACCTGGACATTCACTATGACTCCGACAACCCGATCAAGGTGGAAGGCGGCCGTATCAAGGTGCCGGCCGGCCCTGGCCTCGGTGTGAATCCCGACGACGGCGTCTTCGGGAAACCCGTCGCGTCCTTCGGGTAGCGCACCTGTCCCTTGCGCCGTCACCTGCACAGGCGACTGTGCGACAAGATCGCTTCAACCCAGGAGACCCCGCATGGCAACAATCGATCTGCCCGTGACGATGGCGGCCGTCGTGCTGACCGGGCACGGCGGATTCGACAAGCTGCAATAC
>CAMFLL010000161.1 GCA_945957405.1 uncultured Mycolicibacterium sp. | reverse complement strand
CCCGTACGCAGGGTCAGCTCCCAGCCAGTCCGCGTCGAGGTCGGTGCTGCCGTCCTTTTCCACCGAGCCGTACTCAACCCGCATCCCCGCAAGGTGTGCGCCGTCCGAATCAACCACCGCGGTAACGCTACGCCGTGGCCCCGACAGCCTTCCTGTGAGCCGAGGAGGGGCTGGTTACCGGCCGGTAGCGACAGGGCGGCGCCGGGTGCGAGAATCGCCTCATGACTGCGGTGCCCAAGGATTTCGCCCCCGGACTTGCGGGCGTGCTTGCTTTCGAAACCGAGATCGCCGAACCGGACAAGGACGGCGGCGCGCTGCGCTACCGGGGTGTCGACATCGAGGACCTGGTCAACGACCACGTCACGTTCGGCGACGTCTGGGGTCTGCTCGTCGACGGTCAGTTCGGGCGCGGCCTGCCGCCGGCCGAGCCGTTCCCGCTGCCGATCCACACCGGCGACGTCCGGGTGGACGTGCAGGCAGGCATGGCGATGCTGGCGCCCATCTGGGGTTACGAACCGCTGCTCGACATCGACGACGAGACCGCGCGCGACCAACTGGCCAGGGCGTCGGTGATGGCGTTGTCCTACGTGGCGCAGTCCGCGCGCGGGATCTACCAGCCCGCGGTCCCGCAGCGCGTGATCGACCAGTGCACCACCATCACGGCGCGTTTCATGACGCGCTGGCAGGGCGAGCCCGACCCCCGACACATCGAGGCCATCGACGCCTACTGGGTGTCGGCCGCCGAGCACGGCATGAACGCGTCGACGTTCACGGCCCGGGTGATCGCCTCGACCGGCGCCGACGTCGCGGCGTCGTTGTCCGGCGCGATCGGCGCGATGAGTGGGCCCCTGCACGGTGGTGCGCCGGCCCGGGTGTTGCCGATGATCGAGGACGTCGAGCGCGACGGCGACGCCGCGGCCGTGGTCAGGGGCATCCTGGACCGCAAAGAGAAGCTGATGGGCTTCGGGCACCGCGTCTACCGCGCCGAGGATCCACGGGCCCGGGTACTGCGAGCGGCCGCCAAACGCCTTGCGGCGCCGCGGTTCGACGCCGCCGTGGCCCTGGAGCAGGCCGCCCTCACCGAGTTGCGCGAACGTCGCCCCGACCGCCCGATCGAGACCAACGTCGAATTCTGGGCCGCGGTGATCCTGGACTTCGCCGGCGTTCCGGCCAAGATGATGCCTGCGATGTTCACCTGTGGCCGCACCGCGGGGTGGTGCGCTCACATCCTGGAGCAGAAGCGGCTCGGCAAGCTGGTCCGTCCCGCCGCCGTGTACGTAGGCCCCGGCTCGCGCAGTCCCCGCGATGTCGCGGGCTGGGACACCGTCGTCCACGAGTGACGGCACCTGTGTTCGCCGCGGCGGCAAGGTCTTTCGCTGACCTTGTCCGCCGTATCCCGGACCCGGCCTGGAGCGGACCCGGGCTCGGTGAGTGGGACCTGCGGGCCCTGGTGGGCCACACGTCACGATCGCTCATCACGGTCAGCACGTACCTGGCGGCGCCGTGCGACCGTCAGGACGTCACCAGCCCGGAGCATTACTACGTGCTCATGCGGGAGGTCGCCGCCACCATGGGTTCCGGCGACATCCTCGAACGCGGCCGCCAGGCAGGCCGCGACCTGGGCACCGATCCTGCCGCGAGCGTCGACCAGTTGGTGGCCCGAGCGCTGGCCGACGTCGACGCCGCGGACAACCCGTTGATCGCGGTCATCGGCGGGCTCGGCATCAGGCTCGACGACTATCTGCCCACGCGGACCTTCGAACTCGCGGTCCACGGGTGCGATATCGCACGGGCCACGGGCGTCGACTTCGAGCTGCCCGCCGATGTGCTGCGCGACGCGGCGACGCTGGCCGCGCGGATCGCCGTCGCGACCGGTGACGGCGAGGCCGTGCTGATGGCGCTGACGGGACGGGCCGCGTTGCCCGCCGGTTTCTCGGCGGTCTGATCACCTGGCATTCACCGTGATGTCGGCGCGCTGGTGTTGCATGGGGATGTCGCGATGAATTCTGTTCGCGGAACGGGTCGGTACACCTGAACACATCCACTCGAAGGAGACACCTCATGGCCATCGACAACACACCCATGGTCGTTCCCCATCTGACCGTCGCGGATGCGAACGCCGCCATCGACTTCTACGTCAAGGCGTTCGGCGCCGTCGAGATGGCCCGCCTGCCCGGACCCGACGGCAAGCTGATGCACGGCTGCGTCCAGATCAACGGTTTCATGATCTTCCTGAACGACGACTACCCCGAGTACAACGACGGTAAGTCGTCCACCCCGACCGCCCTTGGCGGCACTCCGGTGACCATCCACCTGCACGGCCCGGACGTCGACGGCCGGTTCCAGCGCGCCGTCGACGCCGGCGCCACAGTGGTCATGCCGCTGGAGGAACAGTTCTGGGGTGATCGCTACGGAATGGTGCGCGATCCGTTCGGCCACCACTGGTCGCTCGCGGAGACGGTTCGCGAGGTCGACTTCGCCGATATGGCGAACGCCGCCGCGCAGGGCGAGTAGGGCAGCAGCACGGCGAAACCGCGTGGTGCCCCGCGGCGCCCACGCGGTATCGTCGCTGCCCTGTGACCACCAACCCGACCATCGACCCCACCACCCCCGCCGCCGTTCTGGAACTCCGCGACGTGACGTTCCGCCGCAACGGCACCCGGATCCTGCACGGCGTCAGCTTCGTCGTGACCGAAGGTGAGCAGTGGGCGCTGCTCGGCCCCAACGGCGCGGGTAAGACCACAATCCTCGGGATGTGTGGCGCCGAGACCCACCCCACCACCGGTACGGTGCACGTCCTGGGGCAACAGCTCGGCAAGGTCGAGCTCCAGCAACTGCGCCGCACCATCGGTCACGTCAATCCGCGGCACCCGCTGCGCACGCCGTTGACACTGCGCGAGGTCGTCGTCACCGGCATCACCGGGACCATCGAGATTCCGAACCGGTGGGCGCCGCAGGCCGCCGACCTCGCCCGCGTCGACACGCTCATCACCACCCTGGGGCTCGCGCACCGTGCCGCCGACCGCTGGCCCACCTTGTCACAGGGCGAACGCGGGCGGGCGCTGATCGCCCGGGCGCTGGTGTGCCGACCCCGGCTGTTACTGCTCGACGAGCCGTCCACCGGATTGGATGTCGCTGCGCGCGAACAACTCCTGGAGACCGTCGACGCGTTGGTGCGCACGCATCCAGAACTGTCGTCGATCCTGGTGACGCATCACCTCGAGGAGCTTCCCACCACCACGACGCACGCCCTGCTGGTCTCCGACGGACGGATCGTCGCGCAGGGCTCGGCGCACGACGTGCTCACCACCGACACGGTGTCGGCGGCGTTCCACCATCCGATCGAAGTGCGCTCCGACGACGGCCGGTGGAATGCCCGGGCCCTGCGGCAAGCAGGCGGGTCAGCCGCGTAGACCGGCCAGGATGCGCTGTCGGACAGTGGGTTTGGGCGCGGCCGCCGCCGCGGCCAGCATGCTCGGGACGTCGATGAACTTGTCCCGCGGCCGTTCGCCGGCGCCGCGCGCGATCTCGGCGGCGTCGATGGCCCGCCAACCCGCGGCGTCGACGACATCGGGCCGACGCGCCCGGACGAGCTTGTCGAGTGCGCCGGGCCGCGCCACCGGATCGTCGAGCAGACCGTTGTTGTAGTCCGCCACGAGTTCCTGGACGGTCTGCAGTGCACACGACTTGTTGGTGCCGATGAATCCGGTCGGCCCGCGCTTGATCCACCCGGCGACATAGGCCCCCGTGACCGGACGGCCGTTGTCGGGATCGACCACCCGCCCACGGTCATTGGGCACCACGGCGGCCGCCTCGTCGAACGGCAGTCCACGAATGGGCTTGCCGCGGTAGCCGATCGACGTGAGCACCAGGCCGGAGTCGAGGCGTCGGGTCTCCTCGGTGCCGGTGACGCCGAACTCCACGGCGTCGACGCGCTGCGTGCCGACGACACGCGCAGGCGTCATGCGGTACGCCAGCCGAATGCGCGGCCGCGTGGCCGGCGCCTCCGCGTCGTCGAGCTTGGCGAGGATCTCGAGCTTGTTGCGGGTCAGCTTGTCCTGCGCCGTGGCCAGATCCTGCAGCACCAGCTCGCGATCGGCGGCGTCGAGCACCACGTCGGCGGTCGAGGTCAACCCGATCAGCTCGGGCAGCGTGAAGGCGGAATCGGCCGGGCCCCGTCGTGCGGCGATGACCACTTCGCGAACCCGTGAGCTGCGCAGGACCTCCAACGCGTGATCGGAGATGTCGGTACGGGCCAGGTCGTCGGGATCGGCCGTGAGAATGCGGGCCACGTCGAGCGCGACGTTGCCATTGCCGATGATGACCACCCGTTCATGGCTGAGGTCGACGGGGAGCTCGGTGAATTCGGGATGGCCGTTGATCCACGCGACCATTTCGGTCGCGGTACCGGCGCCCGGCAGGTCCATCCCCTCGACCTGCAGGCGGCGGTCGTCGGGTGCGCCGACGGCGTAGATCACGGCATGGTGGTGGGCCAGCAGGTCGGCCTGACTGACATGCTCGCCGACCTCGACGTTGAGGTAGAAGGTGAACCCGGCACGCGCGGCGATGCGGTCGAACAACCGTGTGACGCGTTTGGTGCTCTGGTGATCCGGCGCGACGCCGGCGCGCACGAGACCGTAGGGCGTGGGCAGCTTCTCGAAGACGTTGACGCGCACACCGTGCTGGGTCAGCAGTTCGTCGGCCGCGTACATGGCCGCGGGCCCCGAACCCACCACCGCCACCGTGAGCGGGCCGCGCCCCTGCCGGATCACCGGCGCGGGGATGACCGGGGCCAGCTTGGAGGTCGGCGGCAGCTTCTTGTCGGCGGGCCGCTCGGGATAGAACGACGCGTTGAGTTCGACGAACGGCAGCTGGGTCGGTGCCAGCCGGGTGTCGGCGGCGATGGCGCCGACCGGACACGCGCTGACGCACGCGCCGCAGTCGACACAGGCCACCGGATCGATGTACAGCATCTCGGCGGTCGCGAAACCCGGCTCGTCCGGTGTGGGATGGATGCAGTTGACCGGGCACGCGTAGACGCAGGACCCGTCGCTACAACACGACTGGGTGATGACGTGAGGCATGGCGGCTCAGGCGGGAACGCTCTCGCGGGCCGGCGCGGTGGCCTGGTCCACGGTGCCCGGCAGATGCTGACGCTGCGGCTCGCTGCGGTAGCGCGACGGCTGGCCGTAGATCTTGCAGATCCGCCACACCAGCTTGGCCACCGGGTTCATCAGACCGGTCTCCTCGCACAGCATGCGGACGTCGCCGAACATGTCGCGCAGGAACTGCCGGGATTCCGGCGAACCGAAGAACAGGTCCTTCTTGACCGAGCGCGGGATGTCGAATTCGGTCCAGAACGCCTTCGGCGGCACCACGATCGCCTGGCACAGCACCCGCATGATGATCGGCACGTGCAGCGAGAGGAGGAACCGCTTGCGCGCCTTCATGTGCGGCACGCGCTTGCGCAGGTACTCGTGCGCGAACGAGATGTGTCGCGCTTCCTCGGCCACGTGGATGGCCATCACCCGCTCCATGATCGGGTGCAGGCTCTTACCCTCACGCAGCACGTTCTTCTGCGTGTGGTCGATGGGCTCTTCGCCGGCCAGCACACCGAAGAAGAACACGACGGGCAGCGGGCCTGCGGCCAGCGGGATGAGCTGCGAGAGCCACTTGAGCATCCGCGGCATACCCGGCACGTCGGCGCCGATCCGGTTCACCATCTCCTGGAACATCATGGTGTGGTTGCACTCTTCGACCGATTCATGCAGGCAGTACCGGTATTCGGGGGACCCGTTGGGCACCCAGAACGCGTAGTTCATCAGCCCGCGGATGAGAATCGACTCGAAGTGCAGACCGACCTTGGCGACGTTGGCCTGGCGCCACATGCCGATCTCGATCTGCCGTTCCAGCGGCTGCGCCTGATACCAGGGATGCCGGCCGATCGGATCGGTCGACGGGAGCACCCACCGAGGGTCGTTCGGGGTCACCGCGAACTCGGGCGAATCCCAGTCGATGTCGGTGTACGGGTTGAAGTTGCGCCGCACCGACCCCTCGGACAGTGTGGTCAGCATGTCGACGTACTGCTGGTCGTCGCGCACATCCATGTTGCGCCGCCAACGCCGGATCATCTTTGTTCTAGCCATGTGAAGCCTCCCCTGAGGTTTACATCTGGGCGCTTGATGTCCAACCACGATACCGGCGGTATCGCAAAAAAGTCCATACCCGTTTTCGTCCCGTTTCACCGATCCATACAAGGAATTCGATGGTCGAACTGAAGTCCGCAGCCGAGATCGAGGCCATGGCCGCCGCCGGCGCGGTGGTTGCCGAAGCCCTCACCGCCGTGCGAAAAGCCGCGCGACCCGGGGCGTCCGCCCGCGACCTGGACCGAGCCGCCGCGGACGTCCTGATCCGGCACGGCGCCACCTCCCCGTTCCTGAACTATCACCCCAGATGGGCACCGACGCCATTCCCCGCCGTGCTGTGCGTCAGCGTGAATGACGCTGTGGTACACGGAATTCCAGGCGACGAAGCATTGCGCGACGGCGATCTCGTCTCCGTCGACTTCGGTGCGGTCCTGCAGGGCTGGTGTGGTGACGCCGCGCGGTCGTTCGTCATCGGCGCTGCCGCTCCCGGTGACGAAAAACTGATCGAAACCACCGACGCCGCGCTGGCCGCGGGGATTGCTGCGGCGGTACCGGGCAACACCCTGGGTGATGTGGGCTACGCCATAGCCAAGGTGGCACGTGATGCTGGTTACGGTCTGCTGGCCGACCACGGTGGCCACGGCATCGGGCGCACCATGCACGAGGACCCGCATGTGCCCAACGAAGGCCGCCGGGGCAAGGGCATGCGGCTGCGGCCCGGCCTGGTGATCGCGATCGAACCGATGCTCATCGCCGACGGCACCGACGACTATGTGCACGACTCCGACGGCTGGACCCTGCGCACGGCCACCGGTGCCCGCGCGGCGCACAGTGAACACACGGTCGCGGTCACCACTGACGGTGCCCGCGTCCTCACGGTGTGAGGCCCTCACTACGCTTGGGGCATGGCTGATCAGCTGACCATCCCGGACGACCTCAAGCCCGCCGACGGCCGGTTCGGCTGCGGACCGTCGAAGGTGCGCGCCGAGCAGTTGCAGGCGCTGGTGACCAAGGGTGCCGACCTGTTCGGCACCTCGCACCGCCAGTCGCCGGTCAAGAACCTCGTCGGGCGGGTCCGCGAGGGCGTCCGCGACCTGTTCTCGCTGCCCGATGGCTACGAGGTCATCCTCGGCAACGGCGGGTCCACCGCGTTCTGGGATGCCGCCGCGTTCGGCCTGATCGACAAGCGCTCGCTGCACCTGACATACGGCGAGTTCAGCTCCAAGTTCGCGTCGGCCGTCGCCAAGAATCCGTTCGTCGGCGACCCGATCGTCATCAAGGCCGACGCGGGCAGCGCACCGGCCCCCCAGTCCGACCCCTCCGTCGATGCCATCGCGTGGGCGCACAACGAGACGTCGACCGGTGTCGCGGTCCCCGTCCAGCGGCCCGCCGACTCGGGTGACGCACTGGTGCTCATCGATGCCACCTCGGGCGCGGGTGGCCTGCCGGTCGACATCACCGAGGTCGACGCCTACTACTTCGCCCCGCAGAAGAACTTCGCCAGCGACGGCGGTCTGTGGCTCGCGGTGATGAGCCCCGCCGCCCTGGCCCGTGTCGAGGCCATCGCCGGCGCCGGCCGCTGGGTGCCGGAGTTCCTGTCGCTGCCGATCGCGATCGACAACAGCTGCAAGAACCAGACCTACAACACCCCAGCGATCGGCACGCTGCTGCTGATGGCCGAACAACTCGACTGGCTCAACGGCAACGGCGGACTGGACTGGGCGGTCAAGCGGACAGCCGACTCGTCGCAGCGGCTGTACTCCTGGGCCGAGGCTGCGCCGTTCGCCACACCGTTCGTCGCCGACCCTGCGCTGCGGTCACAGGTCGTCGGGACCGTCGATTTCAACGACGACGTCGATGCCGCCGCGGTGGCCAAGACGCTGCGCGCCAACGGCATCGTCGACACCGAGCCCTACCGCAAACTGGGCCGCAACCAGTTGCGGGTCGCGATGTTCCCGGCGGTGGAACCCGACGACGTCAGCGCGTTGACGGCGTGCGTGGACTGGGTTGTCGAGCGGCTGTAGCCGGCCCCAGCGTGTCAGCCCGGGATCGGCGGGTGCCTGCAGTAAGGTCCGGACCAATCGGGCTCGGCGCGGTAGCCCCTAGGAGGTCGACATGCGAGATCTGAAGGTCGTAGGACTCGACGTCGACGGACGGCACATCATCTGCGAGGACGCCGGCAGCACGGACACCTTCCGTCTGCGCGTCGACGACCGGTTGCGTGCGGCGGTCCGCGGAGACAAAGCCCGCGTGGACCAAACCCAAATCGACATCGAGGTCAGAAGCGTGTTGCGTCCGAAAGAGATTCAGGCCCGCATCCGCGCGGGGGCATCCGTCGAACAGCTGGCGCAGAGCACCGGCGTCGAGGTGTCCCGCATCGAACGCTTCGCCCATCCGGTCCTGCTGGAACGCTCACGGGCCGCCGAGTTGGCCACGGCCGCCCACCCCGTTCTCCCGGACGGGCCCGCAGTGCTGACACTGCTGGAAGCCGTCACGACCGCGCTGATCGCCCGCGGCCTCGACCCCGATGCCACAGCCTGGGACGCCTGGCGCAACGAGGACGGTCGCTGGACCGTGCAGCTGGCCTGGCAGGCCGGCCGGTCGGACAATGTGGCGCACTTCCGGTTCGTCCCCGGTGCACACGGCGGCACCGTCACAGCGGTCGACGACGCAGCCAGCGAGCTGATCAACCCGAACTTCGACCGGCCGCTGCGTCCCGTCGCGCCCCTGGCCCAGCTCGACTTCGACGCTCCGCCGCCGCCGCCGCCGCCCGCCAAGCCGGAACCGGCCGAGGCCGAACCCGCCGAGGCACCGCGACCGGCCCGCGCGAAGCGGTCGAAACCCACGGTGCCGGCGTGGGAGGACGTGCTGCTGGGCGTGCGCTCCAGCGGCGATCGCTGATCCGTCAGTAGTTCTCGAACGCGGCGAGCTGACGCCAGCTCGGCCAGGTGGTCTCCCAGACCCGATGAATCCGGCCGTCCCGATAGGCGGCGATCACCACGATCTCGATCCGGGTCGGCTTCTCGTCCGGGCGTGAGGTGGTGATCCACATGCGGCCCGCGACGCGGTCGGCGGTCTCGACCCACGCCTCGTCGTCGTACTCGACGGCGTAGCTGATGGCTGTCGCATAGACACCGCGGTGGCTCTCGGCGAATTCCGGGTAGTTCTGCGACATCCCGTCGGAGTACATCACCAGATCCGGGTGGTAGTAGCGCTCGATCAGGTCGGGATCCTTGGCGATCACCATCTGCTCGAACATCTCTTTGAACAACGCGACGCTCACAGGACTCCTGACGATGACAGGGCGAGCAGGACCAGCCAGCCCGCCACCACTCCAATACCTGATCCGAGGACGAACCAGCGCACCACCGGCCGGCGGCGCCAACCCCACACCGTGGGTGCGAGCCCTCCGACCGCCACCAGGTTGAGCCCGACGGCCAGCAACGGGTGCACCCGGACCAGCCCCATGCTGAGCACGACGATCGCGGCGCCGATCACCACAGCCGTGAAGGCCGCCACGGTCAGACCGGTGGCCCACGGCGTCGATTCATCCGTCACGGGTATGAACCTAGCCGGTGGTCCGGGACCGCTCGTAGAACGCCAGCGCAGCGGCGGTGGCGACGTTGAGCGAGTCGGTACCCCTGGCCATCGGGATGCGCACCCTCGCGTCACTGGCCCGCATCGCGGTCTCGGTCAGCCCCGGGCCCTCGGCCCCGACCAGGATGGCCAGCCGCTGACCTTCGAGTGCGGGCATCACCTGCGCCAGCTCCTTCGCGCCGGGTTCAGGCGTCATCGCCAGCAGATGGAAACCCTTGTCGCGCAGCGTATTGAGATCCCATGGCCATTGTTGGGCCCGCGCGAAGGGGACCAATAGGGCATGTCCCATGGAGACACGGACGGCGCGGCGGTAGAGCGGATCGGCGCAGCCCGCACCGAAGATGACGGCGTCGACGCCGAGACCCGCGGCGTTGCGGAAGATCGACCCGAGATTCTCGTGATCGTTGACGCCCTCGAGAACCGCCACCGTCCGGGCGTCTTCGAGGACGTCGTCGGTGGTCAACTCCGGCGGGCGGCGAGCGGCGGCCAGCACTCCCCTGTTCAGATGGAAGCCGACGCAGTCGGCCATCACCTCCGCGTCGGTGCGGTAGTACGGGATGTCGACAGCGGCCAGATCCGCTGCCAGTTCGCTACGCCTGCGTTCGGTGCCGAGCAAAGCGTGTGGGCGAAACCGTGACGCGAGCATCCGTTGCGCAACGAGGACGCCCTCGGCGATCACCAACCCCTTGCCGCTTGGCAGGTCGGGCCTGCGATCCACGGAATTGAGGTCGCGGAAATCGTCGAGCCGACTGTCGTCGGGGTCGTCGATGTCAATGACGTTGGCGCTCACGCGCTTTCGTCAACAATGGCCGACATCAGATCGGCGGCGCGCATCAGCGTGGCCCGTTCCTCGGGCTCGAGTGCGGCCAGGCGCCGCTGCAGCCATTCCTGGCTGGCTTTGCGCTCGGCGTCGAGCAGGTCGGTGCCGGTGCCCGACGCCGAGACGAGCACCTGCCGACCGTCGAGGGGATGCGGGGTGCGGGTCACCAGGCCCATCTCACCCAGCGCTGCAATGACTCGAGTCATCGACGGCGGACGCACGCGCTCACGGATGGCCAGGGCGCCGGGCGTCATGGCGCCCTCCTTGTGCAAGGTGGCCAACGCCGAGAGCTGCGACAGCGACACCGGCGAATCAGGACGCCGGAACCGTAGTTGGCGGGCCAGCCGGATGACAGCCAGCGACAGGTCGCCAGCAAGCCGGCTATCCACATCCTTCACAACGCAACCATACTTCAGCAACACCGTTACAGGGCGCCCAATCACCAGACTGTCTCCACCGCCGAGACGGATCGGTTACCTTGGACGACAATGTCTTCCATGTCAGAGTCTGCCAATTCTTCTGCCGCCGAGGACCCCGTGCCGCCCCCGCTGCCCGCGGCATTGGTGCAACAGTGGCCGGTGATCGTGGTCGGCGCCGTGCTGTGGTTGGTGGTCACCGTGCTGGCGTTCACCGTGCCCGCGCTGGAGTCGTGGCGACCGATCTGCATTGCCGGTCTTGGCACCGGAATACTCGGTACGTCGATCTTCCTGTGGCAACGCAGCGCCGCGCTGCGCGGCGCCCGTGGCGCGCAAACCGGTCTGCGGCAGCGCAGCAAACCCGCCGACAGCTAGACCTCCAGCAAAGGAGACCCGGATGTCAGCACCCCTGCTGCAAGCCGAAATCAATGTCGATGCACCGGTGGCAAAGGTCTGGGACCTCATCTCCGATCTGTCGCGGATGCCGCAGTGGAGTCCGCAGTGCCGCTACACGAAGGTGCTCGGCCCGCTGAAGCCGGGCACTCGGACCTTCAACCTCAACCGACGTAATGCGACCTTCTGGCCCACCACGTCGACTGTCACCGAAGTCATCCCGCAGCATAAGCTGGCATTCCGGGTGCCCCTGAACCGGACATGGGCGGGGTCCCGAGTTTCGAAAACGAACTCGTCGACGGCATGAACGCCTCGCTGGCGCGCATCAAAGCCGCCGCGGAGGCATGAGCAGGCCCCTCAGTCCGAGCCGGGCTCCGGGGTCTCGTCAGTCACGGGCACCTCGGCATCGTGCTCTTCCATGGGCTCGTGCGTCTCGGCGGCCGCCGGAGCTTCCACGCTCTCCATGACGTCGGCGGGCTCAGCGGGCGACGGCGGGGCCGGGGGATGTGACACCTCCAGGACGCCGTCGTCGTACGGATCGAACAACGGCGAGCCGGCGCCTTGCGGAGCGGGGGTGTCCGAGTGTGCGCCGCAACCGTAGGTGAAATCCACGACGTGGCCGTCGGCGGCCATCTCGTTGGCGCAGACCCCGAACATCGCGCCCAGCGATCCGGCCAGCGGGAGCAGATAACCGCAGTCGCGACACACCCGCTTGGTGGACCTGGCCATCGCGGAGTTCGGTCCGTGGTCGCCGTCGTGCCAACGCTGTGCGGCGTCGTCGCGACCCCACTGGCCCAGCACCTGGCGCCGGCCCAGGCCGAGTTCGACCGCGACGTCGTCGACCTCGGGATCCCCGCTGAGTGCGTAGCCGGGCACCAGTCGGAGATCGTCGCTCGGCGGGGCCAGCAGGTCACCGGGGCTCAGATCGCCGGGACGGACGCGCTGTTCCCACGGGATCCACTGCGGCGCCAGCAGCGCGGTGGGTCCCGGGACCAGGACGACCTCGCTGATGGTGGCGTGGGCGGCACCCGGGTAACCGGCCACCACGACGGCCCACTGCCAGCCGCAGTAGCCGGGCATATTGGCCAGGAAGCGGTGGGTGGCCGACGTGGGGTCCTCATACGTGACGCCCAGGTACTCGCCGACCGTCTCGCCGCTGTACTCCTCGACGGCCTCTCGGGCGAGGTCCACGGCCCCCACGAGAATTGTCTCGAGAGCGGCGGTAACCTCCGGCGAAGAGGTCTCCGTCGACTGTTCGGGGTATTCGGTCAGGCTGTCCATCGGCACCAATTTTGCCTGAGCGTCCGGACAACAGCCACACCGGTCGCCAGAGAAGGGCAATGGCGGGGTGGGCAACGAGGATGAGGAACAATCGAAGTCGTGTCAGATCGCCGGCGTGAGGACCCGCATTCGGGCCGCAACCCCGCGCCGAATCGCGGTTTCCGGGAACACCCGGGCATGGCGAACTATCCCAGTGATGAGACGCACACCGACCGCCGTCGACCGCCCGGTGCAGGTTCGGGCAGTGCCAATCGGTACCTGCCGCCGCTGAACGAGCCGCGCCGGAGCGAGCAGGACGACCAGAACCGGGCCCGTGTCGGCGCGTCGGCCGACGACGGAACCCGCATCACCGTGACGCGCGCGGCCCGCATGCGCAGCCGGGAGATGGGCTCACGGATGTACGGCCTGTTCCACCGCGCGGCGACCGCCGACGGCGCCGACAAATCGGGACTGACCGCACTCACGTGGCCCGTGATGGCGAATTTCGCCGTCGATGCCGCCATGGCCGTCGCTCTCGCAAACACCCTGTTCTTCGCGGCGGCCGCGGCAGAGAGCAAGAGCAAAGTCGCGCTGTACCTGCTGATCACGATCGCTCCGTTCGCTGTGATCGCACCCCTGATCGGACCCGCGCTCGACCGGTTGCAGCATGGCCGCCGAGTCGCCCTGGCGCTGTCGTTCGGGATGCGGACCTTGCTCGCGGTGCTGCTGATCGCCAATTACGACGGCGCCACCGGCAGTTTCCCGTCCTGGGTGCTCTACCCGTGCGCGCTCGGCATGATGGTGCTCTCGAAATCGTTCTCCGTGCTCCGCAGCGCGGTCACCCCGCGGGTGATGCCGCCGACCATCGACCTGGTGCGGGTCAATTCGAGGCTGACGATGTTCGGCCTGCTGGGCGGCACCATCGTCGGCGGCGGTGTCGCCGCCGGCTTCGAGTACGCCTTGACGCGCACGCTCGGCCTGCCCGGGGCGTTGTTCGTCCTGGTGGCGGTCTCGCTGGGCGGTGCCTGGCTGTCCATGCGGATACCGCGCTGGGTCGAGGTGACCGAGGGCGAGGTCCCCACGACGCTGAGCTACCACGACCACGGCAACGTGCTGCGCCGGTGGCACACGCAGGCCACGGGATCACTGCGACAACCGTTGGGCCGCAACATCATCACGTCTCTGTGGGGTAACTGCACCATCAAGGCGATGGTCGGCTTCCTGTTCCTCTACCCCGCGTTCGTGGCCAAATCGCACGAGGCCAGCAGCTGGGAGCAGTTGGCGATCCTCGGCCTGATCGGCGCCGCGGCCGGCGTCGGGAACTTCGCGGGCAACTTCACCGCGGCGCGCCTCAAGCTGGGCCGGCCGTCGGTGCTCGTGGTGCGCTGCACGGTCGCGGTGACCGTCATGGCGCTGGCCACCGCCCTGACCGGCAACCTCCTGGTGGCGGCCGCCGCGACCCTGGTCACCTCGGGATCGACCGCCATCGCCAAGGCCTCGTTGGACGCCTCCCTGCAGGACGACCTTCCCGAGGAATCGCGTGCGTCGGCATTCGGTCGCTCGGAATCGCTGTTGCAGCTCGCCTGGGTCCTTGGCGGTGCGCTCGGCGTGCTGGTCTACACCGACCTCTGGGTAGGGTTCACGGCCATCACCGCGCTGCTGATACCCGGTCTGGCACAGACCATCGTCAGTTTCCGCGGCGACTCGCTGATCCCCGGCCTTGGTGGTAATCGCCCGGTGATGGTCGATCAGGAAGGTACTGCGCGGGTGCGGCAGTCGAACACACGCCAGCAGACGACATGGACGGTGGGGCGCGAATGAATCGAGTCACGGCAGCGGTGGTCGCCGTCGTCGTCGTACTGGCGTCGGCCGGGGCCGGTGTGGGCGCCTGGCTGTTCGCCCGGCACGCGGGCTCCGAACTGCCGCAGATCAGTGCGTTCTCACACGGCACCCTCGTGCGGGTCGGCCCGTACATGTACTGCAATGTGTTGGACCTCAACGACTGTCAGAATCCGGAGACGCAGGGCGAACTGACCGTCAACCATCGGGATCCGGTGCAGCTGTCGGTGCCCGAGGCCATCAGCGCGGCGCCATGGCGGCTGATCCTGGCCTACGAAGACCCCGACCAGGACAACGTACTGACGTTTGCGCCGGGCAAACGGCTCGCCGTCACGATTCCCTCGGTGGACCCCAAGCGCGGCCGGCTCACCGGATTCGCGGTGCAGCTGCCCACGCTGGTCGAGGTGGACGGCGATCTGCGGGAGCTACCGCACGCGGAATGGTCGGTCCGCACGCGCTGGAATTAGCCGGAGCGCAAGTGCTTTCGCAGGAAATCGAGATCGGCGACGTGACCCTCGGACGGCGTTTCGACGATGACGTCGCAGCCGGCATCCCGGCACACGTGCGCGATCAGTTCGGAATCGAAAGTGCCCGAATCGAAGTTGGCGTGCCGGTCGGCACCTGAGTCGAATGCGTCACGCGAGTTGTTCGCATGGATCAGGTCCACGCGGCCGGTGATGGCCTTGACCCGGTCGACGATATCGGGGAGTTCCTCACCACCTGCCCAGGCGTGGCAGGTGTCCAGGACGAACCCGGGCTCGTATTGACCGACGGCATCCCACAGCATCGCGAGCCGGTCGAATTTGCGTGCCATCGCGTTCTCACCGCCCGCGGTGTTCTCGATCAGGATGGGCACCGGGAAACCGCCCTCTTCCTCAGCGCGTTCGAACGCCTTGCGCCAGTTCTCGACACCCACTTTCGGGTCATCCTTGGCCGTGACGTGGCCGCCGTGCACGATGAGCCCCTTGGCGCCGATACCCGCGGCGGCCTCGGCGTGCTGGCTCATGATCTTGCGACTGGGGATGCGGATCTTGTTGTTGGTCGAGGCGACGTTCACCAGGTACGGCGCGTGGATGTAGATGGTGAGGTCGGAGGCGCGCAGCGCGTCGGCATGCGGGTGCTCGACGGGTTTCTTCCAGCCTTGCGGATCACCGAGGAAGAACTGGACGGCCTCCGCGCCGTCGGCCTCGGCATGGGCCAACGGGTCCTCGGAGTCGACGTGCGCACCTAACAGAGCCAT
>CAMFLL010000160.1 GCA_945957405.1 uncultured Mycolicibacterium sp. | reverse complement strand
GTCTCGATGACCCAGCCGGCGCGGGCTGCGCAGATCATCCACCGCGGCGTAGAGGCAGGTAAGGCCCGCATTCTCGTCGGGCCGGACGCGCACTTCTTCGATGTGCTGACCCGGGTCACCCCCACGCATTATCTGGAGGTGATGGACACATTCGAGGGGCTGATCACCGCGGTCCGGCGGGCCGCCGTGATCCGTGGCGGCCGAACACGGCACTGAGTGCCCCCGGCAGGATTCGAACCTGCGACACCGGCTTTAGGAGAGCCGTGCTCTATCCCCTGAGCTACGAGGGCGTGAAACGACGCGCGCTCGGGTGGAGCGCGCGTCGTATCGTACCGCCCTGCCGAATCAGTACTTGGTGCAGCTGGTCAGCATCTGCTGGAACACCGGCAGGGCCTGTGCGGCGCCCGGATTGTTCTTGATCTGGTCGAGCAGATTGACTCGCTGGTCGCGCGACGAGCCCAGGAACACCTGGATGAACTGATAATTGGCGGGGTACTTGTCCATGTACTGCACCGCCATCGGGTTCTCGGTCCGCAGCGCGGTGATGGCCTGGTCATAGCTGCACGTGGAGTCGAGCATGGGGCCGTAGTCGGGGACGGCGGAGGCCAGGCCCGCTCCCGCGCTCAGCGCCAGCGAAATTCCACCAGCCACGACGGCGAGCTTGGTCGACAACAGTTTGATCATGAAGCGAGTCCCTCCGAGTACAGATTGCAACAACATTGATCATCAACGACAAACGCGGCTATCAGTTTCCCAATCGGGCTTTGATACCACATAGCGATCAGCCTCAAACCTGGTGAGCAGATTTGCTACTCGCAGCGTATATCTGTTGCAGCGGCCACCGTGTTACATGGTTTCGGCAGGGCTTCGGAATCTGGTTGTCCAGGCGTCCCGAGCTTCGGCACGTCGGCCGGCGGCGTCCAAGCGTGGCTACGAGGATGTTGCTGAGACGGGTCGGTGTCCGCGTTTCCGCCGCAACCCGCCGGACAGCACCTGCCCGTCGGTTTGCCTACTTCTGGTCCAGCAGTTCCAGTAGGTAGTCGCCATATCCGGACTTGCGCAGTTCCCTGCCGCGCGCGGCGAGTTGATCGTCGTCGATGAAGCCGGCGCGCCACGCAATCTCCTCGGGCACTCCGATTTTGAGGCCTTGGCGGCGTTCGATGGTGCGGACGTAATCGCTGGCGTCCAGCAAGGAATCGAAGGTGCCGGTATCCAGCCATGCGGTACCGCGGGCCAGCACCTCGACGGACAGCTCGCCCCGGCTCAGATACGTCTGGTTGACTTCCGTGATCTCGTACTCACCCCGAGCGGACTTCCGCAGTGACCGGGCGATCTCGATGACGTTGTTGTCGTAGAAGTACAGCCCCGGGATGGCGTAGTGGGATTTCGGCTTGGCTGGCTTCTCCTCCAACGACAGCGCGGTGCCGTCCGCACTGAACTCGACCACACCGTATGCTGCGGGGTTGGCCACCCAGTACGCGAAAATGGCTCCGCCGTGCACATTTTGGAATCTGCGCAGACTGGTGCCCAGACCCGGCCCGTAGAAGACATTGTCACCCAACGCAAGTACCACGTTGTCGGTGCCGATGTGCTCGGCGCCGATCACAAATGCCTGCGCCAGACCTTCGGGTTGGGGTTGCACCGCGTAACGCAGACTGATCCCGAAGGCCGAGCCGTCGCCCAGCAGTCGCTCGAACGCCGGGGCATCCGCCGGTGTGGTGATGACGAGGATGTCGCGTACGCCGGCCATGATCAGCGTGGACAACGGGTAGTAGATCAGCGGCTTGTCGTAGACCGGAAGCAGCTGCTTGCTGACCCCCATCGTGATCGGGTGCAGTCGGGTGCCGGATCCGCCGGCGAGAATGATGCCGCGCAACTGTGCCCCCTAGCCGATGACGAACTCGCGTACGTCACCCTATCGTGACTGATGCGGAATGCCGACAGAAATGCCTTGCGGCGCAGTCAGTAACCCCGCCTGCGACGTCCGTCTGAACCGGTGCATCGCACAACCGCGTCGCCGCTCGCAATCAGCAAACATATGACATACATCCGACGTTGACGTAAATATTCGTCCATCACACGTGCGCACAGCAATCCGGCATCGCAGCCAAACGATGATGGGTGGTCAGGCAAACGGTAGTGTGGCCCGCATGTGGAGCTCGGTGGTTGTCGTGGGGCTTCTCTGGGCGCTCAATCCCGGTGTTCTGGGTGTCATCATCCTGTTGCTCTCCCGGCCGCGGGGCGTGCAGAACCTGATCGCCTACTGGGGCGGCAGCGTGCTGGTCAGCGTTCCCCTGGTGCTCATTCCGCTGCTCATGCTGTACTTCGCGCCGACATCGGTGACGCTTGCGCACGATTTCGCGACTCCCACGAGCTCGGTCGCCAGGCACACCCAGATCGGCATGGGGGTCTTCACCCTCGCGATCGCGGCGGCGGTGGTGGTTCGCTACCTGATCCGCCAGCGGAGGAGCGCGCCCGTGAGTGCGCGCCCGGCCGCTCGCGGCGACGAGCCGGCGGGTACCGAATCGCTGTTCAGGCGGCTGGTCCGCAGGGCGTACCGAGCATGGGAGGACGGATCCCTTTGGATCTCCTTCGTGTTCGGTATGACGTTGTTCCCCGGTCCGCCGGTGGCCCTTTTCGTGGTGACATCCATCGCGGCGTCGGGCGCCGGCATCGGCATCCAGGTGGTGGCCGCCGTCGCCTTCGTCGTCTTGATGCTGGCTCTGGTCGAAGTCATCCTCGTCAGCTACCTTGCGGCTCCGGCGCGCACTCAACAGGTGCTCGGGCCGATACATGACTGGTCGAGGGCATACCGCATGCAGATCATGACGGCCATCCTCACCGTGGTCGGATTCTGGCAATTGCTCCGAGGCCTCGGCGTCCTCTAGCGGAATGTATTGACGCAGTCGAAAAGCGGCGATCTGGTAGCTTGAATGCGAATTCTCCTTGCGCTGAATCGATTACAGGATGAGTCACCTGATGAGTTCAGCACCGCCAAGCACGTTGGGGCAGGCGTTTGATCCAAAGCGTAATGTCCTCAACGCATTACGCCTCGTGTTCGCGGCCGGTGTCATCCTGCAGCACTCGTGGCCGCTCACCGGCCGCTCGTTCGACACCCCGTTCGACCAACTGTTCCAACAACTCTGGGTCGACGGCTTCTTCGTGATCTCCGGTTTTCTGATCACCGCCAGCTGGCTGCACAATCCGCGGATGCGCGACTACGTGGCAGCGCGCTTCCTTCGGATCTTTCCGGGGTTGTGGGTGTGCCTGGTGGTCGTCGCATTCGCCATGGCGCCGATCGGGGTGGCACTGCAACATGGCCCTGCTCTGCAGCTGCGATCGCAGCTGCTCTATGTGCTCAACAACGGTGTCCTCAACATCTTCTACCTTGGCATCGACGGGACGCCGAAGGGCGTGCCGTGGCCGGGCGTGTGGGATGGCCCGCTGTGGACGCTCATCTTCGAACTGATCTGTTATCTCGCGGTTGCGGTCCTCGGGGTTGTCGGTCTGCTCAATCGCACGTGGACACTGCCCGTCATCTTCGTCGTCGCGGTCGTCGGCGCCGCGGTGGTGTCCTACCCGGTGGGCGCCGTCGAGACCATCCCGCAGATGGCCACCAGGTTTGCCGTCGTGTTCACCGCCGGTGCCCTACTCCACCAGTACCGCGACAGAATCCCGGCCCGGTGGTGGCTCGTTGGGGTCTGCGCCGGACTAGTCGTGGTGGCGGGTCTGCTGCCGAACTACCGCGTGTGGGCTGCACTGCCGCTGGCCTACGCTGTCATCGTCGCGGGCACGTTACTGCGCACCAGTCGGCTGCGGCTGCGCAACGACCTCTCGTACGGGATGTACATCTACGCCTGGCCGGTACAGCAATTGCTCGCGATGGCGGGCCTGACATGGCTACCCCCGCTGGCGTTCTTCGCCCTGGCCACCGTGCTCACGGTGCCGCTTGCCGCCGCCAGTTGGTTCCTGGTCGAGAAACACGCCATGAGCGTGAAGAGTCGTCTTCAGCACACGACGTCGGTCACGTCGATGTCGCCCTGACGTTCTACGCGGCTTGTCGAAGCTTTCCCAGGCCGGTGATCTCCAGGCTGACCGACTTCCGCGACCCGGCAGCACCCAGCATGAAGGCCACGTCACCCAACGGTGCGCCCAGCCAGAAGCGCCAGAACGGCTTGCGGAAGACTCGCCACGCGAAGCTGCCCTCGCCGATCACCCAGTACATCGGAATCGCCGCCACGTAGTAGAACATCCGCTTCCAGCGCGATGCCACCATCTCGAGGTTCATCTCCATGATCTCGAGTCCCCAAGCGCGATAGTGCCATTCCAACTCATAGCGACGCTGGAACTCATAGAAGGCGAGGAGTTCGCTGTTGGTGACGAGATACTCGTCGAAGACCAGGATGCTGCCTTCGACGAAGCGCTCCTTGCACGTTTCCAGGGCATGCAGGCAGCTCTCGTAGGTGTCCAGGTCCATGTGGAACAGCGTGATCGGGGCGCCGGGACGCTCGGCCAGGAACGGCTCGAGTGTGTCGTAGGTGCTGCCCTTGATGAACTCCACGTCGCGACCAAGGGTGGCGGGCACACCGTCGTGCATCGTCACGCCGGTGTCACGAATGAGTAACTGCGCGAACGGTTCTGACAGCGAAAAGGTACCTTGCTTGATGACCTGATCCTCGACATGCCAGTCTTCGACGAGGCCCTCGAAGGTGTCGAAACCGTACACCTTGCGGTCGCAGGCCTCCGATGCCAACCGTGTCGACCAACCGAGCCAGACCCCGAGATCCAGAACGAGCCCCCCGGCCCTGTCCTCGCATGCTCGAGCCAACTGCGAGGCCTCCCACAGCAGAGTGTGGCCCGCGATCTTGCGCTGTCGCAGATCAGCCATGGTCGCGGCGATGAACGCGCGGTAGTCGTCGTCGTAGCTTCTGACGTCGCGGGCGTACAGGTGCGGGATGAAACGGTCGCGACCCCGATACACGACGCGTGCACACAGCAGTGCCAGTAGCGGAACGGCAACCAGGGGAAAGAGAACGGGCACGATCAGCGCGGTGCCGATCAGAACCGCTTTCCAGAGCCGGTGAACATTCGTCCGATCCACGTGCTGCCTCTCGACGTCAGTTCGAAACTGCTGGTGCGGTCAATCGTGTCCCGCCCGGGTCCGGCGAGGACACCGACTGCCGGTCGCCGATCCAGCCGAGCAGTGCGTGCAGGCCGTCCTCGAGGCTCCACTTCGGTTGCCAGCCGAGTTCGGTGCCGGCCTGCGTCACATCGCAGCTCGCGGCGCGAACGTCACCGTCACGGAACTTGGCCACGATGGTCGGCTCGGGGGCACCACACATCGTGGCGACCAGCCTCGCCAAATCGTGGA
This sequence comes from uncultured Mycolicibacterium sp., assembly GCA_945957405.1. Lineage (GTDB taxonomy): Bacteria > Actinomycetota > Actinomycetes > Mycobacteriales > Mycobacteriaceae > Mycobacterium. The sequence goes on along the minus strand of CAMFLL010000160.1, from coordinate 10,393 downwards.
TCGTGGTTCCGCGCCCTGAGCCCACGTCGAGGCAGCGGTGTTGATTCGCAGGTGATTTCACGGCAGCGAACAACGCGTCGACGACATCGTCGATGAAGACGAAATCGCGCACGATCCGGCCGTCTTCATAGACCTCCAGTGACTGGTGTTCGCGCGCCAGGCGCGCGAACAGGGTGACTATCCCGGTGTAGGAGTTGGTCAGGGACTGCCCCGGTCCATAGACGTTCTGCAGCCGCAGCACAGTGAGATTGGTGTCATGCGCGGCGGTCCACGCGGCCAGCAGGTGCTCCTGGGCAAGTTTGGTCGCGGCGTAGACATTGGTGGGCCGCGGCTCGGTCCGGCCGGCGCGGCTCGGCAGGGGCGACGCGGGTTCGTGAGTGGGCCCGACCGGATCCCAGTTGCCCGCGACCAGTTGGGCGTGGCTGCGCGGCGGTGGATAGAACGTCGCGGTACCACACTGCCATGCGCCCTCACCGTAGACGGCGCGTGACGACGCCAGTACGAGTTGTCGGGGCACGACGCCGGCGCGACTGAGCGCATCGAGGAGCTGGGTGGTGCCAACCACGTTCACCGAGCCGTGCCTGCTGGCTTCCGACAGCGACTGCGCCGTTCCGGTCTCGGCGGCCAGATGCACGATCTGAGACGGGCGGAACAATCGCAACACCGCATCCCAATCAGGCGCATGCGTGACATCACCGGTGAGCAGCCGCACGGAAGGCGGTAAGTCGATCGTGCCGGGTTCGGCATGCACCTGCGGATGCAGCACATCCATGACAGCGACGTCGTACCCGGCTTCGATCAGACGGCGTGACAGCGCTGAGCCGATGAAGCCTGCGCCACCGGTGATGAGCACCGAACCAGACAAGAGCCGACGCCTCCCGTTCGTCTGCGGAGCAAATGAGTCGACCGGCCGCATGGGCGGTCGCGCGGTCGAGATCGATCATAACGACGTCTCTGTCGAGTCAGCAGGACTACCCACATAGTCCGGTATTTCGGGCGGGCGGTGCCACGATGCGGCGCCGATCGCATGTGCCTCAGGGTGGCAGCGCATCCGGTGTGGCAAGCAACGGAGTCATGCCCACGGTCCCTTGCGCCCGTGTGCCATCGCGATGGCCGCATGCATGGGTTTCACGATGAAAGGCCGGAACACCTTGCGGATCAGACTGTTGGTCTGGGTCCGGAAATCCTCCTGCGCCGCCCGGAAGTCGCGTTCACTGGCGTGGTACGCCGCATAGACACGATCGAGTTCAGCTGCATCCCAGGGTTCGTCGCGGGCGGCGGCGGTCAGAACGTCGTACACCGTGGACATCCAGTCGGTGCCGAAACGGTCAGCGACAGGCCCGGAGTCACGGTTGCGTTGCAGGTCGGGAGTGAGGAATTCGTCGAGCGCCTCGACATCCTGATGGCTCAGATCGATATCGAGCGCCGCCTGAACCCGAGCGACTTCATGCCGCCAGTCCTTGAGGAGATTCGCGTAGTCGACGACCACGCGAGGGACCCCGCGGGTGAACCGTTCAGCCTGCAGGTTGTATTTCAACCACAGCGCACTCGAGAGCTCCGGCGTGATCCGGACATACTTCGCGCAGGACGGGATGACCTCTTGCGGATGGCGCAGCGAAATCACGGTTGCGACATCGAATCCGTTGCACCGCGCCGCTTCGAACCACAGTTCGGACAGTGAGGTGATGCGCAGGTCCTTGATCACCACGACGGGCGCCGCAGGAAGCGTGGCGAGGTACTGGCCGATCTGGGCGATACATGCCGCCCTGTCCTCGGCACTGAAAGCGCCGTCCTCGTCCAATCGTAGCGTCGGGTCGTACCAGTTGCTGTCGTGGCGGCGCAAGATCGTCTCATTGAGATAGATCGCGCCGCGCGGCTCCCAGTAGCCCCGTGGATTGTGCTTGTCGGAGCCGACCATTCCGCCTGGGAGCGCAACCCCGGTCAGCGCGAGAACCCGCGTGACGGCCGATGTTCCGGACCGGCCCATACCCAAAACGAACAGCACCACAGGCCGGCGACGTGTCGCGCTGTGCTCCGGTGCGGGCTGCATCACGCGTCAGACTCCCCGCTCGGGGCGGTATCGGCAGCGGCGACGCGGGAGTTTGCCAGAAATCGACTCGGCGACGGAAGTTCCCGGTAGTCGAACCGTTGCCACATGAACGTTGTTGTCCGGAAATGTTTTTCGCCAGAACATCGGCTCGTGCCCATGGAATGACATTAGACACGCGTCCGGCTTTGTTGTCAGCGGAAAGGCCGCCAAACGAAATGCGTTGACGCTGACGACAATTCTGGTTACCGACTACTTTTGCGTCACCATTCGTAAGATTCCGTAGGCATGACGACACTGCGGCTGGCGATACGGCGTAAACCACCCTTCCTGGTTCGCCGCTACCGGTACGGCGACCGCCGGCGGATGCTCGATGCACTCGGCCCGGCCTTGGCCCGCCCGGTGGTCATGGACGTCGACGACTCCACGCCGCCGGATACGCCGATGGGCCGGATATTTGACGGCGCCAACAATATTCACAAATTGCGGCATTACCTGCCCATCTACCAGTCTGCGCTCGCGCGGACCGAGCGGATGCTCGAGATCGGCGTCGACCGGGGCGGTTCCCTGCAGATGTGGCGGGAGTTCCTGCCCGACGCCACGATCGTCGGCCTCGACATCAACCCCAAGGCTGCGCATTACGAGGACGCGGCCCGCGATATCCACGTGCGCATCGGCGATCAGACCGACACCGCGTTTCTCTCCAGTGTCCTCGACGAGTTCGGGCCCTTTGACACGATTCTCGATGACGGGAGCCACAAGTCGAAGCACATGATCCAGTCATTCCAGTACCTCTTCCCGCGGTTGCAGGCCGGCGGTGTCTATCTCGTCGAGGACGTCTGTGCGAATTACTGGACCCTCTACCGCGACCAGCGTGAATCGTTCATCGACTTCACCAAGTGGCTGATGGACGCGATGCACGCGTGCTACATGCAGATGTCGTCGGTCTATCAGTTCATGGAGGGCCACCCGAAGCGGGTCAGGGAAGTCGAAGTGCCATTTGCCGCGACTATCATCGACCGGATCGAAGTGTTCGATTCCGTTGTCGCCGTGTATCGCGCCGAGACGCCCAAGCGATTGCCTCGCGCCGTCTTCCGGTAGCTCCGGGAGCCGGCAGAGACGCCGACGAATATTTGCTTAGAGTGTGGAAACAGGCTGTAAATGCACATCTTCATCCGAGCCCGGCGATAGCCATGTTCGCCATCCTTACCATCGTGGTGCCGTCCGACGAGAATTTGCCGAGCGACGGCGGTAGCGGGAGAATGTCGGGCAAGCGCGAAATGGACTGGCGGCCTCACATGAGGTCTAGGCTCATCACCGGAATTGCCGGCAAACGAGATTGGGGTAGTTCTTTGACCGTGACCGACCGCGACAGCCGCTCGGCTTATCTGGACCTGCTGCGTCAGGATCTCACCCGTTACGGAAGTGATGAGCTGGTACCGGTGGGGTGGCACTGGCTGCACCGGCCCGTGCTGAAGATCGGCAACTTCATGCTCGTGCGCAAACGTCCCTTCGATCAACACAAGCGTGATCTTGGTCTGGACTGGCCTGCCGACGCGCTGACCATGATCGGGATGAAGCGGCTCACCAGCCTTCAGGAGTGCGTCGAGACGGTGCTGGCCGACGATGTGCCCGGCGATCTCGTCGAGTGTGGGGTATGGCGAGGCGGTGCGTCGATCCTCATGCGTGCTGTCCTGGCTGCCTACGGTGACTCGTCGCGGCGCGTCTGGTTGGCCGACTCATTCGCCGGTGTGCCCGCCCCGGACGCCACGAATTACAAGGCGGACAAAGGGGATAGGCTCCACCTCGCCGCACCCATCCTGGCCGTGTCCGAAAAGGACGTGCGGGCGAACTTCGAGCGTTACGGGCTGTTGGACGATCAGGTCCGAACCATTCCGGGCTGGTTCAAAGACACCCTGGGCGACGCGCCGATCGACCGGATCGCGGTGCTCAGACTGGACGGGGATCTTTACGAGTCGACGATCCAGGCACTCGACGGCCTGTACGAACGGCTGTCGCCCGGTGGTTTCTGCATCATCGACGACTACCACGCGATCGACGGATGCCGCCAAGCTGTCACCGACTACCGTGCGCAACACGGTGTGTCCGAACCGATCGTGGAGATCGACGGGACCGGCGTGTACTGGCGCAAGGGCTGAGACCGAACACACGTCGGGTCCGGGGGGACTGAGAGGCTCGGAGATCCAATGAGATTTGTGCTGGCAAGCTACGGCACCCGGGGGGACATCGAACCGTCCGTCGTCGTCGGCCGCGAACTGCAGCGCCGGGGTCATGCGGTTCTGATGGCTGTGCCGCCCGATCTGGTCGCCTTCACCGAGGAGGCCGGGCTGGACACCGTCGCGTACGGCCTGGACACCAAGTCCTGGCTGGACATCTACCGTAATTTCTGGACGTCTGTCTTCCACACGTTTTGGCGCGTGCATGAGATCAGGAACCTGTGGCGCGAGATGTGGGACGTCAGCGACCGATGCTGGGCGCACATGAACGCGACCCTCACGGCCGTCGGTGAGGATGCCGACGTGCTGCTGGCGGGGCAGAGTTACCAGGAGCCCGCGGCCAATGTCGCCGAGTTCTACGACATTCCGCTGGTCACATTGCATCACATCCCGATGCGGCCCAACGGCCGTCTCATGTCGGCCATGCCGCCGATCGTCGGCCGGACCGCGATGGCGGTATTCGACTGGATCGCTTGGCGATTGAACAAGAAGGTCGAAGATGTTCAACGCCGTGAACTCGGCTTGCCGAAGGCGACGGGTCCGTCGCCGAGCCGGATAGCCCAGCGCGGGTCACTGGAGGTCCAGGCTTACGACGATGCATGCTTTCCGGGGCTGGCCGCCGAGTGGGCGAACTGGGGGGACCGCAGGCCCTTCGTCGGTGCCTTGACCATGGAACTGACCACCGGTGCCGACGAGGATGTCACGTCCTGGATTCAAGCCGGGACGCCGCCGATCTGCTTCGGATTCGGCAGCATGCCGGTCGAGTCCCCTGCCGCCGCGGTCGACATGATCAGCTCCGCCTGCGCGGTGTTGGGCGAGCGGGCGCTGGTGTGCGCAGGCTGGAGCGACTTCAGCGACGTCGAACTGCCCGGCCACGTGAAGGTCGTCGGTGCGGTCAACTACGCCAAGGTGTTCCCTGCTTGCCGCGCGGTCGTGCACCATGGGGGCTCCGGAACCACGGCAGCCAGCATGCGCGCCGGAGTTCCCACCGTGGTGCTGTCGATGGATGCCAACCAAGCACTCTGGGGCGGCCAGATCAAGAGCCTGAAAATCGGTACCACGCGGCGGTTTTCGAAGACCACGCAGCAATCATTGGTGGCTGACCTCCGGACCGTCCTGGCGCCGGGCTACGGCATCAGGGCCCGGGAACTGGCCGGTGCGATGAGCACACCCGACAAGAGCGCCGTCACCGCCGCCGATATCGTGGAACGGTATGCCGACACCAGCGGTGCCTCCCGCGGCGACGGATCACTGTGACGAAAGCGATTGTCCGGCAGACGATCACGGCTCCGGTTCAGCGCAGGTGGATACCGGCAAAGAAGGTAGCGTTGCGGCCATGTGGCAATCAGTACTCGTGCTCGCGCTCGTGACGGCGGCTGACCCGCTGCGCCTGATCGCCACGTTCATCATCGTCTCCCGGCGGCGGCCAGTGGAAAACCTCGTCGTCTACCTGATCGGTTGTCTGATCGTCAGCGCCGCGATCCTGCTTGTGCCGTTGCTGTTACTGGATTCGGTGAAGCCGCTCGCCGATCTGGTCAAGGGTTTGTCCGGGCCGGCATCCTCGGGCGGTACGTCCGTCCAACCAGTTCCCATCGCGATGGGTGCCGTGGCGCTCGTCGTGGCAGCGGTCATCACTGTGCGCTGGTGGACTCACCGCCGGTCACATCAGCTCACCCGCACTGGCGTTCCGTCGACCGCGGCGCTCGAGGACGGGGAGCAGACGGCGGTTCGGCGGGCGCTCGGCCGGCTGAGCAGCGCGTGGGGTAGCGGAGCACTGTGGGTTTCGTTGGTCATGGGCCTCACCTATGTACCCGCGCAGGTGTCGATCGCACTCGCCATCATCGCGACGTCAGGAGCGCCGATCGGTACGCAGTTGGCATCCGCGATGATGTTCATCGCCGTGATGCTCGCCGCCGTCGAGATCATCTTGATCAGCTGCCTGGTCGCGCCGGAACGGACCAGGCGGGCACTGCAGCCGCTGCATGACTGGGTACATGCCCGCCGGCAGCAGGTTGTTGCAGCTATTTTCGCAATGGTCGGTGTTTCCCTGGTGGTCACGGGTACGGGTATCGTCTGAAATGACGTATTCGGATAGCTGGCGGGCGGGATCAGAGCCGGCCGGCGCGAAGTCCGGAGTCCGTGACGCACTGTTCGAAACAGTGCCCGATCACCGACTTGCCAGCTTAGGCATCAGTAGTGGCGATGTCCTCGGCACGCGGCCGTGGGAAACGAACATATTACGTTCCTGATCAGGGAGAGAAAAATTGGTTTGCCAACCCCTGGTGACGGCTAGGCTCAGCACCAGCACTTCGTGAATGCAAGATGAGGAGTAGCAACAATCGTGAACGACCTTGATTCCCGATCTGTTTACCTCGAGCAGATCCGAAGGCAGCTGACCAGATACGGGATGCGTGAGCGAACGCCCACGAACTGGCCACTGCGGCGCCGGGTCCTCCTGAGGACCGTCAACACACTCAATCCGATTCTCATGCGCACCAGCCCCTTCGGGCGGCGCAAACGGGATCTGGGACTGGACTGGCCGGCGGACGCCGAGACGATGATCGGCATGCAGCGACTGACCAGTCTGCAGCACTGTGTCGAGACCGTGCTGAATGACGGCGTGCCAGGTGACCTCGTGGAATGCGGTGTCTGGCGCGGTGGGGCATCGATCCTCATGCGAGCTGTGCTCGCGGCGTATCGGGATGAAACCAGACGAGTCTGGCTCGCCGATTCGTTCGCCGGCGTGCCACCACCGGATGCCGCCAATTACAAAGCGGACAAGGGGATGCGGTTACACCTCTTCTCAGGAGTTCTCGCGGTGCCGGAATCGGAGGTGAGAGCCAACTTCGAGCGGTACGGACTGCTGGATGATCAGGTGCGCTTCCTGCCCGGTTGGTTCAAGGACACGCTGCAGGACGCCCCGATCGAACGCATTTCGGTGCTGCGGCTCGATGGTGACCTCTATGAATCGACCATTCAGGCTCTCGATGCGCTGTATCCGAAGCTGTCGCCAGGAGGCTTCTGCATCATCGATGACTATGCAATCGGCGCGTGTCGGCAAGCGGTGACGGATTACCGCGACCAGCATGCGATATCAGCGGAGATCGTCGACATCGACGGAACCGGTGTGCTGTGGCGCAAGGAGTGAGTGCGCCACCGACGCCGTCACGGTCGCGAGCGAGATAGAGAGCGGGGGGATCCGCGATGAAGATTGTCCTGGGGTGTTACGGCAGTCGTGGCGATGTCGAGCCGTCGGTCGCCGTGGGTCGCGAGTTGCTGTTCAGGGGGCACGATGTGACCATCGCCGTGCCACCCGACATGGTCGCGTTCGCCGAGTCGGTGGGCCTGAGAACTGTTGCCTATGGGCTGGATACGCGCAGCTGGCTGGGTATCTACCGGAAGTTGTGGACGGTGTTGTTCCGCAGTTTCTGGAAGGTCCGCGATGTGCTCGCGCTGGCGCGTGAACTCCGAGCGCTCAGTGATGAGAACCTGACGCAGATGAATGCCACGCTGACATCGCTGGCGGACGACGCCGACCTGCTGCTCACCGGCCTCGGGTTCGAGGAAACCGTCGCGAACGTCGCAGAGCGTTTCGACATTCCGTTGGTTGCTCTGCATTTTCTGCCGATCCGGTCCAATGGTCAGCTCGTTCCGATGATGCCGCCACCGTTGAGCCGTACCGCGAGGATGGTCTATGACTGGGTGGCATGGCGACTGAACAAGCGGGCCGAGGACGCTCAGCGGCGTGAACTGGGCCTGCCGAAGACCACAGCGCCTCCGCCGCAACGGATTGCCGATCGCGGCTCGCTCGAGATCCAGGCTTATGACGAGGTGTTCTTCGACGGCTTGGCGGACGAGTGGGTGGCGTGGAAGGACCGACGACCATTCGTCGGACCGTTGACCATGGAGTTGATCACCGATGCCGACGACGAGGCGCTGTCCTGGATTGCCGCGGGCACGCCGCCCATCTGCTTCGGTTTCGGCAGCCTGCCGGTAGCGTCGCCGGCCGCCATCATCGAGATGATCGCGGCGGCCTGCGGGCAGTTGGGTGAGCGGGCACTGCTGTGTGCCGGCGGAAGCGATTTCACCGGTGTCCCGCAGTTCGACCACATCAAGGTGGTGGGTGCGGTCAATTACGCGGCCGTGTTTCCCGGCTGCCGCGCCGTGGTGCACCATGGCGGGGCAGGCACCACCGCCGCAGGTCTGCGGGCGGGTGTCCCGACGCTGATCCTGACCACCGACCTTGATCAGACATTGTGGGGATCCCGGGTGAAGCGGCTCAAAGTGGGCACGGCGCGGCGATTCTCGACCACCACAAAACAGTCGATCGTCACAGATCTCCGCCGTATCCTGGCCCCCGACTACGTCGCCAGGGCTCGGGAAGTGGCGACCCGGATGACCAAGCCGGCCGAGAACATCGTCATCGCCGCCGATCTCGTGGAGAATTTCGCCGGCTCCGGGGGCGTCAGATGAGCCGGCGCCGGATGTCCATTACAGCCGCGCTCGAGAGGATGACGTTGTGAACCGGGTCAAGGCAGTGAAAGAGGCCCTCGATGGTCGGGCCAATCGTGTCTACCTCGAGATCGGAGTCCACTACGGACGGGTGTTTCGGCGTATCGACGCCGACGAGAAGATCGCCGTGGATCCGGAGTTCAAGGTGTCCCCGATAGCACGCAAGGTTGCCGCCGCGAAAGCACGTGCCACCCACTACTTCGAGACGACAAGCGACGAGTTCTTCACGGGGGAAACCGATTTCCTCTCCGAGCGCGGGATCGACGTCGCCCTGATCGACGGCCTGCACACCTACGGGCAGGTGGTACGCGACGTCGAGAACACGTTGCGCTATCTGCGCGATGACGGTGTCATCGTCTTGCACGACTGCAATCCGGAGAGTGCTGCCCGAGGTTATCCGGCCACCTCCTATGACGACTTCCGCGCGAACAACCGGTGGTGGAACATCGCGTGGAGCGGCGACGTGTGGAAGGCGATCGTGCATCTGCGGTCCTCCGGGCAGGACCTCCGCATCGCCGTGTTGAACTGTGACTACGGCGTGGGACTGATCCGAAAGGGGGTCCCTGAATCGAGATTGTCGTACGCGGCCGCTGAGGTCGATGCATTGGACTACGAACAGCTCGATTCCGACCGTGACCGCCTGCTCAATCTGAAGCCGCCCGGCTATCTCGCGGAGTTTCTTGCGTAGCGACCCGACGTGCAGCGAAATGTATTGACCAACAAAGCGTCATGCAGCCGACGCGATACCTCCGATGCTAGGGTGACCGCCGTGGCGAACAGACTCTCAGTCAGGACTCGGCTCTGGCTGCGGGCGGTGCGCGCCGAGTATTGGCTGGCTCGAACGCTTCTTCCAGATGTCTACGCCAACGACGCACTGATCTGCTTCAACCAGCACGCGTTCCTGGAAGACGCGAAGTTTCAGCGGGCGTACCAACGCGGCGCGCGCGCCCTCGGGGACGAGGACTGGTACCAGTGGGAATGGCGCGTGCATGTCGGGTTATGGGCCGCAGACAGCGCCAGCAAGCTCGACGGTGATTTCGTCGAGTGCGGCGTCAGCTACGGATTCCTCAGCAGCGCAGTGATGGAGTATCTGGACTGGGATCGGCTCGGCAAGACGTTCTACCTGCTGGACACGTTCGCCGGACTCGATCCTCGCTTCGTCACTGCCGGTGAGCGCCAGTCCGGGGCGCTGGAACGCAGCGAACATCACGTGCGCAGTGGTATGTATGTGAGCTCGGTCGACAGTGTGAGGGCCAATTTCGCGCAATGGCAGAACCAGCGCATCATCGTCGGTGCGGTGCCCGAGACACTCGACGAAGTCGACTCGAGCGCGGTGGCGTTCCTGCACATCGACATGAACTGTGCGCCACCCGAAGTCGCCACGCTGCGGTATTTCTGGCCGCGACTGACGCCAGGGGCCTTCGTGCTGCTGGACGACTACGCGAACCGTGGGCGCGACGAGCAGCGCATCGCGATGGACGAGGTGGCAAGCGAACTGGGTGTGCAGATCTGCGCGTTGCCCACCGGCCAGGGTCTGTTGATCAAGCCGGGGCGCTAGTGTCCTGCGCCGGGAATTCGTTGAAGATATGAGGCGAGT
>CAMFLL010000159.1 GCA_945957405.1 uncultured Mycolicibacterium sp. | reverse complement strand
AGTCGAATCAGCCAACGCCGGTTCGGCCCTCGGCACGTGCACGGTCGACGAGTCGTCGGATGGCGTCGGCAGCCGCCTCATAGGTGAGACCACCCGGCCGGATGTTGGAGACGCAGTAACGATGTGCGTCAGTGGTTCCCGGCCTCGCCTGCCATGTCAGATAGGCACCGAGGCTGTCATGGGAACTGAGACCGGGCCGTTCTCCGATCAACACCAGCACCAACGGTGCGCGCAACCCCGCCGCGATGTGGTCGCCGATGGCCACCCGGGCCTGCAGGCAGACAATCGGGTCGCTCAGCGAGACCGTCGGGTCGAGCACGCCCCGGAGGTGCGAAAGAAGGGGCGCGGCATGTCGCTGCACGGCCGTGGAGGACAGCCCATCGCAAACGATGAGAGCCAGGTCGGGCGGGTTTTGACCCGTATCTAGCTGGAGGTTGCCGGCAAGGCGACGACCGAGATCCGGCCGCGCGAGGTACGCCGCCCGGTTGGCCGCGGCTGAGGCCAGGACGCGGGGACGTCCAAAGCCACGGCGCGCGAGATCGTCCGCGAGTACGTCGGTGTCTAGCGGAATGTGCACTGCGTCCCGCGCGAGCGCGTGGGCGGTGCCGAGTTCGAGCGTGGTTCGCGTCGACAGGCCGGTGCCATGTCGTTCGAGGCCGATCCGCGCCGGGGTGACCTGGCGAAGCGCCTCCCAGGGGTCGGCGTCGGGACGGGGACGCGGTGCCGGCTCAGACATGGCTGACCAGCTGCCGAAGTGCGGTCCTGGTCGAATCGACCTGGAGGGGTTGGCGAAGTGTGTCGTCGATGCCGGTGTTCTGTAGCCATTGCTGGAATTCCGGTGCGGGCGCCAACCCGAGCACCTTCCGGATGTAGTGCGCATCGTGGAACGACGCCGACTGGTAGCCGAGCATGATGTCGTCGCCCCCTGGGACCGTGATGACAAAGGGGCAGCCGGCGGCGCCGAGCAGGGTCAGCAGGGCGGTGATGTCGTCGGTGTTGGCGTCGGCGTGGTTGGTGTAGCAGACGTCGACACCCATCGGAAGGCCGAGCAGTTTTCCGCAGAAGTGGTCTTCGAGGCCCGCCCGGATGATCTCGCGGCCTCCGTACAGGTATTCGGGACCGATGAACCCGACCACGGTGTTCACCAGCAGCGGCGAGAAGGCACGAGCCACCGAATACGCTCTCACCTCGAGGGTCTGCTGATCCACCGCCCTACCGCCGATACCGCGGTGAGCGTCGGCCGACAGCGCAGATCCCTGCCCGGTCTCGAAATACATGACGTTCGAACCGACCGTCCCGCGGCGGAGTCCGGTGGCGGCGGCGTGCGCTTCGGCCAGCATCGACAGGGTCACCCCGAAGCTGCGATTGGCACCTTGGGTGCCCGCGATCGACTGGAAAACCAGATCGACGGGTTCGCCACGGTCGATCAGGTCGACGGTGGTGGTGACGTGCGTGAGAACGCATGACTGCGTGGGGATCTCGTAGTTCTCACGCACGCGGTCGACCATCCGCAGAAGCTCGGCCGCGGCCAACGGATCGTCGGTGGCGGGGTTGATCCCGATGACGGCATCCCCGCAGCCGTGGAGCAGCCCGTCGAGCATTGCGGCGGCGACGCCGTAGCGATCATCGGTGGGATGGTTGGGCTGCAGCCGTGTGGCCATCCGTCCGGGCAGACCGATGGTCGACCTGAAGGCGGTGACGACCTCGGTGGCCCTGGCGACCGTGATCAGGTCCGCGTTACTCATGATCTTCGACACGGCCGCAACCATCTCGGGTGTCAGCCCGTCGGCAACCGCAGCGAGGGCCGGGGCCGCGCCCGGTAGCGCAGCGGTCTCGAGCAACCATTCACGGAATTCGCCGACGGTCTGGTGGGCGATCGGCGCGAAGGCAACAGCGTTGTGCGCGTCCTGGATGAGGCGCGACACGTCATCGACAGCCGGATCGATCACCGGTTCGTCCAGGAATCGACGCAGATCCACGTCGGCGAGTGCCCAGCGGGCCGCCATGCGTTCCAGATCCGACCGTGCCGCACATCCAGCCAACACGTCACCGGATCGTGCCGGGGATGCCTTCGCGAGTACGTCGACGAGCCCGTCGAACTCGAACGAATGACCACCGATGCGGTGCAGGTAATTCATTGTGTTGCAGCGTTTTCGGGCGCGGTGACAGCGCAGATTGCGCTGATCTCGACCAGCAGGCGGGGATCGAGTAACTGCGCCACGGCGGTTGCGCGGGCGGGCCGGTGGCTGCCGAACCACGCGCGCCATTCCTCGTTGAGGATGGCGGCGTCGGCGGCGTCCGTCAGATACACAGTCGCTGACAGGACCGCACCTCGGTGGGAACCCGCCGCTGCCAGAACCCGATCCAGCCGTTCGAGTGACTGCCGGATCTGGCCGCGGATGTCGCCGTGATGAGCCACCGATCCGTCATCGGTGAAGGAGACCTGCCCGGATATGAAGAGCAGGTCCCGGTGGTGAACAGCGGCTGGGTAGGCAGTCTGGGTTCCACTGATGCCGTCGACGTCGACAAGAGACAAGATTGGCACTGGTGCCCTTTCATGAGTCATGCGGACACAGCGCCTCGGTGCAGGCGGGCGAACGAGAAGGGTTCAAGTGCATCCGGGCGCTGTCCTGTGTCCAGGTATTGCGCCAGCGCTGCTGCGGTGACCGGGGCCAGTGTCACACCGAGCATGCCGTGGCCGGTGGCCACGAAGGCGTTGCGGTAAGTCGGCACCCGATCGATGAGGGGCAACCCGTCGGGCAACAATGGCCGGCCCCCCACCCAGGGATCCTTGATCAACCCGACCAGGTCATCGGTCTCGGTGAACCATGACCCGAGATAGTGGCGGCTGGCGCGGGCGATCGCCTCGATCCGCCGCCAATCCAGGCGAAGGTTGTTGCCCGAGAATTCCATCGTTCCCGCGATGCGTGTGGTATCCCCGAGTGGTGACACCGCAACATGCTTGTCATGCAGCAGGATTGGATGCCGCGGTGGTATCGGCAGGTCGACCGAGAAGCTGTAGCCCTTGCCGGACTGCAAGAGGACGGGGCAGCCGATCCGTCCGAGGAGATCGGCGGACCACGCGCCGGCCGCGATGATCACGTTCGCGCAGTCGATCGCTCCGTGTTCGGTCTCGACGGCGACGACACGACCGCCCTCGGTCCGCAGGCCACTGACACCGGTCTGTTCCTCGATGCAACCGCCGAGATCCCTGACCTTCGCGACCAGTGATGCCACGAGGGCGCGCGGATCGACCAGTCCTTCGCCCGGAACCAGGTAGGCGGCCGTCACCTCATCGCTGAGCGCCGGCTCGATACGTTGCGCGTCGGCGGTGGGCAGGGGCGCATCGGGTACCTTGTACCGTCCTGCGGCCGTGCTGGCCTGGAGCCGAAGTGAGCTGACCGCTTCCTGCTCGTCGAGGAAGGCGTGCAGCAATCCGGGATGCTGGAGGGAGGTGTCGACGCCGTCGGCGCCCCATTTTTCGTAGAGGTCCATGCTGTGCTCGGCGAAGGCGCCGAGCGCGGCGGTCCCCCGCTGAAACGCCCGCGGTGTGGTGTGGCGACCGAACTGCCACAACCACTTTGCCAACCGGGACGACGGTGCGGGACGCACGTAGAGGGGTGAGTCAGCTCGGCCGGTGGACTTCAGGGCCACCCTGACCGAACCCGGCGACGGGACCGGGAAGCATTGACTCAGCGTCACCCAGCCGGCGTTCCCCACCGACGCGCCCCGGCCGACCGGGGTCTTCTCCACAACGTGCACGGGGCGGCCCGACCGGGCGAGTTCATAGGCGGACGCCAGTCCGATGATTCCGCCGCCGACCACGACTGTCGGCGCGGTGGTGGTGTCATTCGGCGGTGTCATGTGGCGACCTTGCTGGCGTTGAGGAATGCGCGGGTGCGCTCCTCGATCGGTGCGTCGATGACCTGCTCGGGCGGGCCTTGCTCGACGATGCGACCGGCATCGACGAACGCGACCCGGTCTGAGACCTGACGGGCGAACGACACCTCGTGGGTGACGATCACCATCGTCATACCGGCCTGGGCGAGTTCGCGCATCACCGTGAGGACTTCACGGGTCGACTCGGGATCCAGCGCCGAGGTGGGCTCGTCGAACAGCAGGGCGCTCGGATTGAGCGCGAGCGCCCTGGCGATGGCGACGCGCTGCTGCTCGCCGCCGGACATCTCGTCCGGGTAGGCCAGTGCGCGGTGTTCGAGCCCGACCCGCCGGATCAGCCGGACCGCGGTTTCGACGGCCTGGTCTTCGGAGACTCCCGCCGCTTTCGTCTGTGCAAGAACAACATTCTCGACGGCGGTCAGATGGGGAAAGAGGTTGAAGCGCTGAAACACCATGCCAAGCTTCTGACGGAGCGTCGCGAGATCTCGCACGACGGCGCGGGTGCCCTCGAACACCGTCTGATCGCCGACGCAGATCCTTCCGGAGTCAGGCATCTCGAGCAGGTTGATGCACCGCAGCAACGTGCTCTTGCCGCCGCCGCTCTGGCCCAGAATCGAAACGATCTCTCCGGCATTGACATCGAGGTCCACCGAATGCAGAACTGTGCGCCCGGCAAACGACTTGCTCAGTTCCATGACGGTGATACCGGTGCTCATGCGGGGGCCTTTCCGGTGGCGAGCAGGACACGTACCTTGGCAAGGCGACGGCGACGGCCGAGCGACAGCGGCACGCCTCGCGCGACTTTGCGCTCCAACAACAGCAGGAGTTGTGAGACCGGCCAGCACACTGCGAAGTAAATGGCCGCGATGACGAGGTAGACCTCCATGGCGCGGAACGTCTCTGAGGAAATCAACTGCGCTTGGGTCATGAGTTCACCGGCGGCGATGATCACCAACAGCGAGGTCGACTTGAGCAGGTCCACCAGCATGGTGGACGTACCAGGTAGGGCCAGCCGCAGCGCTTGCGGCAGCACCACCTGTCGAAACGTTCGCCCTCTGCCCATTCCGAGCGCATGGGCACCTTCGTACTGCCCGGGCGCGACCCCGGACAGCGCGGCCCGGAATATCTCCGAGAGATACGCGGCGTAGAAGATCACCAGACTCAGGACACCGGCGACCAGAGCGTCGAGTCGAATCCCCAACGACGCCAAGCCGAAGTAGGTGATGAAGATGATGGCCAGCAACGGCACGTTCTTGAACAGCTCGGTGTAGACCGTCGCGGGAAGGCGAACCAGCAGGGTGCTGCTGCGGCGCATCAGCGCCAGCACCAGGCCGAGCAACACCGCCCCGATGAACCCGAGAACCGTGAACTCGAGTGTCCGCAGGAGTGCCGACAGCAGGGCTGGCCGGTAGTCGTTCCAGGGCACGCTCATGAGGTGGCTCCCGGTGCTTGCCAGTCCTTGGGCCGGTCGACGCCCTGGCGGTCGGTGGACATCTCGGGTGAGGGTTCCAGGAACTGACTGGGTTCACCGCCGTACTTGGTGATCAGCCCGTTCAACTCGCCATTGGTGTACATCTTGTCGATCTCCTGCGAGATCGCCTGTTCGAGCTTGGGTGCTTCCTTCGCGACGTAGAAGGCGACCTGATAGGGCGCGAGGTACGACAACGCGGGAGTGGCCTTGATCTGATCGGGGGTCGGCGGCGTCAGGTATTCGGTCTTGAAGTCGAACTCGGGGCGTTTCTTCAGCGCATCGATGATGATCAGCGGATCGAGAAACCCGACGTCGATGCGCCCGGAATCGAGATCGTTGAAGACGCCGTTGGCGTCGGGGAAGGCGCTCAACTGTGCGCCGGGGATCGCTTGAATCGATTTGACCCATACGTATCCCGTGACGGTTCCGAGCCGACGGTTCTTCAGATCGTCGATCGTCTGCACCTTCTCGTCGCCGTGCACGGCCATCGCCGGCGGCGAGTAGTACGCGGGATCGGTGAACAGGCCTTGCTTTTGACGTTCTTCGGTCCAGGCGACGCCGCCGATGGCCATATCGACGCGATGGGACTGGACGCCGCCCAGCATCCCGTTGAAATCGGTCACCTGCGGCCTCACTTCGAGGCCGAGCTTGTCGGCGGCAGCTTTGAGGATGTCGGCGTCCAGTCCGGTCAGCTCGCCGTTCACCACACTGGTATACGGCGCGTACGCCTGGACAGCCACGGTGATGACACCGGGTTCCAGGGTGCCCAACCCGGCGGCGTCGGCGGAGACTTTCTTGTCTTCGCCACACGCCGAGAACACAAGCGACGCCGTCAAAGCGAGAATGGACAGCCCTGCAGCACGTCGGCGGAAATGGAATCGGTTCACGGTGAGACCTCCCAAGGCGGTTCGGTTGACCGAGTGTAGGAACGGCACTGTGACGTGGGCATCAGATGAAGTGCACAAGTTCGCCAGAATTTGACTGCCGGATTTCATACGATCTGCCCATGAAGGCACAGGAGCCCTCGGTGCACAGTGCTCCGTCGGCGCTCACTCCGGCGCTGGCACAGGAGATCGCGGGCGAGACCAGCGCGATCATCGGCCTGAACGTCATCATCACCGACGCCCAGGGAATCGTGCTCGGAAGCGGCGACGTGTCGCGGGTCGGGACGCTGCATGAGGCGTCGTGCAGCGTGGTGAAGCACCAACGGGTGGAAACCCACGACAGCGAACAGGCGGCCCGCCTCAAAGGTGTCCGTCCTGGCATGACGCTGCCGATCCTGAGTCAGAACATCGTGGTGGGGACGGTCGGCATCACCGGCACGCCTGACCAGGTGTCAAGGTTCGGGCAGGTGGTCAAACGACAGACCGAGATCCTGCTCGGCGAGTCGGCACTCGTATGGGCCCGGTTGACCCGGGAACGGGTGTTGGAGTCACTGTTGCGCGACCTTCTGAACTACGACCCGAATGATCCGGCTGATGTGTCGGCTCGAGCGCGTGACTTCGGGTTCGACCTGGGTTTGACGCGCCGTGCCCTGGTTTTCGAGGTGCAGGCGCCGACACGCGCGCTCACGTCGTCGGCGCCGGCGATGCGTCTCATCCGAGAAGTGTTCTCCGACCCCCAGGACATCGCGTGCGGCCTGTCGCCGCTGCGACACGTCGTACTCGAGCGCCAACTACGGTCCGGCTCGAAGATCAGTCGTACCGATCTGCGGGACCTCTGCCTGCAGATCGAGCGAGTGCAGGGCGGGCTGTGCGTGGTGGGTGTCGGCGGTGCCGCCTCGGACGAGACCGAGATCGGGCATTCCTACGCCGAAGCGCTCACTGCGCTTCGGCTGGGGCCCGCCATTGAAGTGCAGAGCCCTTTCGACATCGACGACATGCGCATGCACGAACTGCTGGCCTCGGCCCCTGCACGCACCCGCCACCGAGTGGTGGGCAGCGTGCTTGCAGACCTTCGGCACGCGCCGAACTGGGATGCGGTCCGGCAGACGATCACCGCATGGGCCGAGAATGGCTTCGTCCTCGTGAAAACCGCGGAAGCACTTGAGATCCATCGCAATACGCTGGTCTATCGGTTGGAGAAGATCGCCGCTCAGACCGGACTCAGCCTCAACGACCACCGCCGATGGCTGACGCTCTACGTCGCCTGCATCGCCGATGAACTGCACAGCGGCACGCGCACTCAGCCCAGCGCCTCCGGGTAGTCGGCGGATTCACCCAACACGTGCTCGGCCAGGAAGGCCGTCACCACCTGATACCAGAGCTTGGCGTGCTGCGGTGTCAGCACCCAGTGGTTCTCCGACGGGAAATAGAGGAAGCGGTGCGGCGAGCGCCCGTCGTCATCGGCGCGCAGACCGGATCGGGTGAGCAGTTCGAACCACAACCGCATCGCCTCCCCGATGGGCACCCGGTAATCCTTGTCGCCGTGAATGACCAGCAGCGGCGTGGTGATGTTTCCGACGAACCGGTGCGGCGAATTGTCGAGCGCCATCCGCGGTGTCATCTCCCGCAGCCAGTAATACGACGAGTCGGTGGTTGCACCGAACTGGTCGAGGGCCCAGAGGCTCGCGTGGGTGACGATGGCCTTGAACCGGTCGGTGTGTCCGGCAACCCAGTTGGCCATGTACCCGCCGAAGGAGCCACCCATCGCGGCCGTTCGGCCGGCGTCGATGCGCGGGTGCCTGCAGGCGGCGTCGGTGGCCGCCATCAGGTCCTCGAACGGCGGGCCTCCCCATGCGCCCCAGCCCAATTGGATGAAATCCTGACCGTAGCCGGTGGACAGCGCCGGGTCGGGTAGTAGCACCGCGTACCCCTTAGCGGCCAACAACCACGGATTCCAGCGCCACGACCACGCGTTCCAGCTGCCCAGCGGTCCGCCGTGGATCCACAGCAGCAACGGCGCGGGTTCGTCACCCCGCGGCAACGCCAACCACGACCGCACCGTCCGTCCATCGGCCGTCTGCGCGGACACCTCCGTCAACGTGCCTGGCACATCGGGCAGGTCGACACACGGTAGCGGCGAGACCGCTCCGTCTGGTCCGATGCGCACCGGGTGCGGTGGCGCCGCGTAGCCACTGCGCAGCGCGAAGGTGACACCGCCGGGCGTCGCCCGCACATCGGTATAGGCGAAATCATCGGTGGTCAGCCGCTGCACGGAGCCGTCGAGGCCGATCCGGAACACCGGGCACCGGCCCCCGTCGTCGGCGGTCACCAACAACGCCGAACCGTCGCGCTCCCACGTCAGCGACGCCGGCCAACGATCCCAGTCCGGCGCTAGGGTCACCAAGGCCCCAGAGACTTCAGAGGCTTCATAGGCTTCGGAGGCCTCGGAGGCCGCCGAGCCTACAGAGGCCGCGATCTTCTCGCCGAACGTCATGCAGCACAGCGTCGTTCGCGGTGCATCGGTCGGAGTCGAGACGCTTTCGCGCACGAACGCCACCCGCCTACCGTCCGGGGAGATCGCGGGTCGCTCCAGATCGGCACCGGGATCGTCCGCGATCACCTCGCGCTGCCCGGACGCCACATCGATGCGCACGAGGACGCTGCGCAGCGATGCACCGGGGCCCGGCAGCCGCCACGACGTCACGATGAAACTGCCGTCGTCGGACAGGTCGAAGTCAGCCTCGCGCAACGCGGTGCCGGCTTCCGGCGTCAGTTCCCGCGGGCCGTCCCCTGTGACCTGCAGCAGATGCGGTTCGTCGGGACCGAGGTCGTGGTCCCAGTAGCGGACGGGATATCCGGAATGCAGGATCGCGGTGACGGCATTGTCCTTGCGGATCGCGCGCAGACGGCGGTCGTCGTCGACGCCGGTTGCCGACGGCAGCAGCGCAGCGGTCACCACCGTGCAGTCGGCTTGGCGCGCGCAACGCACCGAGGTGACACCGCCCGGCAGCGAAAGCACTTCCTCGGCTTCGCCTCCCGCGCGGGGTAACCGCCACAGGGCCGCCGGCGGTTTCTCGTCGTCGACGCCCGGGCGCACCGCCACGAACAGCACATCGCCGTCGTTGGTGAAGGCCGGTGACGACTCCCCCTTGGCTCCGCGGGTCAACCGTCGCGCTGCGCCCAAACCCACAGGGTCGAGCTCCCATATCGCCGTGACGAATTCGGTCCGTTTGGCGTTGAGTTCGGCGATGGTGACCATCACGCGCGCGCCGTCCGGGGCCGCCGCGAGTCCCGTCACCCTCGGCAGCGCGATGTAGTCGTCGAGGTCGTCGAAGGGGTGGGAATGAGGCGTGTCGGCCATCGCCAAGAGTTAGCACATCCGGCCGCGTCGGTCGCCTGGATCTCCTCGCGTACGTTCGTCTGATGGCCCACCAGTTCGTCGTCGTCGGTGCCGGCATCGCGGGGTTGGCGACCGCCGCCGCTCTTCAGCGCCGCGATCACGCCGTGGCGGTCATCGAGGAGCGCGAGGACACCTCCCCGGGTGCCGGGATCAGCATCTGGCCCAATGCGCTGGCTGCACTTGATCGACTCGGGCTCGGCGACGCCGTCCGCGCCGCCGGCGGCCAGGTCAGTGCGGGCGCGTTGCGCTGGCATGACGGCACCTGGCTGCGCCGCCCGTCCCATGACCGGATCGTCACCGCCCTGGGCGAGGCGCTGGTGGTGGTGCAACGTGCGGCGCTGCGCGACATCCTCCTCGGCGCGCTCAGTCCTGGCACAGTCCGCTACGGCACCGCGGTGACATCGCTGGTCCAGGACGGAAATGCGGTGCGGGTCAGCCTGGCCGACGGATCGGCGGTGTCCGCCGACGCCGTCGTCGGAGCGGACGGGACGCGTTCGGTGGTGGCCAGACATCTGAACGGAGCGCTGCCCAACCGCTACGCCGGCTACACCGCCTGGCGTGGGGTCGCGGAGCACGCGCTGGATCCCACACTGGCCAGTGAGGGCTTTGCCCCCGGTGTCGAGGTCGGCTACGTACCGCTGGGTCCCGACCGCACCTACTGGTTCGCCACTGAGCGACTGCCCGAGGGCCATCGTTCCCCTGGTGGTGAACTCGCGTACCTGCAGTCGCGGCTGGCGCGCTGGGCCGAACCATTACCGACCATCCTCGCCTCGACCGACGCCGGACAGGTTCTACGCAATGATCTGTACGACCGTGCGACGGCTCCGCGCTGGGCGCGCGGCCCGGTGGTGATCGTCGGCGACGCCGCGCACCCGATGCGACCCCATCTGGGCCAGGGCGGCTGTCAGGGCATCGAGGACGCTGCCATCCTTGCCGAGCTGGTCGAACACGGCCCCGACCTGACGACGGCGTTCACCCGGTTCGCGACATTCCGTCGCCGTCGGGTGCGCGCGATGGTGCGTCAGTCGAAGACGATCGGTCGCGTGGTGAATCTACGGCCCGCCGTGCTCAGCTCGGCCGCCCTGCACGCGTCGATGGTGATTCCCGAGAGCGTCATTGCCCACCACCTCGGCGGCCTGGCTTCCCGATCGGCATTCGTGCTCCCGCACCGGCAGGCGTGACCGTGGAACTGGATGCGCTTGTCGTCGACGCCGGTGACCCCATGGAACTCGCCACGTTCTGGCAGCGCGTCCTTGGCGGTCGATTGCGCAATGACAGCGAGTCGGTGGTTCTGACCGCGTCAGGAATTCCGCCGATGCGGTTTAGGCCGCAGGAGCTGCCGAAAACGGTGAAGAACCGCGTGCACCCCGACGTCTGGGTGAACGACATCAGTTCGCTGCTGGACCTCGGCGCTACGGTGCTGGCCGAGTATCTGCCAGAACGCACGACACTGGCCGACCCCGAAGGCAACGAGTTCTGCGCGTTTCTTGCGCCCCGGTCCGATCCGACGCCGCCCGCCGCGCTGTTCGCAGTGTGCGTCGACAGTGACCGCCCCGAGGAGCTCGCGGCATGGTGGGCCGCTCAGGTCGGTGCGCGCATCGGGCCCGGGACGGACGGCACCCCGCGGTGGCTGTACGACTCCGCCGGCTGGCAAGAGGTGATCTGGAAGTTCGTCAGGGTGACCGACGTGCGGGTGACGCCGAATCGATGGCGTTGGGCTGTGCGGGGCCCGGGTTCTGCCCTCCGCGATCCACAGGGCAACGAATTCGAACGGGTCTGAAACAGCACACAGTGCCGGGCATGATCATGCCCGGCACTGTGAGATGAGGCTTGGGTCAGCCGCGCCTACCGCACACCGGCCAGGCTCCGATGCCCTGGGAGTGCAGCACGTTCTCGGCGACGCGGATCTGCTCGGAGCGGCTGGCGTTGTGGGGCGAGCCGCTGCCGCCGTTGGCGCGCCAGGTGCCCATGGTGAACTGCAGACCGCCGTAGTAGCCGTTACCGGTGTTGATCGACCAGTTACCGCCGGACTCGCAGGCCGCGACGGCGTCCCAGTTCACGCTGTCCGCATTGGCGGTGGCGGTGGACAGGGCCAGGGGAGCCGTGACGAGCGCTCCGCCGATGGCGGCCATGGTGAGTTTCTTCCGGAGGTTCTTCAATGTCTTTCCTTTCGGCACGCGCGCGCCAAGATCACGTCCACCAGGGGTGGACGCGCGGTGCCTGTTCCCAGGCGGGTGATTTTCTCGAGCCGTGCCATCTCGGTCAGGCACGCAGTGGAGGCGTAATGCCCCGCCGGAACGCTCGGCCCAGCGGCTGATGAGGCCGATACAGCCCCCGACAGTCCTACTCACACGCAGTTCGTGATCTTCAGTTGTAGTCCCCGCTAAAGGGGTCGAAATGGACCGTACGGACCCGATCGGGGTTAGTCACATCGATGAAGCGGGTATCTCAGTTAGATCACGGACAGATCACGGCGCTACCTGAGAGAAGTCTGTGCAGGTCAGCCTGCGATTATTAGAAGTTGCTAATTTGATGCAGTGCCGGCAATTCCGTGATGCAAATCACTGCATTTTTGTGACCTGCGTCACAGCGAAACTGGTGCATCCAAAACCGTTGCAGCTCATCGATACTGAGATGAGAGTGAGCACTGTGACGACTGTGGCAGATGGCAAGAAGACTGAAAGTCGGTCCACCGCAGTGGATTCACTCAGCTAACTCGGTCGGCTAACCGAATAGTGCCGAGTCACAGCATGTTCGCAGCACCGATACGCGAAAGTCGTTGATCTACCCAGCCATCACCAACACCAGCGGATCTGAACCGCCGATCCGTGGTGTCCACACCGGCAGGCCAGGCCAATATTGTTGCACCGCAACGACTTCGAGGTCATAACGCGGCCACCGTTTCATCCCCGCTTGGCCTACAGGGCCAGTCCGTCGGCTGAGCGCAACCGAAGCACGGCAATGAGCGCTATTTCGCCGATATTCGGGAGTACGTCATTCGGGAAATCAGATGGTCGCGATATTCAACGCGCCGCACAGAAAGATATCCGAGGCATATCCCCGATCGGATGGTCGATCGGCAGCGCCAAAAGCCAGGATGAACGACATTCACGTTGACGGGGATGCGAAAATGTCCGCCTCACAACGGTGTTCAGCCGCAGCTGATAATCGCGACCGAACGCTCAGCGCAAGTCGTCGACGCTGTTGACGTTGGTCAGCGCCGGTGTCTGCGGCATCACTATGCGCTGGGTGTTCACTGTGTCGACCAGCGCGCGCATACTGCGCTCCCCCGCGGCCACCAGCTCATCGATGCGATCGGCGAGCGCCGTGCGATACACACCAGCCAGGTAGTGGTCCCTGCCGTCCCAGGGCAGGACCACGTCGACACCGTCGTGCAGCGCCAGCTCACCGACGAGTTCGGTCGTAATCAGCGGCATGTCGACCGCACAGACGAAGGCCCGCTCGAATCCCGCGTCGGCGGCGGCGCGCAATCCCCGCGCGGTCGCCAGCAGCGGGCCGACGCCGCGTACCTCGTCGCGCAGAACTGTTGCGGGCAGGTCGGGCAGGCTTTGGCCGGGCGCCGCGATGACGAATACCGGGTCGCATCGACCCACCAACGCGCGTACCACATGTTCGACCATGGTCGCGGATCCGGCGGGACCGTTGAAAACGACGGCCGCCTTGTCCCGGCCCATCCGCCGTGATGCCCCACCCGCCAGTACGACACCGGCCAGCTGGGATGACATGAGCGTCAGACTACTCGACGGTCCACGTGTCGCGGCCGCGCAACAGCGACTGCAGTGCCGCCGTGTCGTGCGGGATGGTCTCGCGCGCCGTTGCGACCTGCGCGCGGGCCTGATCGTTGTACGTCGGCCGGTTCACCTGACGGAAAATCCCCATCACGGTGTGATCGAGGTTCTGGTCCGACATCCGCGACAGCGCGAACGAATACGACGCATCGTCGAGGGTGGGGTCGTGCACCACGATCTCGTCAGTGGACACGTCGGCCGTCTTGGCGACATCCAGCCCGAAACCCGAACGGACGACGCAGTACTCGCCGTTGGCGCCGAAGGTGATCGGCTCGCCGGGCGTGACCTTGATGACGCGCTCCTCGGCGCCTTCCTTCCGCAGCACGTCGAACGAGCCGTCGTTGAAGATCGGGCAGTCCTGCAGGATCTCGACGATGGCCGCCCCGCGGTGCGCGGCGGCGGCGCGCAACACCTCGGTCAGCCCGGCGCGATCGGAGTCCAGCGCGCGGCCGACGAACGTCGCCTCGGCACCCAGCGCCAGCGACACCGGGTTGAACGGCTGGTCCAGCGAGCCCATCGGGGTCGACTTGGTGACCTTGCCGACCTCGGACGTCGGCGAGTACTGCCCCTTGGTCAGGCCGTAGATCCTGTTGTTGAACAGCAGGATCGTGATGTTCATGTTGCGGCGCAGCGCATGGATCAGATGGTTTCCGCCGATCGACAGCGCGTCACCGTCACCGGTGACCACCCAAACCGACAGATCGTCACGCGCCAGCGACAAGCCGGTGGCGATGGTGGGGGCGCGGCCGTGGATCGAGTGGAAACCATAGGTCTCCAGGTAATACGGGAATCGGCTGGAGCAGCCGATCCCGCTGACGAACACCATGTTCTCGCGCCGCAGCCCGAGTTCGGGCAGGAAGTTGCGGATGGTGTTCAGGATGACGTAGTCACCACAGCCGGGGCACCAGCGCACCTCTTGGTCGGTGGTGAAGTCCTTGCCCTTCATCGGCTGGTCGGTGGTGGGCACACCGGTGGTCTTGGACAGCGGAGTCAGCCCGAGGTCGCGCTGGTCCACTCCGGAGATGCTTCCCATCAGGTCTGTCATGCCGGCACTCCTTCACCGCTCTCGCCCGCACTGACGGTGGCCGCCGCCAGCCGTGCGAATGTGGCCTTCTCGCTTTCCTTTTCAGCCAGTGTCCCGTCGAGTGCGGCATCGATGATGCCCTCGACCTCGTCGGCCAGGAACGCCATGCCCTGGACCTTGGTCACCGACTGCACGTCGATCAGGAACCTCGCGCGCAAGAGCAGTGCCAGTTGGCCGAGGTTCATCTCCGGCGCCACGACCTTGGGATAGCGCTGCAGCACATCGCCGAGGTTGGCAGGGAACGGGTTGAGGTGGCGCAGTTGAGCATGGGCGATCTTGATGCCCTTGCGGCGTGCACGACGGCAGGCTTCACCGATGGGGCCGTAGGAGCTGCCCCAGCCGATGATGAGCAGTTCGGCGTCGCCCGTCGGGTCGTCGACCTCGAGATCGGGCACCTCGATACCGGCGATCTTCTCCTGCCGCAGACGCACCATCAGATCGTGGTTGGCGGGTTCGTAGGAGATGTTGCCCGAACCGTTGGCCGACTCCAGGCCGCCGATGCGGTGCTCGAGTCCCGGCGTGCCGGGGATCGCGAACTGGCGGGCCAGAGTCTGCGGGTCACGTGCGTACGGCTGGAACGCCTCACCCTCCTTGACGAAGGTGTGCTCGATCTGCGGGTAGGTCGCGATGTCCGGGATGCGCCACGGTTCCGAACCGTTGGCGATCGCACCGTCGGACAGCACGATGACCGGCGTGTGGTACTTGATTGCGAGCCGGGCTGCCTCGATCGCGATGTCGAAGCAGTCCGACGGGGAGCGCGGTGCCAGCACGGCGACGGGTGACTCACCGTTGCGACCGAACATGGCCTGCAGGAGGTCGGCCTGCTC
This sequence comes from uncultured Mycolicibacterium sp., assembly GCA_945957405.1. Lineage (GTDB taxonomy): Bacteria > Actinomycetota > Actinomycetes > Mycobacteriales > Mycobacteriaceae > Mycobacterium. The sequence continues at coordinate 509 of CAMFLL010000159.1, read as the reverse complement.
GGTCTTGGTCGGCAGGCCGGTCGACGGTCCGCCACGCTGGACGTCGATGATCACCAGCGGCAGCTCGGTCATCACGGCGAGGCCGATCGCCTCGGACTTCAGCGAGATCCCCGGCCCCGACGTGGTGGTGACACCCAGTGCTCCACCGTAGGCAGCGCCGATGGCCGACCCGATACCGGCAATCTCATCCTCGGCCTGGAACGTCAGGACGTTGAAGTTCTTGTGCTTCGACAGCTCGTGCAGGATGTCCGAAGCTGGGGTGATCGGATAACTGCCGAGCATGACCTGCAGGTCGGCCAGATGCCCGGCCGCCACCAGCCCGTAGGCCAGCGCCGTGTTGCCGGAGATCTGACGGTATTCACCGGACTTGAGCTTGGCCGGCGCCACTTCGTAGGTGGTCCCGAAGGCCTCGGTGGTCTCGCCGTAATTCCACCCGGCCTTGAGCGCCAACACGTTGGCCTCGGCAATATCGGGCTTGCGCGCGAACTTCTCCCGGATGAAGGTCTCGC
>CAMFLL010000158.1 GCA_945957405.1 uncultured Mycolicibacterium sp. | reverse complement strand
CGCAGGATCTTGCCCGACGCCGATTTCGGTATGGCGTCGATGAATTCGACCTGCCGGACCTTCTTGTAGGGCGCGACACGCTCGGCGACGAAGGACATCACGGCATCGGGGGACAGCTCGGCGTCGGGCTGGCGCACCACGAAAGCCTTCGGCACCTCTTCGCCGGATTCGGGGTCGATCGCCCCGACCACCGCGACGTCGGCGACATCGGGATGGGTCAACAGCAGCGCCTCGAGTTCGGCCGGCGGCACCTGGTACCCCTTGTACTTGATCAGTTCCTTGAGCCGGTCGACGATGTAGACGCAGCCGTCGGAGTCGACGCAGGCGAGGTCGCCCGTATGCAGAAACCCTTCGGCGTCAATGGTTTCCGCCGTCGCGGAATCGTTGCCGAGGTAGCCGGCCATCACATTGGGCCCGAGGAACCACAGTTCGCCGGTGGCGCTCTTACCCGACTCCGGGATGCCGATCTCGGCGCCGGTCTCGGGATCGACGATCTTGCTCACCGCGTTGGGCAGGGTCCAGCCCACCGAATCAAGCGGTGCGACAACACCGATCGAGGTGCCCCCGCCGTCGAACGGAATGCAGTGGCTGACCGGGCTGAGCTCGCTCATGCCGTAGCCCTGCACGATCCGGCAGCCCAGTCGCTCGGCGACGGCGTGGCCCAGTTCGCTGTCCAGCGGTGCGGCGCCCGACATGACGACGTTCAGCGACGACAGGTCGTACTCGCCGACCATCGGGTGCTTGGCCAGTGCCACGGCGACAGGCGGCGCGATGAACGCGATGGTGCAGCGGTATTCGGCGATGTTGGCCACGAACTCGGTGAGGTCGAACGACGGCATGATGACCAGCCGCGCGCGGGCGTGCAGCGCGGCGTTGAGGAGCACCGTCATTCCGTAGATGTGGAAGAACGGCAGCACGGCGAGGATCGAATCATGTTCGCGTACGCCCTGAACCGGCCGGATCTGCGCGACGTTGCAGACCAGGTTGCGGTGGGTGAGCATGACCCCTTTGGGGTTGCCGGTGGTTCCGGAACTGTAGGGCAGCGCGGCCAGGTGCGTCGCGGGGTCGAAGCTGACCGTCGGTGCGTCGGCGCCCGAGGCCAGCAGATCGTCGGCGTTGGGATGACCGTCCACCGCCTCGCCGTCGCCGTCGAGGATCACGACCTCGGCCGGGGACAGACCGGCATGCGCCGCACCCTCGATCGCCTGGGAGCGCAGCGGGGACACCGTGATCAGCATCTTGGCGTGTGCGTCGGTCAGTTGCTTGGCGATGTCCTTGGCGGTGAACAACGCGTTGATGGTGGTGGCGGTGGCACCGGCGCGCAGGATGCCGTGGAAGGCGACGGCGAACGCCGAACTGTTGGGCGCCAGCAGACCGACGACGTCGCCCACGCCGATACCCCGGTCGGCCAGCGCGCCGGCGAAGGCGTCGACACGGATCACCAGGTCGCGGTACGTCAGTTGCGCCCCGGTCTTGGCGTCGACGAGGGCCACCCGGTCACCGTCTTCGTCGGACAGTCCGCCGAACAGGTAGTCGTAGACACCGGTGTCGGGGAGGACGACGTCGGGGTGCGGGCTGGCGAAACTCACGCTTGGGCCTCCAGTTGTTTGATCAGTCGCCTGGGTGCGATCAGCCGGAACGAGGCATCCAGCAGTTCGGTGACCTCGGCCCAGTCGACCTTGGCGGCGGTGAAGTCGAGGCCGAGCCAGCCGAACGGACCCATGTACGCGGGGAAGAAGAACCGGTTGTCCTGCTGCAACGCCTCGCGGTCGCTGTCGTCCACCTTGATCAGCAGCGAGTGCGGGAAGGGCACCATCTCGCCGGTCTGCTTCGAGTTGCCGCCGTACATCGCGAACATCTTCGGGGCGCAGAAGACGGGTCTGCCCCACGAGATCTTCTCGAATGCCTCGGGAAAGCCGAGCGCGATCCGGCGCAGGTCCGCGAGCCCGGGATCGTCGTCGCCAAACATGATCGGGTGCGGCATGGGAGCAGCTTACCGGGATGGCAAGTTAGGGTAGCCTTACTTCATCCGAACGAGGAGGTAGGTATGCCGACCACATGGATGGACAGCGTGCTCCGGCAGACGAGGCGGGCCGGGACATTCCCGTATCCGCATCAGGCGGCGGTGTTTCTGAACAACCCGATCCGGCGCGCGTTCGGCCGTCCCGGCTCGGTCATCGACGGGCTGCACCTGGCAGGCGCTGAGCGTGTTCTCGAAATCGGCCCGGGCCCTGGTTATTTCAGCGTCGAGATCGCCAGGCGGCTGACCGCGGGACGTCTCGAACTGTTCGACCTGCAGCCCGAGATGTTGGTCAAGGCCCGAAAGGCGTTGGCGACAGCCGGATTCGTCGGTATCGGTGCGCACTCCGGTGACGCGGGGCAGGGGTTACCGTTCCCGGACGCCAGTTTCGACATCGCGTTCCTGGCCGCGGTGCTGGGCGAGGTACCGGACAAGGCGACCTGTGTCGCCGAATTACACCGGGTGGTCAAGGTCGGCGGCTCGGTGGTGTTCGTCGAAGCGTTCCCCGACCCCGACCGGCTCGGTGTCAACACGCTGCGCGAGCTCGTCGAGCCCGCCGGTTTCACGCTCGACCGGGCTTCGGGGGGCCGCTTCCGCGACGTGGTCCGGTTCCGCCGTAAGGCGTGAATCGTGGTGATGTCGGAGGCCTTCGATAGCCTGCGAGGGTGAGTCCCGCCGAACCGGACATCAAAGAAGCCGACCAGGGCGAAGCCGACATCCGTCGGCAGTGGCAGGAACTGGCCGACGAAGTGCGCGAACACCAGTTCCGCTATTACGTGCGTGACGCGCCTGTCATCACCGACGGGGAGTTCGACACCCTGCTCGGCACGCTGACCGAGCTCGAGGAGCAGCATCCCGAGTTGCGCACGCCCGATTCGCCGACCCAGCTGGTGGGCGGAGCCGGGTTCGCCACCGACTTCACCTCGGCCGAGCATCTCGAACGGATGCTCAGCCTCGACAACGTGTTCAACACCGACGAACTGACGGCGTGGACCACGCGGCTGCGGGCCGAGATCGGCGAGGACGAGCACTTTCTGTGCGAGCTGAAGATCGACGGTGTCGCGCTGGCGCTGGTCTACCGCGACGGCCGGCTCGACCGCGCGGCCACCCGCGGCGACGGGCGCACCGGGGAGGACGTCACGCTGAACGCACGCACCATCGAGGACATCCCGGAGCGGCTCACCGGCACCGACGAGTACCCGGTACCCGCCGTGCTCGAGGTCCGCGGTGAGGTGTTCTTCCGCGTCGCCGACTTCGAGGTGCTCAACGCAAGCCTCGTCGAGGACGGCAAGCCGCCGTTCGCCAATCCGCGAAACAGTGCAGCCGGGTCGCTGCGGCAGAAGAACCCCGCCGTCACGGCCCGGCGGCGGCTGCGGATGATCTGCCACGGGCTCGGCTACACCGAGGGTTTCACACCCGACTCGCTGCACGACGCCTATCTGGCCCTCAAAGCCTGGGGGCTGCCGGTCTCCGACCACACCGCGCGCGTGCAGGGCCTGGCGGCGGTCGAAGAGCGCATCAGCTACTGGGGCGAGCACCGGCACGACGTCGAGCACGAGATCGACGGCGTGGTGGTGAAGGTCGACGAGGTCGCCTTGCAGCGCAGGCTGGGCGCGACGTCGCGGGCACCGCGCTGGGCGATCGCCTACAAATACCCGCCGGAAGAGGCGACCACCAAACTGCTCGACATCCGCGTCAATGTCGGTCGCACCGGTCGGGTCACGCCGTTCGCCTACATGGAGCCGGTCAAGGTGGCGGGCTCGACAGTCGGGCTGGCCACGCTGCACAACGCGTCGGAGGTCAAGCGCAAGGGCGTGTTGATCGGTGACACCGTGGTGATCCGCAAGGCCGGTGATGTGATCCCCGAGGTGCTCGGCCCGGTGGTCGACCTGCGCGACGGTTCGGAGCGCGAATTCGTCATGCCGACAACGTGTCCCGAGTGCGGAACCACACTGGCCCCGGCCAAGGAGGGCGACGCCGATATCCGGTGCCCCAACTCGCGGAGCTGCCCGGCGCAGTTGCGCGAGCGCGTGTTCCATGTGGCCGGTCGCGGTGCGTTCGACATCGAGGGGCTCGGCTACGAGGCAGGTATCGCGCTGCTGCAGGCCGGGGTCATCGAGGACGAGGGCGACCTGTTCACACTGACCGCTGACGACCTGCTGCGCACCGAGCTGTTCACGACCAAGGCCGGTGAGCTGTCCGCCAACGGCAAACGGCTGCTGGCCAATCTCGGCAAGGCGAAATCGCAACCACTGTGGCGGGTGCTCGTGGCGTTGTCCATCCGGCACGTCGGGCCCACCGCGGCGCGCGCGCTCGCGATGGAATTCGGCGACCTCGACGACATCGTGGCGGCCGGTGAAGAACAGTTGGCCGCGGTCGAAGGCGTCGGTCCCACCATCGCCGCCGCGGTCGTCGACTGGTTCGGTGTCGACTGGCACCGCGCCATCGTCGACAAGTGGCGCGCGGCCGGGGTGCGGATGGCCGACGAACGCGACGCGGGTATCGAACGCAATCTGGAGGGGTTGTCGATCGTGGTCACCGGCTCGTTGGCGGGGTTCTCCCGCGATCAGGCCAAGGAGGCCATTCTCGCGCGCGGCGGTAAGGCGGCCGGGTCGGTGTCGAAGAAGACGGCGTACGTGGTGGCCGGCGATGCGCCGGGGTCCAAATACGACAAGGCCGTCGAACTCGGCGTGCCGATCCTCGACGAGGACGGCTTCCGGGCGTTACTCGAAAACGGCCCCGAGGTTAGCTGAGCAGCCCGCGCCCTGACAGAACTGGTGCCGGAGTGCCGCCGTGGACATGGTTACAATTCCAGTGTTCTGAAGACCTGATGTCGATATAACGGGGGTTTGCGTGACCGTCGGTGACCGCGGTGGGGTGTTGCTGTGACGAACTGGCCGGGTGGTCCCGGTGGTCCGGGTGGGCAGGGATATCCGCCGCCCGGCGGTTGGCAGCAATCAGGGCAGCAGCCGTGGCAGGGTCAGCCCGGACCGGGCCAGCCGCCGTACGGCCCGGCGCCGCAGCAATGGGTCGGGTCGCCGTACGGACCTCCTGGGCCGCCGCCGAAGAACCGTACCCCGCTGATCATCGGCCTGGTGCTCGGCGCGGTCGTGCTGCTGGTGGCCGGTGTCATCACCGCTGTGGTGCTCTCCGGCGGCAGCGACGGCAGTGACGGTAACGCCGGGGACGCCGTCAAGGGTTATGTCGAGGCGTTGGCGCGTGGCGACGCCGCTGGGGCCCTGGCCTACAGCGACGCGAAGCCGGGCTCGATGGACTTCCTGTCCGACGACATCCTGAAGAAGCAGATCGAGCACTCGCCGATCAGCAACGTACAGATCCTCAGTGACGACTCCACGACGGGACCGTCGTTCGGGTTCGCCATGGTGCACGTGCGAGCGTCCTTCGGCGACAAGGTTTCCGACGAGACGATGCACGTCAAGAAGACCGGTGACGGCTGGAAGCTCGACTCCGCGGCGGTCAAGCTCGAGCAGCGTCCCTCGATGGGCGATGACAAGTCGATGCAGGACATCACGCTGTTCGGCAAGCCGCTGGGCAACGGTGCCATCTACGTCTTTCCGGGTTGGTTGGATTTCGCGAGCGCGAATTCGAACCTGACGGTCACCAGCGAACCGGTGCTGCTCAGCGGTTTGGCCGGCTACTCTTCGGTGGACGTCACCGTCGACCTCGCCGACGGTGGCCGGCAGGCCGCCGACAAAGCCATCCGGGATGCGCTGTCCAAATGCGCCGAGAGCAAATCGCTGAAACCGCGGGGATGCCCGCAGTCGCTCAACGATTCGGACGCCGTCGACAACACCGCGAGTTGGGGCGAGCCGACGATCGGAGGCATCGATCTGAGGAACTTCAACAACTACTCACTCGAGATGCTGTTCTCGATGGACGATCTGGTGTACCCGGTGAGCGTGAAGATGACCGACGGGTCCACCAGGACGGGTACCGTCGACGCCTACGCGAACGGCAGGGTCGACATGTCGCAGAACCCGCCGGTCGTGAGCTTCAGCTAACGCAGGATCGTTGCGACGATCCCGGCCAGGTAGCCAAGGCGGGCGACCTCAGACGGGCGGAAGTCGGGTCCGCCCGGACGGCCCAGCATGACCGCGGTGTGCGGCTCGCCCAGCGGGGCGGCGGCCAGCGTGGTGTCCATATCGCGCCAGACCTGCGGCACCCAGTCGGCGCCCCCGTCGAGGGCCCTGGCGTGCGCCAGCGGCAACCAGGGCGCGGATTCGGCCCGCGTCTCCGGTGCGCTCGGGCTGCCGACGACGCGGTGCAGTCCCGATTCGGTCAGGCGGACCACGGTGCACCACCCGACCCGGAGGACGCGGGGCGCCTCATCGGCGAGCACCTGCAGCCTGTCGTGCTTACCGGCCGCCGCGACGTGATCGACCAGTTCCAGTTCGCGATGTGCCTCCAGCAGTCCGGTATGCGGGCGGATGGAATCGACACGCACGCCCTTGAGGGCTTCGGCGGCGGTGATGAGCATGTCGGGCATCGAGCCGGCGGGCAGGTCCACGACCAGATCGTCGATGGCATAGCCCGAGGCGCGCTCGACGACGTCGAGGGACAGGATGTCGGCCCCGACCGAACCGAGGGCAACGGCCAACGAGCCGAGGCTGCCCGGACGATCATCCAACTGGACCCGCAGTAGGTATGACGGCACGCCACACTGTCGCACAGCCGAGGACCGCGGGCATTCCGGGCGAGTCGGGCATCATCGCCGCAGGTACACCCCGCAGGCCGCCGACCTGCAGCGGAAGAGTTCGGTAAAAAGCTCGGGATGAAGGCGTGCGGCGACCCCGCCGGCAGTGTCGTCGCCCACGATGAGCAGGCGCACCTCCGGGGCGGTGATGATGCGCTCGGCGGTCGCCGCATCGGCATCCACCGGCAGGTACCGCACCCCGGTGCGCAGATCCGACGGCCACGCCAGGTAGGGAAGTTCGGCGGCGGCGTCGATGACCGTGACTTCACCGGCACGCACGCGCGCGACCGCGTCCAGATACGGCGTCGGGACGCCGTCGGCACCGACGGCGCGCTGCCGCTGCGCCGGCGTCATCGCCGGGTAGGCGGTCAGCGGAGGGCCTTCGCCGGTCAGCCCCGGGTAGGACAGCACGAGATTCCACGCCGCGATCGCGGCGAGTGCCCCGAGCACCACGGTCTGCATGTGGCGGCCCAGGTGCCGCAGCGCCGGCGCGGCGAGGGCCAGTGTCACACCGGCGAACGCGAGGACATACCGGGCTACCGCGGGATCGGGCGTGGACAGCGTTGCGACGGCGCACAATGCGACGGCCACCGACCGGATTCGAACCGCAGACACCACCGCCACGGGCAGCGCGATCAGGAACAACAACCCCAGTCCGCCGATGCGCATGTCGAACACCGGCACCGGCGACACCACGGTGGTCCAGGATTCGACGACGCGGGCGACGACGTTGCCGTGGGTGCGCGGCGCGTTGGCACCGGCCTGCAACAGGCTCGCCATCGACCGTGTCCCCGGCAGATGCAGGGGTCCGAAATCGACTGTCACCGGCCACACCGGGTTGCCGTGCCGCACGATGTTCGCGACGTAGCTGGGGGAGCCGAGCCCGAGTGACATCAGCCAGGCCACCGCGACCGCCGGTCGTCGGCCGGCGCGCCAGCCGAGCGCGGTGAGAACCACGAGCAGCACCGCCGCACCCAGCGGCGCCTGCGGCTTCGAGCCGAGGAACAGGCCGATCGCGACACCTGCCATGACGACCCGGGTGCTGGTGAGGTCGGCCGACAGCACGAACGCGATCGCGGCCAGGGCCAATGCTGCGGATGCGGCGTCGGTGTAATTGGTCGGCAGTTGCAGGAACACCGCGGGCAGCGTCAGCCACGCCGCCCCCACGGCCAGCGCATGATCCGGACGTGCGCCGAAGCGGTGCGCGATCGTCGCGATCGCGCAGGCCCCCACCAAGCCGAACGGCACATGCGCGAGTTCGACCAGGCGGTCGTCCGGCAACAGGACACGCCATGCCGTGAAGGCCCACTCGACGATATGCGGGTAGGTCGACAGATACGGCACATCCACCGGGACGTCGGCCAATGTGCCGCGCTGCAGCACCAGATTGACGAAGGGTAGATGGTAGCCCAGGGCATCCCACTGCCAGACCGGCACGTAGTAGGCGGACAGCACGACCAGCGCCACAGCGGCCGCGGCGACCGCGAGCACGGGAGCAGTCGGCCAGCTGATCGCCATCCGCCAGGGCAGCTGCCACGGCGCGCGGCGCAGCCGAACCGCGATGCCGACCGTCACGGCCCCGCAGCACAGCACCGCGAGCAGTGCGAGTGCGCTGAGCACCCCGAGGGCGGCCAACAGCCACGTGGCCGTCACCGTGACCGTCAGCGTCGAGACCGCGCCGGTCAGGAGGCGCTCGAAACCAGTCGCCCGGGGTGCGATGAGGGCGCCCAGGCCGAGGGTCAGAACTGCTACGAGCGGTACCAGACCCCACGCCATCCCCAGAGGGTTACACGGCACCGATAGGCTTGGCGCTCGTGTCGCAGATCTCCCGAGACGACGTCGCCCACTTGGCCCGTCTGGCCCGTCTTGCCCTGACCGACGACGAAGTCGACAGCTTCTCCGGCCAGCTCGACGCGATCCTGGAGCACGTCAGCCGTATCCAGGCCGTCGACGTCACCGATGTCGAGGCCACCGACAATCCGCTCAAGGATGTCAACGTCACCCGGCCCGATGTCGTGGTGCCGTGCCTGACGCAGGAGCAGGCGCTTGCCGAAGCGCCGCGGTCGGCTGAAGGCCGGTTCGCCGTTCCGCAGATCCTCGGGGAGAGCCAGTGAGTGACCTGATCCGGCTGTCGGCCGCCGAACTGGCCGACAAGATCGCCGCCAAGGAGGTCTCCTCCGTCGAGGTGACCCAGGCCTGCCTCGACCAGATCGAGCGCACCGACGGCGAATACCACGCATTCCTGCACGTCGCGGCGGAACGGGCGCTGAGCTCGGCCGGCGAGATCGACAAGACCGTGGCGGCCGGCGAGGCTCTGCCATCGGCGCTGGCCGGGGTGCCGCTTGCGCTCAAGGACGTCTTCACCGCGACGGATATGCCGACCACCTGCGGGTCGAAGATCCTGGAGGGCTGGACGTCGCCGTACGACGCGACCGTCACCGCGAAGCTTCGGTCGGCCGGGATCCCGATCCTGGGTAAAACCAATATGGACGAGTTCGCGATGGGCAGTTCGACCGAGAACTCGGCCTACGGAGTCACTCGCAACCCGTGGAACACCGAGCGGGTTCCGGGCGGATCGGGTGGTGGCAGTGCAGCGGCGCTCGCGGCATTTCAGGCGCCGTTGGCCATCGGGAGCGACACCGGTGGTTCGATCCGCCAGCCCGCCGCGCTGACCGCGACGGTCGGCGTCAAACCGACCTACGGCACCGTCAGCCGGTATGGCCTGGTGGCGTGCGCGTCGTCGCTGGATCAGGGCGGGCCGTGCGCGCGCACGGTGCTCGACACGGCGCTGCTGCACCAGGTGATCGCCGGCCACGACCCACACGACTCGACCTCGGTGGACGTCGCGATACCCGATGTGGTGGCCGCCGCCAAGGCGGGCGCCGCCGGTGACCTCAAGGGCGTGCGCGTCGGCGTGGTTGCCCAACTGCACAGCGGTGAGGGTTACCAGCCCGGCGTGCTGGAGTCCTTCAACGCCGCCGTCGAGCAGCTGCGGGCGCTGGGCGCCGAGGTCAGCGAGGTCGACTGCCCGCACATCGACTACTCGATGGCCGCCTACTACCTGATCCTGCCGTCGGAGGTGTCGAGCAATCTGGCCCGTTTCGATGCCATGCGCTACGGGTTGCGCGTCGGCGACGACGGCACGCACAGTGCCGAAGAGGTCATGGCCATGACACGCGCGGCCGGGTTCGGGCCAGAAGTCAAGCGCCGCATCATGATTGGTACGTACGCGCTGTCGGCCGGCTATTACGACGCCTACTACAACCAGGCCCAGAAGGTACGCACCCTGATCGCGCGCGATCTCGACGAGGCCTACAAATCCGTCGACGTCCTGGTGTCACCGGCCACCCCGACGACGGCGTTCCCGATCGGCGAGAAGGTCGACGACCCGCTGGCGATGTATCTCTTCGACCTGTGCACACTGCCGCTGAACCTCGCGGGCCACTGCGGGATGTCGGTGCCGTCGGGCCTGTCGCCGGACGACAACCTGCCGGTCGGGCTGCAGATCATGGCCCCCGCACTGGCCGATGACCGCCTGTACCGGGTCGGGGCCGCCTACGAGACGGCCCGCGGTCCGCTGCCAACAGCGCTGTGAACCGGCAAGATAGGTAGCCATGCGGATCGGAATCTTGACCGGAGGCGGCGACTGTCCAGGGCTGAACGCTGTGATCAGGGCGATCGTGCGGACCTGCGATTCGCGGTACGGCTCCACGGTCGTCGGATTCCAGGACGGTTGGCGCGGCCTCCTCGAGGACCGGCGGATCCAGCTGGCCAACGACGACCGCAACGATCGCCTGCTCGCCAAAGGCGGCACCATGCTCGGAACCGCGCGGGTCAATCCCGAAAAGCTGCGGGCCGGGCTCGACCAGATCAAGCAGACGCTCGAGGACAACGGCATCGACGTGCTGATCCCCATCGGCGGCGAGGGCACGCTGACCGCGGCGCACTGGCTGGCCGAGGAGGGGGTGCCTGTTGTTGGCGTGCCCAAGACCATTGACAACGACATCGACTGCACCGATGTCACATTCGGCCATGACACGGCGTTGATGATTGCCACCGAAGCCATCGACCGGCTGCACAGCACGGCCGAGTCGCATCAGCGCGTGATGCTGGTCGAGGTGATGGGCCGCCACGCCGGCTGGATCGCCCTGAACGCGGGCGTCGCATCGGGGGCCCACATGACCCTGATCCCGGAGCAGCCGTTCGACGTCGAGGAGGTCTGCCGACTCGTGAAGAAGCGCTTCCAGCACGGTTCGGCGCATTTCATCTGCGTGGTCGCCGAGGGTGCCAAACCCGCCGAGGGCACCATGGCGTTGCGCCAGGGCGGTATGGACGAGTTCGGGCACGAGAAGTTCACCGGCGTGGCCGCACAACTCGGCGTCGAGGTGGAGAAGCGGATCAAGAAGGAAGTTCGGGTGACCGTGCTGGGCCACGTACAGCGGGGCGGTATCCCGACGGCACACGACCGTGTGCTCGCCACCCGGTTCGGTGTGAACGCCGCCGACGCCGCGCATGCCGGTGAATACGGGATGATGGTGTCGCTGCGCGGCCAGGATATCGGCCGCGTGCCACTGGCCGACGCGACGCGTCAGCTCAAACTGGTGCCGCAGAGTCGGTACGACGACGCGGCGGCCTTTTTCGGCTGAGTCGACGATGCGGCGAGGAACGAGCCGAGGAGGAGCGAGGCAGTCGGATTCGGCTGAGTCGACGATGCGGCGAGGAACGAGCCGAGGAGGAGCGAGGCAGTCGGGTTCGGCTGAACACCTGCCGCCTAGGATCGAGGCATGACCTTAGCTTCCGCTGCCGAGCTGCTCGATTACGACGAGGTCGTCGCCAAGTACGACCCTGTGCTCGGCCTCGAAGTGCATGTCGAGTTGTCGACCGCCACCAAGATGTTCTGCGCCTGCGCCACCACGTTCGGTGCCGAACCCAACACCCAGGTCTGCCCGGTGTGCCTCGGCCTGCCCGGGGCGCTGCCGGTGCTCAACGAGGCCGCGGTCGAATCAGCCATCCGGATCGGCTTGGCGCTGGGCTGCGAGATCGTGCCGTGGTGCCGGTTCGCCAGGAAGAACTACTTCTATCCGGACATGCCCAAGAACTACCAGATCAGCCAGTACGACGAACCGATCGCGATCAACGGCCATCTCGACGTGCCCCTCGAGGACGGCAGCACGTGGCGGGTCGAGATCGAGCGCGCGCACATGGAAGAGGACACCGGTAAGTCCTTGCACCTCGGCAGCGACACGGGGCGCATCGAGGGCGCCACCGAGTCTCTGCTGGACTACAACCGCGCCGGCGTCCCGCTCATCGAGATCGTCACCAAGCCGATTGTCGGTACGGGGGAGCGTGCCCCGCAGATCGCCCGCGCCTACGTGACCGCGCTGCGTGACCTGTTGCGCGGCCTCGGGGTGTCCGACGTGCGGATGGACCAGGGTTCGATGCGGTGCGACTCCAACGTGTCACTCAAACTCAAGGGTGTCGAGGAGTTCGGTACCCGCACCGAGACCAAGAACGTGAACTCGCTGAAAAGCGTTGAGGTGGCGGTCAACTACGAGATGCGCCGGCAGGCCGCGGTACTCGGGTCGGGCGGCACCATCCGTCAGGAGACCAGGCATTTCCACGAGGACGGGTACACCAGCCCGGGCCGCGCCAAGGAGACCGCCGAGGACTACCGGTACTTCCCGGAGCCCGATCTGGAGCCGGTGGCACCCAGCGCGGAACTCGTGGAACGGCTGCGCGGCACTATCCCCGAACTCCCGTGGCTGGCGCGCAAGCGGATTCAGCAGGACTGGGGCATCTCCGACGAGGTGATGCGAGACCTGGTCAACGCGGGCGCCGTGGAACTGGTCGCGGCCACAGTCGACGCCGGTGCACCCAGCGAATCGGCCAGGGCCTGGTGGGGCAACTTCCTGGTGCAGAAGGCCAATGAAAGTGGCGTGGCGGTATCCGACTTGCCGATCACCCCCGCGCAGGTTGCCGCGGTGGTCAAACTGGTCGACGACGGCAAGCTGTCGAACAAGCTGGCCCGTCAGGTGGTCGAGGGGGTGCTGGCCGGTGAGGGTGAACCCGAGGCCGTCATGACCGCCCGCGGGCTGGCCCTGGTACGCGACGATTCACTGATCCAGGCCGCCGTCGATGAAGCGCTGGCCGCCAATCCTGATGTCGCAGAGAAGATCCGGGGTGGCAAGGTCCAAGCGGCCGGAGCCATCGTCGGCGCGGTCATGAAGGCCACCAAAGGGCAGGCCGACGCGGCCAGGGTGCGTGAGCTCGTCATGGCCGCGTGCGGTCAGGCCTAGGTGCGCACGTAGATGACCGTAGATGTGCTGGCGGCCGCCGGCTCGCCGGCCTACGCCGTCGGCCAGTTGACCGCGATGATCGGCATCCCGCTGCTCGGTCTGGTCCTGCTGATCGTCGGCCTGAACAAGAGGTCGAAGTCCAAGACCCCGCCGCCGCAGCAGTATCCGTACCAGCAGTATCCGCCGCAGCAATATCCGTATCAGCAGAACCCCGCCTGGCCGCCACCGCCGGGCTACCCGCCACGCAAGCCGGCCGGCACGGGTCTCATCGTCGCCGGTTCGATCCTGCTGGTGTTCGGAGTGCTCGGTTTCCTGGCGCAGGTCGGTCGGGTGGCCACCAATGTGGCCGAAAGTCGTTCGGAGACACCGGAGCAGATGAAGATCGGCGACTGCCTGACGGCTGCCGGGATGGCCACGCGGCGGATGGTCCAGAAGCCCGCCGACTGTGCCGATCCGAAGGCGGTGTTCGAACTGGCCGCCACCGGCGACGGTGCCGCCAACTGTCCGGATGGAAAGCGGGACAGCTCCGACTATTCGGTGTTGACCAACGACACCACCACCCTGTGCTTCACGCTGAACTTGGTCGAGGGGCGCTGCTAGGCCGAAAGTAGCGAGGGTTCAAAGATCATCGACGACGTGCCGTGCTCCACACCGGACGCCGCCAGGGTGCTCAAACGCGTGGACGGGTCCACCGAGGAGTCGCAGTGCGACGCCGAGACGATAGCGATCGCGCTGCCCGAGCCCGCCCGGCTGTTCTGCATGGGCGCGCCCTAGCGCTCAGGTGTTGTCGGCGTTGCTGCGGGGGAATCCGCCGCCGCTGGGGAACAACGGGAACACCACGTCGTCCAGTTTGTCGGCGTCGCCCGCTGTCTTGTTGACCGTTGCGCCCCAGACGTTTCCGTCCGGCGACAGCTTGAGCGCCCAGGCGTGGCCGTGCTGGTCCTGACGGACGACCTCGGGGTCACCGGTGACTGCGCCGGTGTCGGGCGCCAGGCGCACCGCGACGGTCTGCTTGGTGTTGACGAGGTTCACCAGCACCGTGCCGTCGAGGGCGGCGCAGCCCGCCACACCCGGTTTGTCGGGCCATGACCACACCGTCGAGGTCTTGGAATCCTTGGTGAGGCGTTGCAGACGGTCGCCGGTCGGCGTGCGGTCGGTGACGTACAGCGACCCGTCGGACGGGTCGATACACATACCGCCCCCGGCGCCCATCCCGGACATCGCGGTGGTGGTGGGGGCCTGATTGACGGTGGTCGGCTGCTCGATGCGCAGGACCTTTCCGGCCAGCGAACCGGGATCGGCGGCCAGTGCCGGATCGCCGGCGTCCCCGGTCTGGACCACCAGGGTGGTGGGGCTGGTGAAGATCAGAGAGCCGGTGTTTCCGCTGGCGCCCTTGGGAATACCCGTCAGGATCTCTTTGGGCACATCGTCGTCGGCGATGCGGACCACACGGTTGTCTGTCGCGGTGCTGATGTACGCGTACATCAAACGGTCCTGTGAATAGGTCGGCGACATCACGATGTCCATCAGGCCGCCGTCACCGGAGCCGTCGACCGGGATGGTCAGCTTCACCTTGGGTTCGGCGCTGATCGACACGTCCTTGACCGCACCGGTGGTGCGCTCGGCGACCAGCGCGGTCTTACCGTCGGGGCCCATGATCAGGCCGCTGGTCGATTCCAGGCAGCCCTGCATGACACCAGGAGCGGGACATTCCTTGGGGAACGGCTTCGGTGGCAGCGGGGGCGGCGGTGGGGGCGTCGAGGTCGGCGGCGGCGTCCGTTCGGGTTCGGTGGTGAACGGCTGTGACACCGCGTCGTCGAACCGGGCGCAGCCGACGCCGGCCAACAGCAGTCCGGCACACGCCGCGGCCAGCACACCACGGACCGGACGGCTCATCAGCATGCCAGCCAGGTTACGGATCATTTCCGAGTGCGCGCCACGTGAGGTCGCTCCACGCCCGTGAGGGTCGCCGGGGGCACCCGAAACGGCACCGCAAAATGCCATTGCATAACGGGTTGGAATAGGTGGCATAAAGGTGCCCTCAAATCCCGGGATCTGGGGAAATTCGATTTACCCTGGCACGCGTGACGAGCCCATCGCATGACCCACGCTGGCAGCGGCCGGACGATCCGTCGTCCGGGTCCGGCTCCTCGCGGCCCGGCGCGGCAAGCCTGGTCGACCCCGAGGACGACATGCCGTCGGACACTTACGGCGGCGATTTCGAGACCACCGCGATCCCGTCGTGGGATTCTTCCCAGGGATCGCTACCTCTATCGACGGGCTATGGCCTGATGAACGACCCGGAACCGTTGCCGTATGTGGCACCGCAACCCGACCACCAGCCCGGGGTCGGGCCTTCGGCGATCGAACCGGAGGACTATGACCGGGTCGCGCGCGACGGCCGTCGCGGCACACAGGATCTCGGTCTGCTGTTGTTGCGGGCCGGCTTCGGGGCGCTGTTGATCGCCCACGGTCTGCAGAAGGTGTTCGGTTGGTGGGGCGGTTCAGGGCTGGGCAGTTTCCAGGACTCGCTGTCCGCGCTCGGCTATCAGCACGCCGACATCCTGACCTACGTCGCAGCGGGTGCTGAGATCGCCGGCGGCGTGCTGCTGGTGCTGGGCCTGTTCACGCCGCTCGCGGCGGCCGCCGTGCTGGCGTACCTGATCAACGCACTGCTGGCGGGTGTCTCGACCCAGGAAGGTTCGCAGCGTTTCCTGTTCTTCCTGCCCGAGGGTCACGAGTTCGAGCTGACCCTCATCGTGGTCGCCGCGGCGATCATCCTGGTCGGACCCGGGCGGTACGGGTTCGATGCGGGCCGGGGATGGGCGCGACGACCGTTCATCGGCTCGTTCGTGGCACTGCTGCTGGGGATCGGTGGCGGTGTCGCGGTGTGGATGCTGCTGAACGGCACCAACCCGCT
>CAMFLL010000157.1 GCA_945957405.1 uncultured Mycolicibacterium sp. | reverse complement strand
CGGTGACACCGTCACCGTCTTCGAAGACCGCGTCGATGCGCCCCCGGATCACCCGGTCGGCGATCACCATCTCGAACGGCACCTCGATGTCCACCGGGGTGCGAGCCGCCCACGGTGAGGCGACGAAGGCGGTCTGCAGGTCTTCAAGAGCCTCGGCGTCGGCCTCGGCCCTGGCATCATCGGCCGCTCCGGGCAGATCATCGAGATCGAACAGCCGCTCCGATCCGTAGAACCGCTGCACCCAGTCGTGAAACGCGGTACCCAGCAAGGCATGTGGATCGGGGCGAACGGGTACCCGCCTACGCAGCCGCTGCGCGGCCGCCGCTGGGTCGCGGCCCAGTTCCACCAGAGTGCTCACCGAGAGCTGCCCCGGCAGCACGACCGGCGCCGGCTGCGGTGCGCGATGCCGTTCGGCCAGCAGTGCATCGACATCGTCGGCCCACCCCTCCGGGTCGGAGCCTTCGTCGGCGCCTCCGCCCCGCGCGGCGGCGACCAGAGCGGCACCGCGCTCGACGTCGCGGCGCGCCGCGCCCAGCGGGTCGGCAGGCCAGATGGCCTCGATCACCGTGTCACGCAATGGGTTCCGCTCGCCCGCCGGTGGGTCCGGCGCCCACTGCTCGATCTCGCCGCACGGCTCACCCTGCAGCGCTGCGGTGGCGATCACGTCCTTGATCTCCGACAGGAAGCTGGACGGCCCGCGCGGTTTGCCCTCCGTCGCACCCCAGTGATGTCCGGACAGCAACAACGTGTCCTCGGCGCGGGTGATGGCGACGTAGAGCAGTCGCCGCTCCTCGTCGACGCGGCGCTGATCGAGTTGGAGGCGGTGATCGTTGATGCTGTCGGACAACTGCTTCCGGTTCGTGACCGACGAGAGATCCAGTACCGGTACGCCGTGTGCGCCCAGGCCGGCGCGGTCGCCGCGCAGCAACGGCGGCAGGTCGGCCGCGTCGGTGAGCCACGTGCGGGTGGACGCCGTCGACGGGAAGATGCGCGCCGACAGGTGCGCAACCGCGACCACCTGCCATTCCAACCCCTTGGCCGCGTGCACGGTGAGGATCTGGACGCGGTTCTGCGCCACCGTCACCTCGGCCGGCGAGAGCCCGTTTTCGACGGTTTCGGCGGTGTCGAGGTAGCCCAGCAGACCGTGCACGTCATTGTTGGGCAGTGGGGCGCGCGCCGCGTAGGTGTCGACGACATCAGCGAACGCATCGAGTTGTTCTGCGCCCGTCCAGTTCTCGGAGTCAGCGTGGCGGGCACGGACCTCGACATCGACGCCGAGCACCCGACGCACCTCGGCGACGAGGTCGGCAAGCGGGTGATCGAGGTGACCACGCAGCATCGTCAACTCCTCGGCGAGGGCCGTGATGCGCTGATGGCCGGGCGCCGAGTAGTGCTGTGCGGCGCCGGGGTCGCAGATCGCGTCGGCCAGGCAGGCGATGTCGGCGTCCTGCGCCAGGCCAGCGATGATGTCTTCGGCGGTGCCCGTCCCCACCGACGCGTCGTCGAGTTCGCGGGCGCGTCGCCACAGTGCGGTGATGTCACGTGCCCCCAGCCGCCAGCGGGGTCCGGTCAGCACCCGCATCGCCGCCGCCCCGGCGGTGGGATCGGCCACCAACCGCAGCATCGCGACCACGTCGGCGACCTCATCGACGGCCAGCAGGCCGGCGAGTCCGACGACCTCGACGGGCAGGCCGCGGGCCTGCAGCGCCTCGGCGATGGGCGCGGCGTCCGCATTGCGGCGCACCAGGACCGCCGCGGTGGGGGCGGCGACCTGCGCGTCAGCGGCGGTGCGATAGGCCTCGGCGATGTGATCGGCGATCCACTCCCGTTCGGCCGCAACGTTGTTCAACAGCGCGCAGCGCAGCGTCCCAGGCTGGGCGCCGGGCCGGGCCCGCAGTTCACTCACCCCGACCGAACGCCGCCGCGCCTGCGCGGACACCGCGTTGGCCACATGCAGGGTGCTGGGCGGATTGCGCCAGCTGGTCAGCAGTTCGAGGGTGGGCGCCGGTGTGCCGTCCGACCGCGGGAAGTCGGTGGTGAATCGCGGCAGGTTCGTGGCCGACGCTCCGCGCCAGCCGTAGATGGACTGGATGGGATCCCCCACCGCGGTCAACGCCAGACCGTCGTCGACGCCGCCGCCGAACAGGGCTGACAACGCGACCCGCTGGGCATGCCCGGTGTCCTGGTATTCGTCGAGGAGCACCACGCGGAACCGTTCGCGCAGTTGCGCACCGACCGACGGGAACCGTTCGGCCAGTTGCGCGGCGGCCGCCATCTGCATCCCGAAGTCCATGGCCTTCTCGGCTCGCAGCCGCTGGTGCAGGGCCTCGATCAGCGGGACGAGCTGCGTGCGTTCGGTCTGCACACTGAGCATCCGCAGCAGCCACTGGCTGGGGCCACGATCGCGTTGGAACGGACCGGCGGGCAGGGTGTGGACGAGCCGCTCCAGCTCGAGATGGGTGTCGCGGAGCTGGTCGGTGCTGACCAAATGCTCGGCCAGCTGACCTGACAGCCGCAACACCATGGCGGTGACGGCGGCCGGGTTCTTCTCGGTGTCGATATCGCCCGGGTAGGCGTTGACCACCTCGAAAGCCAGCTGCCAGAGTTCGGTCTCACTGAGCAGGCGGGTGTCGGGTTCCACCGGCAGCAGCAGACCGTGTTCGCGTAGCAAGGCACCGGCGAACGCGTGGTAGGTGCTGACGGTCGGCGGCTCGACCGCACCCGCTGCACTGAAACCTGTTGGTGCCAGCTCTGTTCCGGACAGGCGTGCGAGCCGCGAGCGGACCCGGCGCAACAACTGGCCGGCCGCCTTGCGGGTGAAGGTCAACCCCAGTACCTGGCCCGGGGTGGCGTAACCGTTGGCCACCAGCCACACCACACGTGCAGCCATGGTCTCGGTCTTGCCCGCACCCGCGCCCGCGATCACCACCAGAGGCCCCAGTGGTGCCGCGATGACAGCGGACTGTTCGTAGGTGGGTGCATGCAACCCGAGGGCGTCGGCCAACTCGGCAGGTGAGTACTTCGCCCTCATCGCAGGTCCCCCCGGGTGTTCTGGGCCGGGCAACTGGGCCGCACCGGGCAATGTGTGCAGCCGTCGTTGACGCGGGCCAGGAACTGCGGGCCCGCCGTCGCCGACGCCGCGCGGTGCACCTCGGCGCGCCACTGGCCACGACCCGGCTCAGTCATCGGATTCTGCTCGCGTTCGGTGGCCCCTGCCGCGCACGGTTTTCCGATGTACACCAACCGCCCGCCGCCCGGCTGCGAACCGTCGGGCACCAGCCCCTCGGCCACCGCCAGCTGATAGGCGGCCAGCTGCGCGTGCTGCTGGGCGGCATCCTTGGTCACGGGGCTTTTTCCCGTCTTGACATCCACGATGACCAGCCTGTCCTCGGCATCACGTTCGACGCGGTCGACCCGCCCGCGCACCCGGACGTCGGGGCTGTCGCTGTCTGGGGCGTCGAGGACACCGTCGACGTCGACCTCGACACCGACCTCGGTGAGCTCGCGGCGCGTGTCGTCGCGCCACCGGACGAACGTCTGCACGATGGCACGGTGCCGTTCATACTCGTTGCGCGCGAACCACTTCGATTCGAACGGCAGCTGCTCCCAGATCTGGTCGAGGCGGGCCAGCATGTGCGCCTCGTCAGCACCCGGCTCGGAGATCAAGGCGTGCACCACCGAGCCGAGGGCTGAACGTAATTCGCGGGCGTCGCGGCCGCCGTGACGTTCCAGGAGCCACCGCAGCGGGCAGTCCTGGAGGGTCTGCAGCGTCGACGGCGACAGCGTGACGGTATGCCGCTGGTCGCCGTCGAGCTGCCACAGCGGCACGCCGGTGCTGACCTCGGCCATACCGTGCCATCCATTCGGATCGGCGCCCGGCACCTGGGCCTCGGCAAGGCGCGCCAGTTGTGTTGCCGCGCAGGCGCGCGCCTGATCCTCCACCACCCCCGCCGGGGCGCAGGCGACGGCGCGCAACCGCCCGACCACCGACGTGGTCGACAACACCTTGGGGGCAAGGACCGGTGGCGGGAGTTCACCGCCGTCGCCGCCGGTGGCCACGCGGGCGATGTCGTAGAAGAACGGGGACGGCACGCGGACGCCACCCTGGTCGTCGCCCACCTCACCGTCGACGGCCGTGACGACCAGGCGCCGGCGCGCCCGCCCGACCGCGGTGATCAGCAGGCGGCGGTCATCGGCGATGAGGGGGGCGCGGTCCGACACCATGTCGCCCACACCGGCGAGCACGTCGAGGAGTCGCTGCGTGCCCAGCACACCGCCCCGCGGCATCGTGTTGGGCCACAAGCCTTCCTGCAGTCCCGCGATCACCACGGTGTCCCACTCCCGGCCGAGAGCCTGCTGCGGGCTCAGGATCTCGACACCTCCGGCGACGACCGGTTCGGATGCCGGCGTCGGCAACTGCAGTGCGGACACGTGGTCGACCAGCCCCGCGACGGTGGCGCCGGCCGTGCGCGACGCGAACTGCTCGGCGACGTCGAACAGCGCCGTCACCGTGTCGAGGTCGGCGTCGGCGCGGCGCGCGGCGTCCCCGCCGCGCTCCACCGCGTTGACGAGCCTGCGCTGCAGTCCGGTGCGATGCCAGGCCTGCCACAGCGTCGAGCGGGGGTCACCGGATTCGGCGTAGGTGGCCGCGGTGGCGTCGAGCATCGTCTTGATGCGCTTCAGGGGCCGCGAATGCCCTGGCGCCAGGGTGGCCGGGATGCCGTGCGTCAGGATGTCGACGAGCATGTCGCCGAACTCCGCGTCGGGCGCGTCGCGACGCGCGCGGCGTAACGCCCGTCGCAGTTGGCGCAGTGACACCGGATCGACCCGGCCCAGCGGGCCGGTCAACAGTGCGAGCGCGTGTTCACCCGTGAGACCGGACACCGTGGCTGTCAGCACGGTCAGTAGCGCACGCACCGTCGTGTTGTGGACGAGCGCGGGCAGTGTCGACGGTGCGGCGACGGGTACCCCCGCGGCGGCCAGGACCCGGGACAGCCCGGCGCCGGCGCGCGGTACGGACCGCACTATCACCGCCATCTCGGACCATGGCACATCGTCGAGCAGATGCGCGCGCCGCAACGCGTCCGCGACCAGGTTCGCCTCGGCGTGCTCGGAGGCCGCCAGCTGCGCCGTCACCACGCCACCTTCCGGTGCGGCGCTGGTCGTTTCGCGCACCGGTCCTGCGCCGGGCAGCTGGCCCCCCAGCGCCGTGATGACCTGCGTGATGGCCGGGGCGCATCGGTGTGAAGCAGTGAGCGTGACAGCGGTGCCGTCCTCAGCGAGCAGCAGCGCCGGATCGGCGCCCCGGAAGCTGAACGCCGCCTGGTTCGGGTCCCCC
The DNA here is from genome assembly GCA_945957405.1 of uncultured Mycolicibacterium sp. Classification (GTDB taxonomy): domain Bacteria; phylum Actinomycetota; class Actinomycetes; order Mycobacteriales; family Mycobacteriaceae; genus Mycobacterium. The sequence goes on along the minus strand of CAMFLL010000157.1, from coordinate 10,757 downwards.
GCGATGACCGCCAGATCGGCGCCCGCGGCGAGCAGCCGGACGAGCTGGGCCGCCTGCGGGTCGAGGTGCTGTGCGTCGTCCACGAGCAGCAGCCGCACCCGGGCCCGCTCGGCGGCCAGCAATTCCGGGTCGGTGGCGAAGGTGTCCAGTGCAGCCCCGACCAGTTCGGCCGCACCGAGAGCCGGGGCCGTGGCCTGCGGGGCCGCCGTGCCGACCGCCGAGCGCAGCAGCATGACCTGTTCATACTGTTGCGCGAACCGCCCCGCGGCGACCCATTCCGGCCGCCCCGCCGACCGGCCGAGCCGCTGCAGCTGCAGGGGGTCGATGCCGCGCTCGGTGCACCGTGCCAGCAGGTCGCGGAGTTCGGTGGCGAATCCCGCGGTGCCCAAGGCGGCGTGCAGATGGGGCGGCCAGGCCTCCCCGCCGTCTTCGAGGTCGCCGGCCAGCAGTTCGCGGATGACACCGTCCTGCTCGGCGCTGGTGATCAGGCGCGGCGGCGGGTCACCCACCCGCTGGGCGGCAAGCCGGAGCACTCCGAATGCGTAGGCGTGCACCGAGCGGACCAACGGTTGGCGTACCACGGCATCGCCTGCCGCGGTGAGCAGCGACGTGGTGAGGGCGCTGCGCATCGCGGTGGTGACGCGACCCGAACCGGTAAGCAGCAGCACCGATTCCGCATCGACGCCGGCAGCGATACGGTGCGTTGCGATGTCCACCAGCAGGCTCGATATGCCGGTGCCCGGACCACCGAGCACCCGCACGACACCACGCAGATCGGCATCGAAGACACCGGCCACCGCACCTGTCCAGCGCCCGTGACGGGAGCTGGCGTCGGCCGGGGCGGCAGTGGTGCGCGGAGTGGTCATGACGGCATGACACCACAGGGGTCCGACAACCGATCGTCACCTGGCCCCGCCACATTTCTCGACGGACGCCCCCGACGTACCGACACCTGCGTCAACTGGCACGATCGAGGTGTGACACCACTTCTGCATGCCTACCGTTACGGCCCCGCCGAACCACCGCGGGTGCTGGCCGTCCACGGGCTCACCGGGCACGGCCGGCGCTGGCAGACCCTGGCGACCGCGCACCTGGCCGACATCAGCGTCATCGCGCCCGACCTGCTGGGGCACGGCCGCTCGCCGTGGTCGGCGCCGTGGACCATCGACGCCAACGTGGCGGCGCTGGCAGCGCTGATCGAAGCCGACGGCGCGGGGCCTGTTGTGGTGGTGGGACATTCGTTCGGTGGCGCGCTGTCGCTCAACCTGGCTGCGGCGCGCCCGGACCTGGTCAAGGCGCTGGTGCTGCTCGACCCGGCCACCGGGCTGGACGGCGGGTGGATGCATGAGATCGCCGACTCCATGTTCGCATCGCCGGACTACACCGACCGCGCCGAGGCGCGCAACGAGAAGAGCACCGGGTCGTGGGCCGACGTCGACGCCGCCCAACTCGACGCGGAGCTCGATGAACACCTGATCCCGTTGCCGAACGGCCGGGTGGGCTGGCGCATCTGCATCCCGGCGATGCTGTCCTACTGGAGCGAGCTGTCCCGCGATTTCGTGTTGCCGCCCAACGGAATTCCAACCACGCTGATCCGGGCCGCGCGAACGTCACCGCCCTACGTCACGGCGGATCTGGTCGACGGCCTGCGCGGGCGCCTCGGCGCCGAGTTCACACTGCTGGAATTCGACTGCGATCACATGGTCCCGCTGGCCAAACCCGCGGAGACGGCGGCGGTGATCCGCACGGCCCTGGACGGCTGACACGATGGCGCCGATCACCGACGAACAGGTAGAGCGGGTGCGCGCCCTGGTGGCGCAGATTCCGGCAGGCCGCGTGTCGACCTACGGCGACATCGCCGCGGCCGCAGCGCTTTCCAGCCCGCGCATCGTCGGCTGGATCATGCGCACCGACTCCTCCGACCTGCCGTGGCACCGCGTCATCACCGCCTCGGGCCGTCCGGCAGCACACCTGGTCACCCGGCAACTGGAACTGCTACGCGCCGAGGGCGTGCTGGCCTCCGACGGGCGGGTGCCGATCACCGGGGCGGACTCGGTGCGGCACGTCTTTCGGGAACGTTAGAGCGCCAGTCGGACCAGCGCGGCCGTGCGCGCCAGACCCGGGAAGGCCGCGGCCGTCGACCGCGGATGCAGGGCATGCACGGCAAGGCGGAACATCAAGGCACGCAACAACATCTGGGGCCACTCCGGCAACGCGTTCCATCGTTCGATGAGCCCGTCGTCGGCTTCACCCCACGCCAGCGCGTCGACGACGACAACTCCGGCCGCCCATGACGGCGGGCGCCAGTACGGTGTGATGTCGGTGATACCCGGCGCAGCGGTGCCCGCGAAAAGCACTGTGCCGTAAAGGTCGCCATGGACGAGCTGATTGGGGCTCTTGGTCGGCCTGCGCAATGTGGCGAGCTGGTTGATCAGGTCGATCGACCGCTGCCCGTCGGCGGAGCCGGGCCCGATCCGCGCCCCTGACGGCAGCGAATGCAGGGGGCGCTCCTCCCACGCGGCGCGGTCGGCGGCGATGAACACGTCGACGTCGGCCCAGGGCGCCACCGGGGGCTGCGTCAGGAACCGCGGCCGCTCGAGTTTGGCCGTCGCCTCATGCAAGCGGACAGCGGCCGACACGACTTCGTCGTGCCGGGGTTCCGGCGTACCCGAGACATAGGTGTCGGCACGCCAGCCCGAGACCACGTAGCGGCCGTCGGTGGACCGCACCGGGCGGGCCAGCCGCACACCGTCGACGAACAACGTCTCGCGGACCTTGGCCGACCAGGCGGCGCGGGCGTGGTCGGCCACCATGGAGAGCACGACCTCGCCACAACGCCAGCCGCCCTCCCAGCCCGGCCCCAGCGCTGCGGGCACTGCCCCACTCAACCCAAAGGCCGTCAGCACGTGGTCGGGCGGACGTTCGGCGGTCACCCCGTCACCCTATCGCCGACGCACGCGTCAACGATGTCGCTGACCTGCTGTGTCGCCGATCCAGGCAAACCTCAGTACATCACCATGTCGGGTTCGAACTGTTTGGCCCAGGCCGTGATGCCCCCCTGAAGGTGAACAGCGTCGGAGAAGCCGGCCTTCTTGACTGCAGCGAGCGCTTCCGCCGAACGCACACCGGTCTTGCAGTACAGCACCGGTACGCGGTCCTGCGGCAGCTTGGCCAGCCCGTCACCGGACTCCAGCGTCGACTTCGGGATCAGTTCGGCGCCTTCGATACGGTTGATGTCCCACTCGACGGGTTCACGCACGTCGATGAGGGCCAGCTTCTTACCGGACTCCAGCAGCTCGTGCAGTTCCCGCGGGGTGATGGTGGACTCGGCGGCGGCCTCGGCGGCCGCTTCGCTCACCACACCACAGAACGACTCGTAATCGATGAGCTCGGTGATCTTCGGCGTCGCCGGGTCCTTGCGGATCTTGATGGTGCGGTACGTCATGTCCAGCGCGTCATAGACCATCAGACGTCCCAGCAGCGTGTCGCCGATGCCGGTGATGAGCTTGATGGCCTCAGTCCCCATCACCGAGGCGATCGAGGCGCACAGAATGCCCAGCACCCCGCCTTCGGCGCACGACGGCACCATGCCCGGTGGCGGCGGTTCGGGGTAGAGGTCTCGGTAGTTGAGGCCCCGCTCGTTGCCGCTCTCGTCGACCGGGGCGTCCTCCCAGAACACCGATACCTGGCCCTCGAAGCGATAGATCGAGCCCCAGACATACGGCTTGCCGGCCAGCACCGCGGCATCGTTGACCAGATAGCGGGTGGCGAAGTTGTCGGTGCCGTCGAGGATGAGGTCGTACTGCTCGAACAGTTCGACGGCGTTCTCCGGCTCCAGCCGCACCTCGTGCAGCACCACGGTGATCAACGGGTTGATCTCCAGCACCGAGTCCCGCGCGCTCTCCGCCTTCGAGCGGCCGATGTCGGACTGACCATGGATGATCTGCCGTTGCAGATTCGACTCGTCGACCACGTCGAATTCGACGATGCCGATGGTCCCCACACCCGCGGCCGCCAGATACAGCAGCGTCGGGGATCCCAGGCCGCCGGCACCGATGACCAGGACGCGCGCGTTCTTGAGGCGTTTCTGCCCGTCCAGGCCGAGGTCAGGAATTATCAAATGCCTGCTGTACCGCGCGACCTCGTCGCGGGTCAGCTCGGCTGCTGGCTCGACCAGCGGTGGCAGTGTGGACACTAGATCTCCTCTGGTCCTTTATTGGCCCTCACGTCATTGTCTCAAAGACAAGACGGTCAACGTCAGGGGTGGCCGGGACCTTCCCGGCGAATGCGAAGAGGCACCCGTTTCGGGGTGCCTCTTCATCACTTCTGTGCAGATGATCAGCGGCCGCTGTGGCGGACCGTGGTGTCGACCGTCGGGACGTTCACCTTGGGCGAAATCTGGTCGAGCCACGTGTGGTGGTCGACTCCGGTCGGGGCGTAGATGACCGAGGCGGGCGATGCCGGGACCTGGTCGATGGGCGCGGCGAGCGCCGGTGCGGCCAGTCCGAGCGCGCCTGCGATCAAGCCACTGGCGGCGACGGCGGCGAATCCGAACTTCTTCATTGCTCTCAACTTCTTTCTTGCTTGCTCTTGCCGGTTCTTGGTTTCTTCGTTCCGGTCTGATCGTCTAAACCAGCTGCTCAGCGGTTTAATTCCGGTGGCAGAAATTGATCGACGGCTGGCAGCATCGCGGTTCGGGGGCGTGCTCTGGGCATCCAACCGCCGATGAAGCGCCGCCGCCGTGTCCTACTGCCCGCTCGAGGCGGCGGAACCGTCAAATTCCTTGCGGGAATGTCAATTTCGTATTTCGTACAGTGCGAAATCGGCGTGTTTCCGACGCTGCACACCGGGGTAACCGCGCCGTGCCGCTTCGGTAGTCGGTATTCGCCGGAGCATCAGGACCGGCCCTCGCGCGGAGCTCCCCCGGCCACGCGCGAGGGCCCCGGTCACTGCAATCGAGACAGAACTCACACAGAGGGTCACTCGCACTTTGTCTGCAAGGTTTCTGAATCGACGGGCAATCAGGCGTCGCCGCGCATCGTCGTCAGGCTTCACCCGAATTACCTGACTCCTCCTCACGGCTCCTCCGTCGCCGTGCATCGTCGTCAGGCGATGGGATACGGCCACGGGTTGAACCGGCACGTCTTACCGTCTGGCTTCACCGAATCGGGGTCGAAGCGGGTCGCGTCGTTGTCCGCCGTCGAGAAGGTCTGCTGCATCATGATCGGCGCCAGCCCACCGTTGTCGCCGCACGGTTCATGACGCTGGTAACCGATGGCGTGGCCGACCTCGTGGTTGACCAGATACTGCCGGTACGAGCCGATGTCCCCCTGGAATGGGACAGCGCCGCGTACCCAGCGGGCCTCGTTGATGAACACGCGCGGTTCGGGAGCACCGCCCGACACAGGCGTGTAGGCCGGGTTGTAGCAGGACGCCTCGAGTTGGATCTCGTACCCGCACCCCTCACGAACCGTCATCGGTGACGTCAGGGACACGCGGAAATCCGGCGGCTCGGGCGATCCGTCGTCGACCCGGATAAAGGCGAACTGCGGATTGTGGGTCCAGCTTTTCGGGTTGCCCAGGGTCTGGTCGACCATCCTGGCGAACGCCTCGTCACCGCCGAACGAGGTGGTGTCGACACCGTCCTCGACCTCGACGCTGTAGCGGAACACCTTCGCGGTGCCCTCCCCCACCTGCGGCGTGGTACCCGGGATCACCCGCCAGGTCTTGTTGCCGGCCTCGGTGTAGGGACCGCCGTCGGGCAGAATGCCGGTCGGCAGATTGGCGTCGAACTGGGTCAGACCGCGCGGAGGCGCGCCGACGATGGTGGTGCCCTGCGCACCGATGGTGGGCGGGCCTTCGACGGGTTCACTGATCGCAGGCGCCGGAGTGCTGGTCCCGGTCACGGTCTGGTAGATCACCATGCCGGTCACCACCACCAGGATCGGCAGCGCGTAGGCACGCCAGCCGTAGGTGGACACGAACCTGCCGAGCCAGGTCTGCTTGCGCCACTGGCGGCGGTCGTCGCGGTTGGACCGCACCCGACCTTGGTCACCAGCCAGTGGGTCGCGCTGGGCGCGCAGAGGCTCACGCCACTGGTCGCGTAACACCGGCACACGACCATCCCCGCGACGTCCCGGGTCGTAGGTCACCGACCAAGGATGGCACAGACTGCAGTTCAGCTGATCCCGGCGCGCCCGGTGAAGCCCCGCAAGCTGCGTCATCCGCGCATTCACGGGTGCGGGTAGTAGTGTCATTTCGATGAAGTCGCCTCGCATTTGCAGGCGGCGAGCTGGGCCGACAGGGGCATCCCGCGGCGTCAGGATGAGATAGAGGACTTGATGAGCGATCTCGCCAACACCGGGGCACGGCGAGGTACCAGGTCGGCCAACGCAGACCGGAAGACGGGCGCCGCCACCGGGACGAACAGGCGCGGCAACCGGCTACCCCGCGACGAACGGCGCGGGCAGTTGCTCGCGGCAGCCAGCGAGGTCTTCGTCGACCGCGGCTATCACGCCGCAGGCATGGATGAAATCGCCGACCGCGCCGGCGTGAGCAAACCGGTTCTCTACCAACACTTTACGAGCAAGCTCGAGCTGTATCTCGCGGTCCTCGCGCGGCACGTCGAGAACCTGGTCTCGGGTGTCCGGCAGGCCCTGCGCACCACCACCGACAACAGGCAGCGGGTGCGCGCCGCCGTACATGCGTTCTTCGATTTCATCGAACACGACGGCCAGGGCTACCGCCTGATCTTCGAGAACGACTACGTGACCGAACCGCAGGTGTCCGTGCAGGTGAAGGTGGCCACGGAATCGTGCACCGATGCCGTTTTCGACCTGATCAGCCACGACTCCGGACTGGACCCGCACCGGGCGCGGATGATTGCCGTCGGCCTGGTCAGCATCAGCGTGGACTCAGCCCGCTACTGGCTGGACAACGACCGCCCCATCACCAAGGAAGACGCCGTCGAAGGCACCGTCCAGTTCATCTGGGGCGGCCTGTCGCACGTGCCGCTGACCAGGTCCTGACTCAGTCGGTGACCGGCGGGGTGACCGGCCCGCTGCCGATCCCGAACCCGACCCGGCGGCTGTCCGACGGCCCGAGTTCGACGTAGGCCACCCGTGCGGCCTGGACGAAGAACCGCCGACCCTTGTCGTCGGTGAGGCTCAGCACATCGGAGCCCTTGCCGAGCGCGTCGGTCACCAGCTTCTCGAGTTCATCGGGTGCCTGCGCGCTGTTGAACACGAGATCGCGCGGGCTGTCCGTGACACCGATCTTGACCTCCACGCTGCACCCTTTCCGTCGCTGGCGAATCTCACTCCGCGCACGCTCGATGGCGCAGAGGACCAAGCACACAGGCTAGTGGACGCACCGGTGGGTGCGTCGCGCCAGGCGTTCGCGGTGAGCGAATCGCACTGTGACCTCGGCGGATGTCATCAACTCCACGCCGACACACCCGCGCGCCTGCCGCCGCAAGCGCCCTCCACGCCGATACGATTCCGTTAAAGATGTGACTGGAGTGATCAGAGTGATCAAGAGACAAGGGTTTCGGTGACGCCATGAACAGGCCCTATTGGAGTGGTTCGAACGGTCGCGGCGGCAACACCTACGCCGATGACGTCGACGACACCGGCGCCACCGATGCTCTCGAGATCGACGAATCGGAAGACTACGACGCGTACGGCTACGCGGGGCCCGACAACCGCTGGCGCTGGATCGCCGGGTTCGCCGCCGTGGTGCTGTTCGCCTCGGTGGTTGCGATCGCCTCGGTGCTCAACAAGGACACCGCAACGTCATCATCGACGTCCACCAGCGAGACCTCGGCCGTGACGCAGGACGCCATGCCGCCCACATCGACCACTCCGCGCACTGTGATCGCGACGGTGCCCCCGTCCCAGGCTCCTGGCGCCGGCCTGGCGCCCGAAACCGTCGTCACCGTCACCACGACACCGTCCGCCGACCACACCGTGCCCGAGCCTCCGCCGCCGCCCGTCGAGGCACCCGCTCCCGAGCGGACCATCACCTATACGGTGACCGGCACCCGGCAGTTGTTCGATCTGGTCACCATCATCTACACCGACGAGCAGGGCTTCCCGCGTACGGATATCAACGTCGCTCTGCCGTGGACGAAGACCATCGTGTTGAACCCGGGGGTCGATACCCGATCGGTCACCGGCACCAGCGTCTCGGGGCAACTCAACTGCTCGGTCACCGACGGCACGGGCGCGACGTTGGCGGCGCAGAACAACAACACGATGATCGCGGCCTGCGTGCCATAGCCCCAGCGGTGACGATGCACCCGAGGCACGAGGGTGGGAGGAACCGCGCAATCGAGCCAGCGGTGACGATGCACCCGAGGCACGAGGGTGGGAGGAACCGCGCAATCGAGCCAGCGGTGACGATGGTCAGGACAGTCCGAGCTGCTCCATGCGCTCGGCGTGCGTGCGCTGCAGACGGTCGAAGAATTCGGTCATGTGCCCCAGGCCGTTGTCGGTGCCCGCGACCACCAGGTCGACCAGTTCGTCATGGTCGGCCAACACGTACTGCGCCTGCGTGATGGCCTCGCCGAGCAGCCGCCGCGACCACAACGCGAGCCTGCTGCGATGCACATCGTTGCTGGCCACGGCATCACGGACCTCGGCGATCACGAACTGCGAGTGCCCGGTTTCCGAGAGCACCCCGCGGACCACGTCGGCGATTTCTGTGGGCAGCACATCTGCGATCTCGAGGTAGAAATCGGCGGCCAACGCATCGCCGACGAACGTCTTGACCAACGCCTCCAACCATGTGCTGGGGGTGGTGAGCCGGTGGTAGTCCTCCAGCGTTGAGGCGTAGCGCGACATCGCCGGGATGACATCGACGCCCCTGGCCTCGAGCGCGGTGCGCAGCAGCTCGTAATGGCCCATCTCCGCTGCTGCCATCCGCGCCATGTTGATCCGGCCGGCCAGGGTCGGAGCCATTCTGGCCTCCTCGGTCAGCCGGTAGAACGCCGCGACTTCACCGTAGGCCAGCAGGGCGAACAGCTGGTCGATGCCGGGATGTTCCGCCGGAATTCGCGACGCTGAAGTCGGTGTGGAGCCGGCCACGGGCTGCGTCGAACTCATGGGCACAACTGTAGTTGTTGGGTCGTGCAGGCCGCCCGACGTAGCCGAGGATTCAGCGACCGGCAGCCGACCAGCTACTATGGAGTACGAAAGCGGCGCTTTTTGTCACTTTCACCGGAAATGTGCGTGCACGTGTTCGGCCCGCCTTCATTGCGCAGGGCCCAGTGAATTCGGTGTCGTTGCTCGTAGCAGATACCAGGATTCCTCCGTCACAACTCGTGTGCGCGTGATGACGCGACGAGAGACAGACGAGACGAATCCTCGTAACTGACTCGCAAAGACATTGAAAGGCTGTAACTCGCGCATATGAATCAACTCAATCCCCATGCTCTGACATTTGCCAATCTCGGCGTTCGCGACGAAATCGTCCGCGCACTCTCCGAAAAGGGCATTGAGCACCCGTTCGCCATCCAGGAACTGACCATGCCGCTGGCGCTGGCCGGCGACGACCTGATCGGTCAGGCCCGCACGGGTATGGGCAAGACATTTGCCTTCGGCGTACCCCTGCTGCATCGCATCACGACCGACACCGCCCGCCCCTTGACCGGCGTGCCGCGCGCTCTGATCGTGGTGCCCACCCGCGAACTGTGCCTGCAGGTCTACGGCGACCTCGCGACCGCAGCCAAGCATCTGACGGTCGACGTCGAAGGTGGCGCATCGCGCAAACTCTCGGTCGTCTCCATCTATGGCGGGCGACCGTACGAACCGCAGATCGAGGCGCTGCAGAAGGGCGCCGACGTCGTGGTGGGCACCCCCGGCCGCCTGCTCGACCTTGCCCAGCAGGGTCACCTGCAACTCGGGGGGCTGTCCGTCCTGGTGCTCGACGAGGCCGACGAGATGCTCGACCTGGGCTTCCTGCCCGATATCGAACGCATCCTGCGGCTCACCCCCGACGACCGGCAGTCGATGCTGTTCTCGGCCACCATGCCGGACCCGATCATCACGCTGGCCCGGACGTTCATGAACCAGCCCACGCACATCCGTGCCGAGGCCCCGCATTCGGCGGCCACTCACGACACCACCGAACAGTTCGTCTACCGCGCACACGCACTCGACAAGGTCGAGATGGTCAGCCGGATCCTCCAGGCCGAAGGCCGCGGCGCGACGATGATCTTCACGCGGACCAAGCGCACCGCCCAGAAGGTCGCCGACGAACTCGCCGAGCGCGGTTTCAAGGTCGGTGCCGTGCACGGTGACCTCGGTCAGATTGCCCGCGAAAAGGCATTGAAGGCGTTCCGGACCGGCGCCATCGACGTCCTGGTGGCCACCGACGTTGCCGCTCGCGGTATCGACATCGACGACATCACGCACGTCATCAACTACCAGTGCCCTGACGACGAGCAGGCCTACGTGCACCGCATCGGCCGCACCGGCCGCGCAGGCAAGACCGGCATCGCGGTGACGCTGGTCGACTGGGACGAGCTGTCGCGCTGGACGCTGATCGACAAGGCGCTCGGTCTGGACTGCCCCGAACCGGCCGAGACGTACTCGAGCTCACCGCACCTCTACGCGGAGCTGAACATCCCGGCCGACGCCGCAGGCACGGTCGGCGAGCCGCAGGCCCAGCAGGCCAAGCGCGCACCGCGCGCCAAGCGCGGCGAGGGCGATGACGCGCCGGCCGCCGACAAGCCGCGCCGGGCCCGCTCTCCTCGT
>CAMFLL010000156.1 GCA_945957405.1 uncultured Mycolicibacterium sp. | reverse complement strand
GGATCGCCTGCCGTCGCTCGCTCTCACCGTCAAGGGCGCGCTGCACACCGATACTGCACAGCACGGCCTGCACGGCATCGCCGAACGCGATCATGAACCCGTCGCCCTGGTTCTTCACGACGTGCCCGCCATGGTCGTCGACCAATTTGTGGATGAGCTTGCTGTGCCGCTCGAGCACCTTGACCCATTCCCGGTCACCCAGGGTCTCGTTCAGGTCGGTTGATCCCTCGATGTCCGAGAACGCGATCACGACGTCGCCGTCGGCCGTCAGCCGAGCCAGGTCGGGCCTTTCGACCCGTGCCCACCCCGCGAGATCCTCGATCGAGTTGCGCACGGTTGCCCCAAAACCCTTGGTGAGCAACGAGTCCGCGGTCTGCCAGGCCGTCTTGATCGCCAGCGGCGCGAGCCCGCGGCGACGCCGGCGCCGGACCTGCTGCTCGCGGCTGCGTTCGATTTCCCGGCGGGCGGCGGCCAACTGGCGCCGTGACACGATCAGCAAGACGGCCAGTGCGATGATCGCGGCAAGGACGACAACGCCGACCACCAGGAGCAGGACGGCGTTGCGGTCGGCCACCGGTCGACCTTATCTGGCGGCCCGGGGCTACAGGCCCAGCAGCTCCGGCAGGTCGCCCACCGAGTCGAGGACATGATTGGGCTGCATCGCGAATTCGTCTGCGGCCCAACGGTCCAGCGTGTCCTGACGGAACTTCCCGGTGCGCACCAGCACACCGGTCATGCCGACCACCTGCGCGGCCAGCACGTCGTTGTTGAGGTCGTCGCCCACCATGTACATCTCGTCCGGTTCGACGCCCAGGCGCGCCGCCGACGCCAGAAACCCTGCGGGCGCGGGCTTGCCGACCGCGGTGGCCTTGCGCCCGGAGACCTCTTCCATGCCGAGCAGATACATGCCGGTGTCGATCCGCAGCCCCTCGGTGGTGGTCCACGACGTGCTGCGGTGCATCCCGACGACGGGCACGCCCTGGGCCATCCAGTCGTACACCCAGCTCAGTGTCACGTGGTCGTACTCCGGGCCTGCGCCACCCAGTAACACCACATCGGGGCGGTCCGGCATCGGCCCGCCCCTGGTGTCGACCGACGCGATGATGTCGATACCGGGCATGTCGTCGGCGATGTCACCGCTGTTGACCAGGAAGCAGCGCGCATCCGGGTAGCGGTCGCGGACGAAATCGGCGGTCAGCACCGCGGCGGTGATGACCTCGTCGGGTGCCACCGCCATACCGGCGTCGGTGAGCAGGCCGGCGATCTGCCGCCGGGTCCGCGTGGTGGTGTTGGTCAGATACGAGCGGGCGACCTGGTGATCGGCCAGCGTCCGCAGTGTTGCGGCGGCACCGTCGATCGGTTTCCACGACGTGACCAGCACGCCGTCGATGTCGAAGAGCACTCCACCGATGGCCATGGTGCGACAGTAAACGCATGAGGTTGGCGCGCAACTCGACCACATTGCCGAGCAGTCGCACAGGGCCCCTATTTCGGCCCTTCCACGCCCCCTTTGCGACTGGTCGCGCAGGTTGAGCTGTGCGCCCAGACACTGTCGGCCACCCAGGGTGACGCCGCACCCGCGACGGCCCACACCTGGTCAGCGGGTACATCGATGATCTCGTAGCGCTTGGTGCCCGCAGCCGTCGCGGCGATCAGCGTCGCGACCCCGGCCCGGCGCTGGAAGAACGTCTGGCGGACGGTCCAGCCGATGACCCCCGCGGTCTGCACACAGTCCCTGCGGCGTTCGACGCTGCCACTGCGGGCGACCAGCCACCCCGAGCCCACCCGATGGCCCAGCGCGGCGACCCGGTCGGCGGCCAACGCCGCACTGGCCGCGACCAGCACCACCCACACCGGCCACAGCCATACCGGCACGCCGACCGTCACCGCCACCACCACCAGGGTGAGGCCCGCCACGGCGGGCAGCAGGAGCGCCCGCGTCCAGCGCCGCCGCACGGCCGCCGGGCCGTGCCTGCGCAACGGCCCCGACGCCACGGTGACGTCGTCGCCGACCAGCGAGGTGAGCACCCCGCGGGCCGTCGCTCCGGGGCACGGCGGGAGCAGCAGCGACGACTCCCCCGCCCCGGCCACCCCGGTCATCACCGCGTCCAGGCGCGCGCCGCCGAGCATCCGCACCAACAGCGGCTCACGAAGTGTGCCGCCGCGCAGCCTGCGCATGTCATAGGTGTGCTCGCGCACCCTCAGCAGCCCGTGCTGCAGGTGCAGATTGTCGCCGCGGCGCTCCAGCACGAGGTTGCCGTAGGTGAGCAGCGAGCGGCCGACCGACAGCAGGACCGAGGCCACCAGCACACCGCCGCCCACCACGGCGACCGCTGCGGCCACGCCGAACTGCGCCGCGGCGTCCAGCCCTGACTGCACCGCCGCCGAGCGCCGCACCAACTCGCCGAATCCGGCCTGGTACACCAGGCCGACACCGGCGGCGATGGTCAGCAGCCCCGACCAGCTCAGCGGGCTGTAGCGCAGCCACGACGGTTGCCAGCGGGCCAGCGCGGTGCCGACGGGGCCAGTGGGACCGAGGGGACCCGTGGCGGTCTGCGAGTCGGCGAGCAAAATCGCCCGCAGCCGCGGCACCTGGGCGGCTTCGACGGCATCGAGCTCGAAGGTGGTCTCCTGCCCGGTGCTGACGCGCAACACCGTCAGCCCGAGCAGCCGATGCAGCAACCGCGCGTCGGTCTGCACCGAGCGAATACGGTTGCGCGGCACCGACAATGCATTGCGCTGCAGCACACCGGTGCGCAGCTGGACGTCCTCGGCGTCGATGCGGTACGTCGTGGTGAACCACCGCGCCAGGCCCAGCCCGATGATGATCGCCAGGCCCAGCAGTGACCACAGCGGGTTGTTCGTCGCCGAGCCCAGCACGATCGACCCCACCAGAAGTGGCAGTTGCCGCAGCACTTCGTGCACGGGATGCACCAGCAGCATGCGCGGCGAGAGCCGCTGCCAGCCGACGGCGGGTGCGCTCACGTGGCGTCCTCGGCGCCGAGCGCCGCGATATCGGTCAGCTGGGCCACCACCGCGTCGGCGACGGGGGCGTCCAGCGCGATGATGCGAACCGCGCCGGCCGACGACGCCGTCGTCACGGTGACGTTGGCCAGGCCGAACATCCGGTCCAGCGGCCCACGGTAGGTGTCGACGGTCTGCACCCGGGAAATCGGCGCGATGCGGCGCTCCTGCACCAGCCAGCCTGTCCGGGTGTAGACCGCGGTGGGACTGATCTCCCAGCGGTGCACGCGGTAGCGCCACAACGGCGCCACCACCACCGACAGTCCCGCACCGATCACCGTGAGCGCGGCGACGACGAGGTGCAGCCACATCAGTCGCTGGTCGATGACCACCCAGATCACCTGGGCGATCACCACGACCGCCCACGGGATCGCCGCACCCACCGCCCACACCATGGGCGCCTTGCGGCTCGGCGGATGCGCGGGATCGGACAGTGCGACGAGCGTCGATTCGGTCACGGCTGCTGGGGCGACATCGCGATCGGCATGCTTCCACCCTGCTATCCCGACACCCGGCCCGTCCAGGGCATCCCAAGTGCGTATGTTCATCACATGGGTACCAAATGGTCCGAGTCAGACGTTCCCGACCAGTCCGGCCGGACCGCGGTCGTCACGGGCGCCAACACCGGCCTCGGCCTCGAAACGGCCCGCGTCCTGGCGGCCCGCGGCGCGCAGGTGGTGCTCGCGGTGCGCGACACCGAGAAGGGTAAGGCCGCCGCCGCCCGCATCATCGGCACCGCCCCCCGGGCGGATGTGACTGTGCAGCCGCTGGATCTCGGCTCGCTGCAGTCGGTTCGGACCGCCGCGGAGGAGATCAAGGCCGCGCACCCGCGCATCGATCTGCTGGTCAACAATGCCGGGGTGATGTACACCTCGCCGCGGCAGACCACCAAGGACGGCTTCGAGATGCAGTTCGGCACCAACCATCTCGGCCACTTCGCATTGACCGGTCTGCTGCTGGATCACCTACTGCCCGTGGCGGGCTCACGGGTGGTGACGGTCAGCAGCGTCGGGCACCGTATCCGCGCCGCCATCCATTTCGACGACCTGCAGTGGGAACGCAGCTACGACCGCGTATCGGCCTACGGCCAGGCGAAGCTGTCGAATCTGCTGTTCACCTACGAGTTGCAGCGCCGGCTGGCCGACAAGCACGAACCGACCGTCGCGCTGGCCGCCCACCCCGGCTTCTCCGACACCGAGTTGACCCGGCACCTACCGGGATTCGTCCGGCCGCTCTATCCACTGGTCTCGCAGAAACCCGCGCTGGGCGCGCTGGCGACGCTGCGCGCAGCCACCGATCCGACCGCCAGGGGCGGCCAGTACTACGGCCCCAGCGGTTTCGCGGAACTGCAGGGTCACCCCAAAGTGGTGCAGTCCAGTAAGCAGTCCCACGACCGCGACCTTCAACAACGGTTGTGGACAGTGTCCGAAGAACTCACCGGCGTGAGCTTCCCGATCTGACATGCGCACCGTCGAAGAGCACCAACGCGTCGTCGCCGGCCTGATCACCGCGCGCGCCCCGCAGGACGTTCCCCTGGCGCAGGCCGAGGGCCTGGCCCTAGCCGCCGATGTGGTGGCCCCACTCTCACTACCCCGCTTCGACAACTCGGCCATGGACGGTTACGCCGTGCTCGCCGAGGACATTTCCGCGGCCAGCGCCGAGACACCGGTGAAACTGCCTGTCGCCGAAGACATTCCGGCGGGACGCACCGACCCACTGACGCTGTCGCCCGGCACCGCGCACCGCATCATGACGGGGGCACCGCTGCCCGCGGGCGCCACCGCCGTCATCCCCGTCGAGGCCACCGACGCGGGCACCGAGACCGTCGAGATCCGCGCCTCGGCCAACGTGGGACAGCACATCCGCACCGCGGGTGAGGATGTCCAGGCCGGTACCGCGGTGTTGCGGGCCGGCCAGGTCGTCACCCCGGCGGCACTTGGTCTGGCAGCCGCGCTCGGCCTGGGCACCCTCACGGTGCGCCCGAAGCTGCGGGTGCTGGTGATGTCGACCGGCACCGAACTGGTCGCCCCCGGCACACCCTTGCAACCGGGCCAGATCTACGAGTCCAACGCGGTGATGCTGGCCGCGGCCGTGCGTGAGGCCGGCGCCGAGGTGGTCGCCGCGCCGATGGCCAGTGATGACGTCGACGAGTTCCGTGCCGCGCTGCGCGGACACCTCGAGGACGCCGACCTGGTGATCACCACCGGCGGTGTCAGTGCCGGGGCCTATGAGGTGGTCAAGGATGCGCTCGGCGGTGAGGTGGATTTCACCAAGGTCGCCATGCAACCGGGGATGCCGCAGGGCGCCGGGCGGGTCGCCGGGGTGCCCATCGTGACGCTGCCGGGCAATCCGGTCAGCGCGCTGGTGTCCTTCGAGGTCTTCGTGCGCCCGGCGCTGCGCGAGGCGATGGGCCTGCCGCACGCCGACCGGCCGCAGCGCGACGCGGTGCTGACCGAGGACTGCACCTCGCCCAGCGGTAAGCGCCAGTTCCGCCGGGGTGTGCTGAGCGTCGACGGCAGCGGCGGCGCCACCGTGACCAGCTACGGCCCGCCCGCATCACATCACCTGCGCTGGCTGGCGTCGGCGAACTGCCTGCTGGTGATCCCCGAGGACGTCACCGCCATCGCGGCGGGATCGACCGTGCGGGTGTGGGACCTCGACGGATGACGTTGGCCGGTAGCCGCCACTAGGCCCCGACAGCGGCCCCTAGAATGGCCGCGTGGCCCGACGCCCCCGCTCGTCAGATCCGTCTCGGACCGATCTCGCCCACATCGTGGGCCTGATCCGTGCGCAGGTTCCCCCGATGCACCCCGCCGGACTGCCGTTCGTCGGCGCCAGCCTGGCGCTGGCCGCCATCGGGCGCCGCCATCGTTGGGCCTGGACAGCGGGGCTTGCCGCGGCCGGCGCCAACGCCGCGTTCTTCCGGCACCCGCACCGCGTGCCGCCGACCCGGCCCGGTGTCGTCGTCGCCCCGGCCGACGGCCAGGTGTGCCTGATCGAGACCGCCGTCCCGCCGCCCGAGCTGGGGTTGGCCGACACACCGCGACTGCGCGTCAGCATCTTCCTGTCGGTGCTGGACGCACACGTCCAGCGGGTGCCGGTCGGCGGCGAGGTGACGGCGGCGATGCACCGGCCCGGGGTGTTCGGCACCGCCGACCTGCCCGCCGCCAGTGTCGACAACGAGCGCAACAGCGTGGTGATCCGCACCGCCGCCGACCAGGAGATCATCGTCGTGCAGATCGCGGGCCTGGTCGCCCGGCGCATCGTCTGCGACGTGAAACCCGGCGACAAGGTGGACATCGGTGACACCTACGGACTGATCCGGTTCGGGTCACGGCTCGACACCTACCTGCCGGACGGCTCCGAGCTGCTGGTGTCGATCGGGCAGCGGATGGTGGCCGGCGAAACCGTGATGGCCCAGCTGCCGTGAAACCCCGCATCAAGGCGCCGTCGCTGAGCCGGCTGCTGCCGAGTGCCATGACGGTCACCGCGATCTGCTTCGGGCTCTCCGCTGTCAAATTCGCCCTCGACGACCGCCCCACCGAGGCGATGGCGCTGCTGGCCGCCGCCGCTATCCTCGACGCGCTCGACGGCCGGATGGCCCGCCTGCTCAAGGCCACCTCCAAGATGGGTGAGGAGATCGACTCGCTGGCCGACGCCGTCAACTTCGGCGTCGCGCCCGCCCTGATCGTCTACGGCACGCTGCTGTCGCACGCCCGGATCGGCTGGATCGTGGTGTTGCTCTACGCCGTGTGCATCGTGCTGCGGCTGGCGCGCTACAACGCCATGCTCGACGGCGACCAGCCCGCCTATGAGAAGGAGTACTTCACCGGCATGCCTGCGCCGGCCGGCGCGATCGGGGCCATCGGGCCGTTGGCCGCCAAGATGCAGTTCGGCGACGGCTGGTGGACGTCGGAGGCCGCGGTGTCGATCTGGATGATCGGTGTGTCACTGCTGGCGGTCAGCGCCATCCCGATGCGCAAGATCCACACGTTCGCCATCCATCCGCGGATGGTGGTGCCGCTGCTGGCACTGCTGGCCATCGGGGTGGCCGCCTCGATCCAGTACGGCTACATCGTGATCCTGGTGATCATCGCCGCCTACGTCATCCACATCCCGTTCGCCGTGCGCACCAAGGCATGGCTGTCCAAGCATCCCGAGGTGTGGGACGACAAACCCAAACAGCAGCGCCAGGCGCGCCGGGAGTTCCGGCGGGCCCAGCACCCGAATCGCCGCATCACGGCGCGCCGCTCGGCGGCCCGGCTCGGTCTGCGCAGGCCGGGCGGATCGTGAGTCAGCTCGCGCTGACCGCGCGCCTGAACACCTCCGCGCTGGACGCCCGCCGCGGCGTGGTCCGCCTGCACCCCGAAGCCATCGCGGCCCTCGGGATCCGCGAGTGGGACGCCATCTCGCTGATCGGCTCCCGGCAGACGGCGGCGGTGGTGGGCGTCGCACCCGACGGCGTACCGGCCGGCACCGCGCTGCTCGATGACGTGACACTGTCCAATGCGGGGTTGCGGGAGGACGCCACCGTGGTGGTGACGCCGGTGACGGTGTTCGGCGCCAGGTCGGTGACGGTGTCGGGGTCCAGCCTCGCCACGCATTCGGTGTCGCCGGCGACACTGCGCCAGGCCCTGCTCGGCAAGGTCATGACGGTCGGTGACACGGTGTCACTGCTGCCGCGCGATCTGGGCCCTGGCACGTCGACGTCGGCGGCCAGTTCGGCGCTGGCCACCGCGGTCGGCATCACCTGGACATCGGAGCTGCTCACGGTCACGGCTGTCGACCCCGACGGGCCCGTCAGTGTGCAGCCGAACTCCGTGGTGAACTGGGTCAACGGCACCACCTCGGCGGACCGGCCTGTCGGGCGCGGCCCGTCGTCGCTGCCCCCCTCCCCCGAGGTACGCACCGTCAGCTACGACGACCTCAAGGGCAGCCATGTGCAGGCCGGCAAGCTCACCGAGTGGCTCAAACTTGCCCTCGACGAGCCCGAACTGCTGAAAACCCTTGGCGCACCGCCACATCTGGGTGTGCTGGTGTCGGGCCCCGCCGGTGTGGGCAAGGCGACGATGGTTCGCACGGTGTGCGCGAGCCGTCGGCTCGTGGAACTCGACGGACCCGAGGTGGGCGCGCTGGCCGCCGAGGACCGGTTGCGTCACGTGGCCGACGCGGTCGCGTCGGTGCGGTCATCGGGTGGCGTACTGCTGATCACCGATGTCGACGCGTTGCTGCCTGCCACGCCCGAACCCGTTGCGTCGCTGATCCTGACCGAACTGCGCGGCGCCGTCGTCACCGATGGTGTGGCGTTCGTCGCGACATCGGCCGTTCCCGACAATCTCGACGCCCGGCTACGCGCGCCCGACCTGTGCGACCGCGAACTCGGCCTGAGCCTGCCCGACGGGACCACACGCAAGCAGCTGCTCGAGGTGCTGTTGCGCGCGGTGCCGAGCGAGAACCTCGAACTCGAGGAGATCGCAGGCCGGACACCGGGTTTCGTGGTCGCCGATCTGCAGGCGCTGGTCCGGGAAGCCGCCCTGCGGGCCGCCGCGCGGGCCAGTTCGGACGGTAAGCCACCGGTGCTCAGGCAGGACGACCTGACCGGTGCGCTGACCGTCATCCGCCCGCTGTCGCGGTCGGCCACCGAAGAGGTGTCGGTGGGTTCGGTGACGCTCGAGGACGTCGGCGACATGGTCGCCACCAAACAGGCGCTCACCGAGGCGGTGCTGTGGCCGCTGCAGCATCCCGATACGTTCGCCCGCCTCGGCGTCGATCCGCCGCGCGGTGTGCTGCTCTACGGCCCGCCGGGCTGTGGGAAGACGTTCGTGGTCCGCGCCCTGGCCAGCACCGGCCGGCTCAGCGTGCATGCCGTCAAGGGTGCCGAGCTGATGGACAAGTGGGTCGGCAGCTCGGAAAAGGCGGTGCGGGAACTGTTTCGGCGGGCCCGTGACTCCGCGCCGTCGTTGGTGTTCCTCGACGAGATCGATGCGCTGGCGCCACGCCGGGGGCAGAGCTTCGATTCGGGTGTCACCGATCGCGTGGTGGCCGCACTGCTGACCGAGCTCGACGGTATCGACCCGTTGCGCGATGTCGTGGTGCTCGGCGCCACCAACCGTCCCGACCTGATCGATCACGCGCTGCTGCGGCCCGGGCGGCTCGAGAAGCTGGTGTTCGTCGAACCACCCGACGCCGAGGCCCGGCGCGACATCCTGCGGACCGCCGCGAAAGCTGTTCCGCTGCATGACGATGTGGATCTCGACGCCATCGCCGGCGAGCTCGACGGCTACAGCGCCGCCGACTGCGTGGCGTTGCTGCGCGAGGCGGCACTGACCGCGATGCGCCGCTCCATCGATGCTGCCGACGTCACGATGGCCGATGTCGAGAAGGCCCGCGAGACGGTACGGCCGTCGCTGGATCCGGTGCAGGTGGAGTCGCTGCGGGCATTCTCCCGCTAGCGTGACAGCAGGGCGCGGATTGCCTGCGCGACATCGCTTTCCAGCCAGTCCGGGATGTGGTCGACGTGTCGGCGCACGGCGGCATGCGGCAGGTCGACGATCGCCCTGGTGACGGCGTCGACCGAGCGCGGACTGTCGGAACCGTAGAGTTCGCGCGCCAGCTCGCGGACCCGCAGCGCCAGAGGCGCGTTCAGCTCGGCGAGGGTCTCCTGGAACGCGGCATCGGGTTCACCGTCGACCAGATCGGCCGGCCGCAGCTGCAACAGGAAACGGGCGTCGTCGGGCATCAGGCGGGCGAATTCGATCGCCGCCACACCCATGCCGACGGCGGTGTCCAATGCGGACGACGGCGCCGCTTCGGCAGCCACCATGGCGCCGGCCTGGAACCGGCCCAGGGCTCGCAGCCAGGTGGCGATCAACACGCCGTTGCGGTTGCCGAACCGGTGGTAGAGGGTGCCCGCCGGGGCCCCACTGGCCGCCGCGATGGCCGCGACACTGGCGGCGCGTGGCCCTTCGGCAAGCACCAGCGCCCGCGTCGCATCCAGAATTGCGTCGGTTTCGTGCTTCCGCGGCGGCGCCATGATCTAGTACAGTCCTTCTATATGGAACGATTGCCCTATATCGATGAATATGCCATACCCGTCGATGCCGACGCGGCTACGACATGGGCCGCTGTCCTGCGCGTCCTGTGCCGCGACCCCCTCGACCCGACGACGGTGCCAACCGGATTCGTGCTCGACGAGGCCACGCCCTATGAACAGTTCGCGCTCAAGGGCAGGCACTGGTTCGCCGCCTATCGCCTGGTCTTCCAGCTGTCCCCACTGACCGATGCGCCGACTCCCCGGACGCGGCTGGCCGCCCAGACGTGGGCGGCCTTCCCTGGCTTCAAGGGCCGGATCTACCGCGCGCTCGTCATCGGCTCGGGGGGTCACGGTGTCGTGGTCCGGCGGATGCTGCAGCGCATCGGGGCCGTGGCGGAGAACGGTCAGGAAATGGCCACCCCGTAGAATCGTCACAAGACATAGCCCACCCGAAGGGCTGACACCCCCGAGACCGACGCCGCCGCAACGAAGGCTGCGGCGTCAGCGTCAATCACAGGAGTGCCATGCTCGCCATTCTGTTCGTCCATGCGGTGGCTGCCGCAGTCGCGCCGCTGCTGGTGAACAGATGGGGGCGGTTCGCCTTCTATCCCCTGGCCCTCGTCCCGCTCGGATCGCTGGTCTGGGTGGCCCAGAACTGGCCGGCCAACCAGTCCGAGACCGATACGGCGCATCAGCTCCGCATCACCTGGGTGCCGGAACTGTCGATGGACATCGACCTGCGGTTCGACACCCTGGCCGCGATCATGAGCGTGCTGGTGCTGGCCATCGGCGCGCTGGTCCTGTTCTACTGCGCCGACTACTTCCATCATCACGACGGCCACACCGAGAAGCGGCTGCCGAGCTTCGCCGCCGAACTGGTGGCCTTCTCCGGCGCCATGTTCGGGCTGGTGACCAGCGACAACATGCTGGTCCTCTACGTCTTCTGGGAGCTCACCACCGTCCTGTCGTTCCTGTTGGTCGGCCACTACGCCGAGCGCGCCACCAGCCGCCGCGCCGCGACCCAAGCGCTGCTGGTGACCACCGCGGGCGGGCTGGCGATGTTGGTCGGCATCGTCATCCTCGGCGAGACGTCGGGCACCTATCTGCTGTCCGAGCTGATCGCTCACGCGCCCGCTGGCCTCGCGGTCGACGTGGCGCTGGTGCTGGTCCTCATCGGTGCGCTCTCGAAATCCGCGATCGTGCCGATGCACTTCTGGCTGCCCGGCGCCATGGCAGCACCCACGCCGGTGAGCGCCTACCTGCATGCCGCCGCCATGGTCAAAGCCGGTGTGTACCTGATCGCCAGGATGACGCCGGGCTTCTACGAGGCTCCGCCATGGCGGCCGATGATCGTCGGCCTGGGGTTGCTCACCGTGCTGCTGGCCGGCTGGCGAGCCATCCGCGAGTACGACCTGAAGCTCATCCTCGCCTTCGGCACCGTCAGCCAGCTCGGCCTGATCGCCGTCATGGTCGGGGCCGGCGGCGGCGACATGATGCTCGCGGGCCTGACGATGCTGTGCGCACACGCGATGTTCAAGGCCGCGCTGTTCATGGTCGTCGGCGTCATCGATCACGCCACCGGCACCCGCGACATCCGGCGACTGGCCTGGCTGGGCCATACCTCACCCGTGCTTTTCGTCATCGCGGCGGCCGCGACCGCCAGCATGGCGGCGCTGCCCCCGTTTCTGGGCTTCGTCGCCAAGGAGGCCGACTTCGAGACGCTGATGCACAGCGCATCGCTGGGCTCGTTCGCGCCCTATGTGCTGGCCCTGGTGGTATTCGGTTCGGTGTTCACCACCATCTACAGCCTGCGCTTCCTCTGGGGTGCATTCGCCCGTAAGGGTTTACGCGAGCCCAGCGCGCGCGTCGCCGAGATGCATCGACCCACCTGGAGTTTCCTGGCCGCCCCGGCACTGTTGGCCTTTGCCGGCCTGGCCTTCGGGCTGGCGCCGGGACTGCTGGAGGAGATGCTCGACGCCTACGCCGATTCCGTGCCGGGCGGCTCGAGCTATCACCTCGCGCTCTGGCACGGCTTCAACCTCCCGCTGCTGCTGTCGGCACTGGTGCTGGGCGCCGGTGTGGCGGCGTTCTTCGCCCGGTCCCGGCTGCGACGGGCTCGGCTCGGCTACCTGCCGCTGGGTAACGCCGACCGGATGTACGACGCGACGCTGCGCACCCTGGACTTCGTGTCGTTCAAGGTGACCGGTGCGACACAACGCGGTTCGATACCCGCGACGCAGTCGGTCATCCTGTCCACGTTGGTGCTGCTGCCGGTGATCGTGCTGGCGCTGGGCTCTCGCGACCGGCCGCAATTCCAGGCCTGGGACGGCACTCTGCAGCCCCTGGTCGGACTCCTGATGCTGGGCGGTGCGCTGGGCGCCACCGTGATGCGCAACCGCCTGGCCGCGGTACTGCTGGTCGGGCTGACCGGTTACGGCTGCGGCGCGATCTTCGCGTTCCACGGCGCTCCTGATCTGGCCCTGACCCAATTCCTGGTCGAGACACTGACATTGGTGATCTTCGTGCTGGTGTTGCGCACCCTGCCCGCCGAGGCCGAAGTGGTGCACATGCGGCGTTTCCGGGTACCGCGCGCGCTGCTCGCCGTCGCCGTCGGCGGCACGGTCACCACCCTGGGCGCGTTCGCGATGGCCCCCCGCTCCGGGCGTCCCATCGCCGATCTGCTGCCCGACGCCGCGTACTACCGCGGCCACGGTTCCAACACCGTCAACGTGATCCTGGTCGACATCCGGGCCTGGGACACCCTGGGCGAGGTCAGCGTGCTGCTGGTCGCCGCGACCGGCGTGGCGTCATTGGTGTTCCGCCACCGGCGATTCGGCGCCGCACCGCGTGTGCCCAGCGGCAGCCCAGCCGGTCAACCCGACATCGGCATGGTCAGCACGTACAGTCCCGCGGTCGGCGACATCACCTGGCTGCGTGGCAGTGAGTACCGCGACCCCCGCTACCGATCGCTGGTGCTGGAGGTCGCCACCCGCATCATCTTCCCGCTCATCATGGTGTTGTCGGCGTACTTCTTCTTCACGGGGCACAACACTCCCGGGGGCGGCTTCGCCGGTGGCCTGACGGCCGGGCTGGCGCT
Source organism: uncultured Mycolicibacterium sp. (assembly GCA_945957405.1). GTDB lineage: Bacteria > Actinomycetota > Actinomycetes > Mycobacteriales > Mycobacteriaceae > Mycobacterium. Next base: position 2,985 of record CAMFLL010000156.1, on the reverse strand, counting down.
GGTGCTGCGCTACCTCGCCGGTGGTCGATACGAACTCGGCGAGACCCTGCCCCTGGACGCCGGCAAGATTCTCGGTGTCGGTCTTGGCCTTTCGGCGTGCACCGCGGTGGCATCGCTGGTGTTGGGCGCACCGCCGCTGTCATCGGCCGTCCTGTCGTTCGACATCCCGGTGCTCGGTGACATCAAGTTCGTCACGGCACTGTTCTTCGACCTCGGCGTGTATCTGATCGTCGTCGGGCTGGTCCTCGACGTCTTGCGCAGCCTGGGCGCTCGCCTCGACGAGGAACTTGTGGCCCAGGCGTCCGGTTCACGATCGGCGGTGCGGAGATGATCACCTACATCATCCCGCTGATCCTGATCGGCGCCCTGACCAGTTGCGGCGTATACATGCTGCTCGAGCGCAACCTCACCCGAATGCTGCTGGGGTTGCTGCTCATCGGCAACGCCATCAATCTGCTGATCCTCACGGTCGGCGGGCCGTCCGGTAATCCCCCGGTCCGCGGGCGCACCAGCGGCGACGAGACCACCACGGCGGATCCGTTGGCGCAGGCCATGATCCTGACGGCCATCGTCATCACCATGGGTATCGCCGCGTTCGTCCTGGCGCTCACCTACCGGTCCTACAAGTTGACCACCGCGGAGGAGGTGGCCAACGACCCCGAGGACACCCGCGTGTCGCAGGCCGCCGACGCCGAGGAGATCGAATCCGAGGAGGATCTCACTCCCGCGCATCCCGACACCGACGAACCCGACGAACTCGACGCCCTGCCGGGCCATGCGGGGTCGCGATGACAACCGCACAGATGCTCACCCCGCTGCCGGTGCTCGTTCCGATGATCGCCGCCGCCGTGACGCTCATCGCCGGGCGGCGGCCGCGACTGCAACGCACCATCACCGTCTGTGCGTTGATCACGGTGGTCGCCGTGTGCGCGGTCCTGCTGTACTACGCCGACCGGGACGGCACCATCGCGGTGCAGGTCGGCGGTTGGGGTCCGACCGAACCCGGAATGGGCCCGCTGGGTATCACTTTGGTGGTCGACCGGCTGTCGGCACTGATGTTGGTGGTGTCGTCGATCGTGCTGCTGGCAGTGGTCTTCTACGCCATCGGGCAGGGTATCCGCGACGGCGACGAGCGGCAGCCGGTGTCGATCTTCCTACCCACCTATCTGGTCCTGTCCGCAGGTGTGTGCAATGCATTCCTGGCCGGCGATCTGTTCAATCTGTTCGTCGGATTCGAGGTGCTGCTGACCGCAAGCTTCGTGCTACTGACTCTCGGGGCCAGCCAGGAGCGCGTCCGTGCCGGCATCTCTTATGTGATGGTCTCGATGGTGTCGTCGCTGATCTTCCTGTTCGGCCTGGCGCTGGTCTACGCCGCGACCGGCACGCTGAACATGGCCGAACTCGCGGTGCGCCTCGACCATGTCAGCAGCGGGACGCGCGGTGCGTTGTTCGCGGTGCTGCTGGTGGCGTTCGGGATCAAGGCCGCGGTGTTCCCGCTGTCGACGTGGTTGCCCGACTCCTACCCCACCGCGCCTGCGCCGGTCACCGCCGTGTTCGCCGGCCTGCTGACCAAAGTCGGTGTGTACGCGATCATCCGGGCGCACTCGTTGCTGTTCCCCGGAGGCGGCTTGGACCGGGTACTGCTGATCGCGGCGCTGCTGACCATGGTCATCGGCATCATGGGCGCCATCGCCCAGAGTGATATCAAGCGACTGCTGTCGTTCACCCTGGTCAGCCATATCGGCTACATGGTGTTCGGTATCGCGTTGTCGAGCCAGCTGGGGATGTCGGGCGCGATCTACTATGTGGCGCACCACATCATCGTGCAGACCACGTTGTTCCTGGTGGTCGGTCTGATCGAGCGGCAAGCCGGTGCGTCCACCCTGCGCCGGCTCGGTGGTCTGGCCGCTGCAAGTCCGCTGCTGGCATTCGTCTTCGTGGTTCCCGCGCTCAATCTGGGTGGTATCCCGCCGTTCTCGGGTTTCATCGGCAAGGTGGCCCTGCTGGAGGCCGGTAGTGAGAGCGGTTCCGTCCTGGCGTGGATCCTGGTCGGCGGTTCGGTGGTCACCAGCCTGCTGACGCTGTACGTCGTGGCGCGCGTGTGGACCAAGGCCTTCTGGCGCGACCGCGTTGACGCCCCCGAGGGTGACCTCGCCGCAGCCAGTCCCGCCGTGCTGCTCGACGACGAGGAGGACATCGCGTTCGCCGACCGCGCCGATGTCGGCCGGATGCCCATCGGCATGGTGGGGCCGACGATGGCGTTGATCGGTGTCGGCCTGGCGCTGACGGTGTTCGCCGGACCGATCTTCGGCTACAGCGATCGCGCCGCCACCGAGGTGCTCGACCGTGGCCAGTACATCAGCGCAGTGGTCGGAGACCGGCCGTGAACGGACTTCGCGTGCGCACGCTGACGTTGCGGATCTGGGTGCTGATCTGGCTGATGCTGGTGTGGATCCTGTTGTGGGGCAACTTTTCCGCCGCCAACGTCATCAGTGGCCTGGCGATCGCCCTGCTGATCACGTTCTTGCTGCCGCTGCCGCCGGTGCCCGTCGAAGGTCGCATGCATCCGCTGTCACTGCTGAATCTGGCGATGCGCGTGGGGTGGTATCTGGTGCTGTCGAGTTTTCAGGTGGCATGGCTGGCGATCCGGCCGGGTCCGCCTCCGCTCAACGCGGTGCTGCGAACCAAGCTCAACCTGAAATCCGATCTGGTGCTTGCGTTGGCCGTCAACATCATCAACCTGATTCCGGGTTCGATCGTGCTCGAGATCGACCAGGTGCGACGGTTGATCTATGCACACGTGATCGACGCCGGTTCCGAGCGTTCCGTTGCGGCCTTCTACCGCCAGGTGGCCGTCGTCGAGCGATTGTTGATCAGGGCCTTCGAGCGGGAGAGTGAGTGGAAGGCGGCTGCGCGGGAGGAGGCGGCGTCATGACCCCCCAGCGAGTAGTGAGCGCAGGAGCGCCAGCGAGTGCGGGAACGGAT
>CAMFLL010000155.1 GCA_945957405.1 uncultured Mycolicibacterium sp. | reverse complement strand
CCCGCGCCCATCACGCCGCCGATCGCGGCGGTGGCCACGTCGTCGACGATCAGCACATCGGCGGGATCCAGTCGGCGTTCGATGTCGTCCAGCGTCACCACCGTCTCGCCGGGCCGGGCGAACCGGACGGTGAACCCGCCGCGGATGCGCGACCGGTCGTGGGCGTGCATGGGGTGCCCGATCTCGAGCATCACGTAGTTGGTGACGTCGACGGCCGGCGAGATCGGCCGGATTCCGCTGAGCAGCAGGCGGCGCCGCATCCACCACGGGGTCAGCGCGTGCTGGTCGATACCGGTCACCGGCCGCAGCCCGAAACGGCTGACGCCGGTACCGGGTTCGACAGTCAGTGGCCACGCCTCGCCGTCGACCGGCAGCGCGGGCACGTCGGCGGGATCGACGAACGGCAGGTCGAACGCGCAGGCGATCTCGCGGGCGACGCCGCGCACCGACAGCCCGTAGCCGCGATCGGGCGTGATCGCCAGGTCGAACACCACATCATCGAGTCCGAGCACCTCGACACCGCTGTCACCCGGCTCGGCGGTGCCCGGCGGGAAGACCATGATCCCCGAATGATCGGAGCCCAGCCCCAGTTCGGCAGCCGAGCAGATCATGCCGTCGGAGACATGGCCGTAGGTCTTGCGGGTGGCGATCTGGAAAACCTCCCCTGGCGCGCCCGGCGAAGGCAGTCCAGTTCCAGGCAGCGCTACCACCACCAGGTCACCGACCGCGAAATTGGTTGCACCGCAGACGATGTCGCGCGGCGCAGCCTCCCCCACGTCGACCTTGCACGCCCGGATCGGCTTCTTGAACTCGGTGAGTTCCTCGATTTCCGCGACGCGGCCCATGGTCAACGGGCCGGTCACCGGCCCCAACTCGATGACGTCCTCGACCTCGTGGCCGACGCGGATCAAAGCCTGTTCGAGCTCGGCGGGAGTGACGTCCCAGTCCGGCGTCCCGGCGCGCACGACGTCCCGCAACCAGCTGTACGGCAGACGCATCAGGCACCCACCCCGAACGGCAGCGAGAACCGGACGTCACCCTCGACCATGTCGCGCATGTCGGGGATCCCATTGCGGAACTGCAGGGTACGTTCCAGACCCATTCCGAACGCGAAACCGGAGTACACCGTCGGATCGATGCCCGCGGCACGCAGTACGTTCGGGTTGACCATGCCGCAGCCACCCCATTCGACCCAGCCCGCGCCGCCCTTCTTGCCGGCGAACCACACGTCGACCTCCGCCGACGGTTCGGTGAACGGGAAGAAGTGCGGCCGGATACGGGTCCGCGCCTCGGGTCCGAACTCCGAGCGCGCGAACGCGTCCAGGGTGCCCTTCAGGTTGGCCATCGTCAGCCCGCGATCGACGGCCAGGCCTTCGACCTGGTGGAACACCGGCGTGTGGGTGGAGTCGAGTTCGTCGGTGCGGAACGTCCGCCCGATCGAGATGATGTAGACCGGCAACTCACGGGCGAGCAGTGTCCGAACCTGCACCGGCGAGGTGTGCGTGCGCAGCAGCTGGCGGGATCCCTCAGGTGCGATGTGGAAGGTGTCGGACTCGCTGCGGGCGGGATGGTCGGGCGGGAAGTTCAGCGCGTCGAAGTTGAACTGCTCGGTCTCGACCTCCGGCCCTTCGGCCAGTTCCCATCCCATCGCCACGAACGTGTCGGCGATGTGCTCGGCCAGGATCGTGATCGGGTGACGCGCACCGACCGCGCGACGGCCTGAGGGCAACGTGACATCGATCCGCTCGGCCACCAGCACCGCGGCATCCCGTTCGGCCCGCAGGACGGCAAGGCGGTCGTCGAACAGGCTCTGCGCGGCGCCGCGCGCGACGTTGACCCGTTTGCCGGCGTCGGCGCGGTCCGCCTTCGGCAGCTTGGCCAGCGACTGCCGGGCCAACGCCAGCGGCGAGCGGTCCCCGAGATGCTCGGTCTTGGCACGGGCCAGTTCATCGAGGTCACCCGCGAGGTCGAACGCCTGCCGGGCAGCACTGACCGACTTGGTCAGTGCGTCCTGAGAAAGGTTGGACAGATCAACCTCGCCGTCACCCACGTGGCGAACGCCTCCTCGGCCGTTTTGAATACTGACGCCACCCGCCGTGACGCAAGTGCCGATCATAAGTGATCGCGGTGGCCGCGCTCGCGCGCGTTTCCCGTCGACGGCACGGGCCGCGCGATACCCTCGCGCCGTGGTGAGGCCGTTGATCGTCGCCGCCGTCGGGGTTGTCGGGGCGTTCTTGGCGGTACTGGCGTGGGCGGCCAACCCGTGGTGGTGGGTTGCCGCGGTCCTCGTGCTCCTGCTGGCCTGCCTCGGCGGGTGGGATCTGGTCCAGACCCGCCATGCCGTCCTGCGGTCCTATCCCATCCTCGGCCACGCCCGGTTCCTGGCCGAACTGATCCGCCCCGAGATCCGGCAGTATTTCGTCGAGTCGAACACCGAGGGGGCGCCGTTCGACCGCGAGACCCGCTCCCTGGTCTACGAGCGGGCCAAGGGCATCAAAGGTGACGAGCCGTTCGGCACCGAACGCGATGTCAACGCCCTCGGTTACGAATTCCTCCGGCATTCCCTGCGGGCCAAGTTCGCATCGGACATCGCGCCGCGTGTCCGGATCGGCGGCCCCGACTGCCTCCAGCCCTACGACATCGCCCTGTTCAACGTGTCGGCGATGAGTTTCGGCGCGTTGTCGGCGAACGCGATCCTTGCCCTCAACGGTGGCGCGGCGCGCGGTGGTTTCGCCCATGACACCGGCGAGGGCGGGATCAGTCCGTATCACCTTGCACCCGGCGGTGACCTCATCTGGGAGATCGGTTCGGGTTATTTCGGCTGCCGCACCCCCGACGGGAACTTCGATGCCGCCGCGTTCGCGCCGAAAGCACAGCTGCCGACCGTCAAGGCCATCTCGATCAAGCTGTCCCAAGGCGCCAAACCCGGCCTGGGTGGGGTCCTGCCCGGCGCCAAGGTCAGCGCCGAGATCGCCGCGACCAGGGGTGTACCGGAAGGCCGTACCGTCGTGTCGCCGCCGGCACACACCGCCTTCAGGACACCGATGGAGTTCATGGGATTCATCGCCGAGCTGCGTCGGCTCTCCGGCGGCAAGCCTGTCGGGTTCAAGTTGTGCGTCGGCGCCCGCACCGAATTCCTGTCGATCTGCAAGGCCATGCTGGTCACCGGCGTCACACCCGATTTCGTGATCGTCGACGGATCCGAGGGGGGTACCGGCGCCGCGCCCCAGGAGTTCGAGGATCACGTCGGGATGCCGCTCACCGAAGGGTTGATGCTGGTGCACAACGCGCTGGTCGGCGTCGGCCTGCGGGACAGGATCCGCGTCGGTGCGTCCGGCAAGGTCGCCAGCGGTGTCGACATCGTCAGCCGCATCATCCAGGGCGCGGATTTCACCATGTCGGCGCGGGCGATGATGTTCGCGGTCGGCTGCATCCAGGCGCTGAAGTGCAACACGAACACCTGCCCCACCGGCGTGACGACGCAGGACCCGGCGCGGGCCCGTGCGCTGCACGTCCCCGACAAGACGGCGCGGGTGGTCAATTTCCAGCGGGCGACGGTCGCCAGCGCCGCGCAGATCGTCGCGTCGATGGGGCTCGACAGCTTCGCCGAACTCGACCCCTCGATGCTAAACCGGCGCATCGAAGGTCAGCGCAACCGCACCTACGCCGAGCTGTTCGAGTGGCTGATGCCCGGCGAGTTGATCGAGGAACCGGTACCGGAGTCCTGGCGTTCGGACTGGATCGAAGCGAGCTCAGAAGAATTCCGCTGACGGAACCACAGCGCCAAGCCGGCGCCGATCAGCACACCCGCCGGCCCCCCGAACAACGCGGCGTGCACCGCCGCGGGACTGTTCGCCAGCATCAGCGCGCTGAAGCCCACCGCGACCGCGAGCATGATCACGCGTGGCACGGTCCATCGCCGGGCCGGCCCGAACCGCGTCGACACCGCGGCACCCAGCACGAAGGCGATGGCATGCCCGACGTCGGTGAAATCACGGTCGACCAGGACCGCGGACACCGCCAGACCCACCCAGGCGCCCAACCACACCCAGCGCCAGCGCGGCGGGATCGCCGCGGTGAGGCCACCGAGAACGGCGGCGGCGCCGTAGCTCATCCCGACGTCAACGGCGCGGGTGACCGATCCCGCCTCGATCCAGCCCGCGCGCACCGCGGTCGCCAGCCCGATGGCCACGAGCAGCGTCGCACCGATGTGCCCGACGGCGAACGCGACGATCAGCCGGATGCTCCCGAACATCACCTCGCACAACGCCAGCAGGCACATCAGCGCCGGCAGCCACACCCACACGGGACCCGCGTCGACCACGAATGCACTGCCCAGCAGCGTGCCGACGTGTCCGTGGCTCAGGTTGTGCAGATTGGTGCTGGCATGCCGGACGACGCGATCGGCGACCAACGGCCCCAGCACCATCAGGGTGATGCTCACCGCAAGTAAGGCCAGCGCATAGATGACCGTGACCCGCACGCGGGCCAGTCGGTGCAGCACTCGGTGCGGCTCAGAGAGCGACATCGCTTGTCACTGTGCTCTCGCTACTCGTCGTCCGCGTCGTCATCGGCTGGGAGTTCCCTGCGAGTCTTGACCCAGAACATCTGCAGGTCGGCGGGCACCCCGTTGGGGCGGCCTGCGAAGACGGGGCGCCGCACACGCTTCACCGTGACGCCGAGCGCATCGAGGAACTCGGGAGCGAGCAGTTCGAGGGTGGCCCCCGAGACCACGATGCCGCCCCGCGTGGCCCGCTCCATGACCCTGGCGGCGATGTTGACGTCGACGCCCAGCCAGTCCGATCCGATCCGCTGCGGACGGCCGGAATGCAGACCGAAACGCATGCGGGGCCGATGCCCGTCGACTTCCACGGTCTTGACGGCGTCGCGGGCGGCCAACACCGCGGCCATGGCGACATCGGGCTTGCGGAACACCGCCATCATCCCGTCGCCCATGCGTTTGACGATGTGACCACCACGGTCGAAGAGCGGGGGTTCCACGGCCGCCGCGACACGACGCAGCAGAGTCAGCGTCGCGTCGTCACCGGCGGCCAATGACCATTCGGAGAACCCGACCAGGTCGGTGAACACGATGGTGAGCTCAGAGTTCGGCGGCCGGCCCTTGACGCGCTCGGAAAGCGCCTGCCAGACCTGCAGACCCGCCAGCCCCACTTCGCGCGATGCCGCGTCCCGGTCGGTCAGCAGGCGATCGGCGGCGCGGGCCGCGGCCCGGGGACCACCGTCGCCGGACATCGAGAGCGGATCGCCGAACTCGGGATCGCCGGGCAACATCCGCCGCGCGCGTTTGACGAACGACACGACACCGGGATTGCGGTTGGTGTCCCGGAACCAGTTGGCCAGGCCGCGCGGCGCAGGCACCATCCCATCGGGAGTCGGGAGTTTGTCCAGTTCGGCTCCCGGTGGCGCGGAGTCGCGGTGCGGTGAGGGCGGTGGCTCCACTCTGGCCAGCGTACGTAACCGCTCCCCCTATTGCTTCGTGCGCACATCCGTGCGTGCACACCTCTTGGAAGGGAGATGTTCATGGGTATCAAGCCCAAGAAGCTGATGCTGCGTCGGGACAGCATCCGCACACTGACCGCCGTGGAACTGGGCACCGTCCGCGGAGGCGGTTCCGGCCTCACCACCGAGCCCGGCCGCGACGGCAGCCACCCCCGCACCAGGTGACGACCGGGTAGGCGGCTGCTGCGGTCTGTAACCCGTGCCGCTATTGCTATGCGTGCGTGCACATTCCGTGCGTGTACACCACGAGAGAAGGAGAAATCGATGGGTATCAAGCCCATGAAGTTGGCGCTGCGTCAGCACAGCATCCGCACACTGACCCCGGCCGAACTGAGCGCCGCCCGCGGCGGCGAGACCGGCAACGGCAGCGGCGGCGGCACTGGCGGCGGCACCGGCGGCGGAAAGCACACGCACCCGACTCGCTAGACCAGACGCGCAGCTCGCACCATCTGGAAAGGCCGTCCCCTTCGTTTGAGGTCCGCCGTGAAGGGGGCGGCCCCTCCACTGCGTGCTGCGGTAATCACAACCACACGATGGCAAGGCAAGGAGAGATTGCGTGTCGACGGACTCTGATGTCAGCGACGATGGGATATTTCGTCGGCAGTGGCGCTCCCGCCAGTCGAATCGGCGCGGCCCCGGCGACATGATCGTCCAACCCCGATGGATCGGAGGCGGTTTGGCCGGCCTGGCCGGCCTGCTCGCAGCAGGGATCGTCCCGGCAACGACGCTGACCGTTGCGCGCACTGCGTCGCTACCCGCGGTGGCGATGGAGACCGCCGTGACGGCGGTCCCCTCTGAGGACACACCGCCCGTGGGCGCGATGGCGCATTTTCGGGATACCTCCGGCGCGACGGTGGACGCGGTGATCACCGAGTCCAGCGCGACCCAGGTGCGCGCCAGAATTCCGTGGCGTATCCCCGGGACCGCTGGGCAACTGCTCGTTCCCGACGGTCGCCAGCGGGTCATCAGCGTACTGCTCCCGAGGCTGCGATGACCTGGCGCAGCCGGACCATCCCCTACATTCCGCAGGTCGAGATCGCCGACTGCGGTGCCGCCGCGTTGGCGATGGCGCTGGCCTATCACGGGCGCCACGTGCGCCTGGCCGACCTACACGCGGCGACCGGCACCGGCCGGGACGGGGTTGATGCGTTGAGCCTCGCCGAAGCCGCCGCGTCCTACGGCCTGCGCGCCCGCGGAGTGTTCGCCGAGCTCGACGACCTGGCCCTGCTTCCGCGCGGCACCATACTGCACTGGGACGCATCACATTTCGTTGTCTTGGATTCGACGTCACGGCGCGGAATCAGCATCGTCGACCCCATCGCAGGCCGTTACCGGGTGTCGTGGACCGCGGCCAACGACCTCTACAGCGGTGTCGCGGTCACGCTGGAGCCCTCCGCCGGCTTCGCCCCGGGCGGCAGCACGGCACCAGGAGCGTTCACCCACGCCCGTCGGCTGCTCACCCGCTCCAGCGGCACCTCCGCGGTCCTGGCGACCTCAGTGGTCGTGCGGCTGATGGCCTTGGCCGTGCCCGTGCTGACCGGCGTGATCGTCGACCACGTGGTGCCGACCGGCGACGACCACCTGCTCACAGTGCTGGCCGCCGTGATGGCCGCCTTGGTCGGATACTCGGTGACCGCCAACTACCTCCGGTCCCATCTCCTGCTACGACTACGCAGCCGCCTCGACGTCGACATGACCCTGGGATTCCTGGAACACCTGGTCGATCTGCCGTACGCATTCTTCCTGAAGCGCTCGGCCGGCGACCTGATGATGCGCTTGCGCAGCAACGCGACGATACGAGAAATCCTGACCACCGGCACCATCGCCGCACTGCTCGACGGCGCCTTGGCCACGGTGTACCTCGCGGTGATCGCGGTGATGTCGCCCGTGCTCGCGGCGGTGGTCGCGGCTCTGGCCGTCGCCCAGGTCGGCGTCCTGCTGTCGGCGCGGCGCAAGAACCAGCAGCTGATGGGCGAGTCATTGTCGACCGAGGCGCGGTCTCAGTCCTACGCCTACGAAATGTTCTCCGCGGTCGAGACACTCAAGGCCGCCGGTTCGGAACGCCGCGCCGTATCCCATTGGACCAACCTCTTCGTCGCCGAACTCAACGTGTCGTTACGCCGGGGAAGGCTGTCAGCCGTCGTGGAGACCGCGACCCACGGACTGGCACTTCTGTCCCCGATCGCGGTGCTCCTGGTCGGCGCTCGACTGGTGGGCAGCGGGCAACTGTCGCTGGGCACCATGCTCGCCCTCGCCGCCGTCGCAGCCGCATTCCTGGAGCCCCTGGCCACACTGGTCGCCACCGCGCTGCAAGTGCAGCTGCTCGGCAGCTACCTGGCCCGCCTCGACGACGTGGTGAGCACCCCGACCGAGACCGACGGCCGATCACTGACCTACTCGCCACCGCTGCGCGGATCGCTACGCGCCGAGCAGCTGACCTTCACTTACCGACCCGGCGGCGCACCGGTCGTTGACGGCGTCGACCTCGACGTGCACCCCGGGCAGGTGCTGGCGATCGTCGGCCGCTCCGGATCTGGAAAGTCGACCCTGGGTCGCCTGCTCCTGGGGCTGTACCCGCCGTCCTCGGGTCGCGTCCTCATCGACGGAATCGACTTGACGACCCTGGATCCGCGCAGCGTCCGCGCACAGATCGGCGTCATCACCCAGGACCCGTACATCTTCGGACTCTCGGTGCGAGAGAACGTCGTGCTCGGCGACGAGGCTTTGTCCATGGCGCAGTTGGAAACCGCGGCCGCACTGGCGGAAATCCGTGCGGACATCCATGCCATGCCGATGGGTTGGAACACCCCTCTGGTCGACGGCGGCGCCTCCCTGTCGGGTGGTCAACGCCAGCGACTGGCGCTGGCCCGCACCCTTGCCAGAGAACCCAAGATGCTGCTGCTCGACGAAGCGACCAGCAATCTCGACACTGTCACGGAGGCCCGCGTTCACGCCAACATCTCCCGCCTCGGCTGCACCGTCATCGTCATCGCGCACCGGTTGGCCACTGTGGTGGATGCCGACCGCATCGTCGTCATGGACGCCGGCCGCGCGGTCGAGGTTGGCCATCATCGCGAACTGATGACTACCGGCGGCCACTACGCGCAACTGGTCGCCGGGCAGCTCGTCGGGCAGACACGGTAGACCGACGATGACCGAATCCCTCACACCAACAGGGTTTTTCGTGCTACGTGCGCCGCTGCTGCCCCTGGAGGAACTGGACCGGCTGCGGGCCGATCCGGACTACTGGCACCGCCTGGCCGCACGCCCCGAGGTACGCGAAGCGCTGTACCTGGCCTCACCCGGGCTGGCCCGCCGTCTGGCTGTCGGCGACCCGGAACCCCGCGTCAAAGCCGCCGTCACCGCCTACCTGGTGCGCATGTGCACCCGTGCAACACCTTTCGGATTGTTCGCCGCTACCGCAGTAGGACGCATCGACGATGTCACGACATTGACCATTGACGGTCCGGAGAGCATCACGCGGCGCAGCCGGCCCGACACCGAGGTCCTGACGGGGTTGGTCCAGCGGCTCCTGGCCGATCCGGCGACCAGACCAGCGATGAGGGTCGAGCCCAACTCCAGCCGATACCGCGCCGCCGGCACACTGCGACTCATCGACCGCCGGTTCACCAATGGTGCTCGCACACACCATTTGATCGCTGTCGAAGACGACCCGCCGCTGCAACACGCGCTTCAGGCCGCCGGGAGCGGCGCCACCATCGAGCACGTGATCTCCGCGGTTGCGGCGCACACCGGCGCGGCACGAGACGAGGCCCGCGAATATGTCGACGCCCTCGTCGACACGCAGGTCCTCACCCCCGTAGCCGAACCCGCAGTGACCGGCCCGGAACCGTTGGCGCAGATCCGATCTCATCTACGACAGCACGGGCTGACGCAGACGTCGCAACTCCTGGACCGGGTGTCAGACCACCTGGACATGCTGGATCGCACCGGTCTCGGTAACTCGGCACAGACCTACGACGCCATGGCACATACGCTGCTGGAGCTCGGCGGCGACGACGAGGCACGGCTGGTGCAGGTGGACCTGCACCGGTCAGGTTCGGACCTGAGGCTGGCACCGGAGGTGATCAAACAGCTCACCGAGGCCGTGCACCTGCTGCACTCGGTGAACCCCGATCCCGAAGATGATGCGCTGCGGAAGTTCAAGACCGCCTTCCGCGCCCGCTACGACGCCCTGGAGATTCCTCTCACGCGCGCGCTTGACGAGGAGACCGGGGTGGGCTACGACCGATGCACTCACCCCGCCGCCGATGACTCGCCACTGCTGGCCGGCCTCGACCTGGGCGGTGTATCCGCTTCTACCCGATCGTGGAGCGTCCGCGACGCTGCCCTGCTCGACATGGTGATACGAGTGCGCGAAAGCCGATCGCGCAGTTTAGAACTCGACACCGACAACCTCGCCCGGCTCGCCGTCCCCGGCCGGCCGGCGTTGCCGGATGCCCTGGCTGTGCGTGCAACCCTGCTCGACGACGGCCACATCGAAATACCCGGCGCCTTCGGCCCCTCCGGAGCGCAGCAGCTCGGCCGGTTCTGTCACGGAGATCCGCGCCTGTACGAAGCCGTGCGTACCCATCTGCGCGCCGAGGAAGCCCTGGCCCCCGGCGTGGTCTTCGCCGAGATCGTGCACCTGCCGGAAGGCCGACTCGGCAACATTCTGGCCCGCCCGGTGCTCCGAGACTACGAACTGGTCCTGATGGGCCGTTCCGGCGCGCCTGCGCAGCGTCAGATCCGTATCGACGAGCTGACGGTGCGCCTCGACGGCGACCGCGTCGTGCTGTTCTGCCCCCGACTCAACGCCGAGGTACGTCCGCGGATGACGACCGCGCACAACCCGTCCTACCGAGGCTTCGGGCTGTATCGCTTTCTCACCGCGCTGCAAAACGACGGAGTGACCGGCGCGCTGGGCTGGACCTGGGGGGCACTCGAGTCGGCACCCGCCCTGCCCCGCGTCACCGCCGGAACCCTCGTGCTCGCGCGGGCCCGGTGGCGGCTCAACGTCGCTGAGCTCGAAAGCATCACCGGCGCCGACGCCGCGGCAGGCTGGCACGCACTCACTGCCAGACGTGGGCTGCCCCGCGAGCTGCTCGTCGTCGACGCCGACAACCGGCTCTATGTCGATACCTCCAGCCCGGCGCTGATTGCCGCCGCCGCCAAGGTGCTACGCGGCGAACACGAAGCGGTGGTTGAGGAAACGCTCGATTCACGGGTCGCCGCCGGACCACAGGGCCACTTCTCGCATGAACTCATCGTCCCGCTCGTCCGGCAGCGCGACGCCGTCCCGGCGCCGAAACCGCCTCCCGCACCGCGCGTGCGGCGCACCTTCGCACCGGGTAGCGAATGGCTGTATCTGAAGGTCTACACCGGGACCGCCTCGGCCGACCGAATCCTCACCGCAAGCCTTGGCCCAGTCCTGGCCGAACTGCGCAACGACGAGGTGATCGACCACTGGTTCTTCCTGCGCTACGCAGACCCCGAGCCCCATCTCCGGATCCGGCTGCACGGTGACCCCGCCGCGCTTGACGCCGCGGCCCTGCCGCGACTGACCGCGGCGCTGACGCCGTACCTCGACGACGGCACCGTATGGAACGTCGCACTCGACAGCTACCACCGCGAGATCGAACGCTACGGCGGCGACAACGGGATCGAGCTCGCCGAACACATCCACGCCGCCGACAGCGACGCTGTCATCGAGACGCTGAATATGCTCGACGGTGACGACGGCGCCCAGGCCCGCTGGAAACTCAGTCTGTACGCCACGCACCGCCTCCTCATCGACGCCGGCCTCACCACCGCTGCACGTCGCGACTGGGCCAGAGCCGGCGCCGCACGCTACCGCACCGAGTATCCGGACGCCCCGAACCTGGAAAGCGGCATCGGACGGCGCTGGCGCGACGACCGCGCCGACCTCACGACGCTGCTCGACGACACCGCACCCCACCCGTACGAACCCGGCCGCGCGGTGTTCCGGCGACGTTCACGACTAATCACCCCGCTCCTGGACGAGCTCGCCGACCGCTCCCGCCGCGGCATGCTGAGCCAGCCGATCGAGGTGCTGTTGCACAGCTTCAGCCACCTGAATGCCGTCCGGCTGCTGCGTTCAGCGGCACGGACGCACGAGCTGGTTCTCCTGAGCTTTCTCGACCGCTACTACGCCAGCCAGATCGCCCGGACCCCGCCGGATCACGACGCGTGGTGACCGCGGCCGCCGACATTTCCATTTCATTTGAGAATCGGACATCGAGTTTGAGAATCGACTCGATAACAGCGCGGCCTGCCCTCCGTGTCATTCGTTGACAACGGTAGTTGTCACGCTTATGTTTCTGTGCACCTGGCCGGCGGATCAGGAGGCAGCATGGGCACGCGACCAACGAAGACCGCGGGGCGGGTCGGCGCGGCGGATGCCCGCGCCGCCGAACTGCAGGATCCGCTCGGTCCGGATTCGCTGACGTGGAAGTACTTCGGCGATCTGCGCACGGGCATGCTCGGCGTGTGGATCGGCGCCATCCAGAACATGTATCCGCAACTGGGCGCCGGCGTCGAGGACCACTCGATCCTGCTGCGTGAGCCGTTGCAGCGCGTGGCCCGTTCGGTCTATCCGATCATGGGCGTCGTCTACGACGGTGACCGCGCATCGGACACCGGCGCGCAGATCCGCGGCTACCACACCGACATCAAAGGGGTCGACAGCCAGGGCCGGCGTTACCACGCGCTGAACCCCGAGACGTTCTACTGGGCACATGCCACCTTCTTCATGTTGATCATCAAGGTCGCCGAATACTTCTGCGGCGGTCTGACCGAATCGGACAAACGCCAACTGTTCGACGAACACGTGCAGTGGTACCGGATGTACGGCATGAGCATGCGACCGGTCCCCCAGACGTGGGAGGAGTTCTGCGTCTACTGGGACCGCACCTGCCGCGAAGACCTGGAGATCAACCAGGCCACCCTCGACATCTTCCGCATCCGGATCCCCAAACCGACATTTGTCCTGATGCCTACTCCGTTGTGGGACCAGATGTTTCGCCCGATGGTCGCCGCGCAGAAGTGGATCGCCGCGGGACTGTTCGACCCCGCCGTCCGTGAGAAGGCGGGGATGCGCTGGACAGCCGGCGACGAGGTGGTGCTGCGCCTGTTCGGTAAGGCCGTCGAGATCGCGTTCCTGGCGGTGCCCGACGAGATCCGGCTGCATCCCCGCGCGCTGGCCGCCTACCGGCGGACATCGGGCCGGTCCGCGCCTGACGCCCCGCTGGTCGAGGCGCCGTTCTTCATGGATCCACCGCGCGACCGCAAGGGCATGCCGATGCACTACGTCCCGCCCCGGGGCCCCCGTCGGCGCCCGGTGTTGCCCACGTCGATACCCAGAGCTCCCAAGGCACTCGTGGAACGCGCGGGTTCCCTTGTGCACACCACGTTCTCGCTGGCCGGGCTGCGCCCCGCCCGCGGGCTCACCCGCCCACCACGACCCGCAGCATAAGCTTCGTCATATGATCGAATGGTCCGACGTCGACCTGGCTGTGCGTGACGCGGTGCGTCAGTTCATCGACCAGGAAGTGCGCCCGCACGTCGATGCGCTGGAGAGCGGCGAGATGGCGCCCTACCCCATCATCCGAAAGCTGTTCGCCACGTTCGGTATCGACGTGATGGCGCGCGAGGCGCTGCAGAAGCGGCTGAGCCGTCTGCGTGAAGGCGGCCCGGGCTCCGGTGGTTCCGCCGGCCAGGGTGGCATGCTGGGCGGCGGTTCCGCTTCGGCCGGAATGGGTTTCATGATGATCGCCGAGTTGTGCCGGGTGTCGATGGGCATCGTCACGGGCATGGGGGTCAGCCTGGGGCTGACGGTGCCGACCATCGCCGGCCGCGGCACTCTGGCGCAGCAGGAACGCTGGCTGCCCGCCCTGGTCACCTACGAGAAGATCGGCGCATGGGCCATCACCGAGCCCGATTCGGGTTCGGATGCCTTCGGTGGGATGAAATCCTCGGTGAAGCGTGACCCGGACGGCTCCGGCGACTACATCCTCAACGGCCAGAAGACCTTCATCACCAACGGCCCCGACGCCGACGTCGTGGTGGTCTACGCCAAACTCACCGACGACGCCGACATCGACCCGCGCGACCGCAAGGTGCTGACCTTCGTCCTTGACCGTGGAATGGCGGGCTTCCATCAGTCGAAACCGTTCCGCAAGATGGGTATTCACTCGTCGCGCACCGGGGAGCTGTTCTTCGACAACGTCCGACTGGGCCCTGAGCGCCTACTCGGCGAATCCGAGGACAGCGGCGGCGACGGGCGGGACAGCGCCCGCTC
The DNA here is from genome assembly GCA_945957405.1 of uncultured Mycolicibacterium sp. Classification (GTDB taxonomy): domain Bacteria; phylum Actinomycetota; class Actinomycetes; order Mycobacteriales; family Mycobacteriaceae; genus Mycobacterium. The sequence continues at coordinate 2,303 of CAMFLL010000155.1, read as the reverse complement.
GAACTTCTCCACCGAGCGCATCGGTGTTGCGGCGATGGCGCTCGGCGTCATCGAGGAATGCCTGCGGCTGTCCGTGGAGTACGCCAAGAGCCGGACCCTGTGGGGTAAGGAGATCGGTCAGTTCCAGCTGATCCAGCTGAAGCTGGCCGATATGGAAGTGGCCCGGATGAACGTCCGCAACATGCTGTTCCGGGTCATCGAGGCCCAGCAGGTCGGAGTCGAGATCTCGCTGGCCGAGGCGTCGGCGATCAAGTACTACTGCTCACGCGCGGCCACCGACGTGGCGATGGAAGCGGTGCAGCTGTTCGGCGGCAACGGATACATGACCGAGTACCGCGTCGAGCAGCTGGCGCGGGATGCGAAATCCCTGATGATCTACGCCGGCAGCAACGAGGTCCAGATCACCCACGTCGCGCGGGGTCTCCTCAACGGGTAACCGATTGAGCGCGCGCGCTCTGGTACATGCAGATGGCCGCCGCCGCTCCGACGTTGAGACTCTCTGCGTCACCGGGCATCTCGATGCGGACGCGGTGGTCGGCCGAGCCGGCGATCTCGGCGGGCAGGCCGTGGGATTCGGGGCCGAATAGCCAGGCCGTCGGTACGCGCAGATCGGCGTCGTCCAGGCCCACCTCACCGTCGACGGTGGTGGCCAGGACCTGCAGGCCGGCCGACTGCAGCGTGGCCACCAGCCCGGCGGCGTCGGGCTCGACAACGACGGGGAGCGCGAAGATGCTGCCCGTCGACGCGCGCAGGCACTTGCCGTTGTACGGGTCCACACTGTGGCCCGCCAGGACCACGGCGTCGGCGCCCATGGCGTGCGCGATGCGGATCAGGGTGCCGGCGTTGCCGGGTTCGCCGATCCCGACGGCGACGGCGACCAGGGTCGGCCGGGCGGCCACGACGTCGGCCAGCGCCGGTTCCGGTGTGCGGCAGACGGCGATCAGACCGGTCGGAGTCACGGTGTCCGACAGAGCTTTTGCGGCCCGATCGGTGACGAGGTGGATCGGCGCCGATGCGCCGGCCAGCAGGTCGTGGTGCCGTGCGGCGGCGTCCTCGGTCACGAAAACGTCGACGACGACGTCGCGGGCGAGGGCCGCCTCGACGAGGTTGGGCCCCTCGGTCAGAAAGCGCCCGGCACGTTTTCGGCCCACGTGGCGCAGCAGTTTCGCTGTCGCGACCACGCGGGCCGAACGTTCGGTCAGTGCCGGTCGAGCCTCCAGGCTCAGGCGGCCTCTCCGGACGGAGCGTTGACATCGTCCGGCAGGGCGGCGCGGGCGACCTCGACCAGTGCGGTGAACGCCGCCGCATCGCTGACGGCGATCTCGGCGAGGTTCTTGCGGTCCACCTCGACACCGGCGGCCTTCAGGCCCTGGATCAGGCGGTTGTAGGTGATGTCGTTGGCGCGGGCCGCGGCGTTGATACGCGAGATCCACAGCTTGCGGAACTCACCCTTGCGGGCGCGACGGTCCCGGTATGCGTAGGTGAGTGAGTGCAGCTGCTGCTCTTTTGCCTTGCGGTAGAGCCGCGAGCGCTGGCCGCGGTAGCCCTTGGAGGCCTTCAGGACTGTGCGCCGCTTCTTCTGGGCGTTGACGGCCCGTTTCACGCGTGCCATGGGGTATTCCTATCGTTCGGATCGAGAAAGTAGTTCGGGTCGAGAGAGCAAAGGCGTTGGCGGTGAAGCGGCGTCAGCCGTTCAGCATCGCGTTGACACGCTTGGTGTCGTTCGCGGCGACCTCGGTGCGGCCGTCGAGGCGGCGGGTCCGCTTGGTGGCCTTGTGCTCGAGCAGGTGCCGGCGGTTGGCCTTCTGGCGCACGATCTTGCCGGTTCCGGTACGACGGAACCGCTTCGAAGCGCCGCTGTGGGTCTTGGCCTTGGGCATGTGTCCTCAGTTTCTGCTGGTTGGTGCTAGGTCTGGGGCTGTTGTTCTTCAGTCCCCTGCGCATCAGCGCCGCCGGAGCGGTCTGCCGGTGCGTCGGCGTCATGGGCCGCCTTGGCGCGAGTCTTCGCGCCGCGGTGCGGTGCCAGCACCATCGTCATGTTTCGGCCGTCCTGCTTGGCGGACGTCTCGATGAAGCCGTAGTCGGCGACATCGGCGCCCAGGCGCTGAAGCAGTCGGAAGCCCAGCTCGGGGCGGGACTGTTCGCGGCCGCGGAACATGATGGTCACCTTGACCTTCGACCCCGCCTCGAGGAAGCGGACGACGTGACCCTTCTTGGTCTCGTAGTCGTGGTCGTCGATCTTGGGTCGCAGCTTCTGTTCCTTGACGACGGTCTGCTGCTGATTCCTGCGGGATTCACGCGCC
>CAMFLL010000154.1 GCA_945957405.1 uncultured Mycolicibacterium sp. | reverse complement strand
CGCTGGACCAGGCGCCGCAATTGGCTGGTCATGCGATCACCCTGTCGCAGTGGGGTACCGACGGCTCCGAAGAGCACGACCGGTCGGCACTGTTCCCGCGTGCGGTGTTGCCCACTGTCCCGGTGGGCGTCGACTGGCTGATTCCCAAGATCGATCGTGTCCAGGCAGCCGAGCTGCTGGACTTGCTGCGGGACATGGATGAAACAATCAACAACACCAGTGTGATCCTGTCGATCGCCATCGGCGACACCGTGCTGTTGTTCCCCGGCGACGCCGGTATCGAGAACTGGTCCTACGCGTTGTTCGACGCGCCCGATCACGACGCGATCCGTCGTCGGCTCTCCCGAACGGTGCTGTACAAGGTGGGACATCACGGCGGTGCCGACGCGACGCCGAAAACGTTGTGGCGCAGTATCACGCGACGACGCCGGGCCGGCGGTCTGATCAGTGTGCTGTCCACCTCGGACCTGCAGGGTGATGCCGACGCGGGCGGCGAGCTACCGTGTCGCGCACTGCAGACCGCACTGGCGCAGAAGTCGAAGGTGGTGAGCACCTTGGCTGCCGGCCCACAGCGCCATCTCGACGTCGCGATCCCGCTCGAGCCAACCGGCGCGGGGCGCGAAAAAGGGGCACCCCTTTCCGGGGTGCCCCTTGATGCGACTGGGGTCAGCGGCTCTGATGAACGCCGGTGTCTACCTGCGGGACGCTGACGCTCGGGCCGATCTGATCGAGCCAGGTGTGGTGGTCGATGCCGGCATTCGCCGGGCCCGCGAAACCGAGGACGGCGGCGGTCAGACCGCTGGCGATAACTGTTGCAAATCCAAGCTTCTTCATGGTTTCTCTACTTCTTTCTCACCTATCGTGTCGACCGGATCCGACTTCTTTGTTCCGGTCTGATGGTGACAACGCCGCCCCCGCGAAATTCATTCCACCAGCGGCGATTGTGCTTCGGTTCACACCGTCCGGGTGGCTTGACCCGCCGCGGCGACCCCGGCGCGGGCGCAAGCGTCGTCGTCGGCGGTGCTGGCGCCGCTGACGCCCACCGCGCCCACCACGTCGTCGCCGTCGAAGACCGGCACACCGCCGCCGAAGATGACGAACCGCCCGCCGCCATTGGCGTGCAGGCCGAACAGTTCGCCGCCGGGGGCGGCCAGCTGAGCCAGTTCGGCCGTCGCGATGCGGTTGGCGACGGCGGTATAGGCCTTGTCGACCGCAAGCACCGGGCCGGCGATCTCGGCGCCGTCCATGCGCCCGAACGCGATGAGGTTCCCGCCGGCATCCACCACGGCAGCCGACACCAGGACGCCGCGGCTCACGGCCTCGGCGTGGGCGGCCGCGATGCTGCGCTGTGCGGCGGCCAGGTCGAGCGTCATCGGTCAATCACAACGACAACATATCGGGAGGTGGCGGCGCTGGTCGGGGATCCGGGAAGGCCGAAAACAGGAACGTGTTACATTTTTGTCGGCGATGCGGCTGGTGGGAGGACATGACGGCACCAAGAGGTAAAGCGGCGTCACTCGCGATCGTGACGATCGCGTACATCCTGGCGATCGGCGTGGCGGCGGCATGGCTGGTCTGGGGTCCGGGTACCGGCCGACTGTGGCTGGACACCTTGCTGGCCGACGTCCTGGGCACGCTCGTGGTGTTCGGGTTCAGCCGGGCCTACGGCAACTCGAGCTTCTACGACGCCTATTGGAGCGTCATCCCACCCCTGCTGCTGTTCTATTGGTGGAGTCAGAGCGGGCCGGGTGTCGACCAGCTGCGGTGCTGGCTCATCGCGATCGTGGTGATGGTGTGGGCGATCCGCCTGACCGGCAACTGGGTCTACGCGTTTCCAGGTTTGCACCACGAGGATTGGCGCTACCCGATGTTCAAGGAACGCGCGGGCCGATTCGCGATCGTCGTCGATCTGGTGGCCATCCATCTCATTCCCACCGGCCAGGTCTTCCTCGGCATGGTCCCGGCGTATGTCGCGGTGACCCGCCCCGGGCCGACGGTGGCCTGGCTCATGTGGGTCGCGTTCGTCATCGGGATCGCCGCGGTGGCCCTCGAACTGACCGCCGACGTCCAGATGCACCGGTTCGTGCGCGACCGCAGCCCCGGTGAGGTGATGGACCGCGGCCTGTGGGGCTGGTCACGGCATCCGAATTATTTCGGTGAGGTGAGCTTCTGGTTGTCGCTCGCGCTGTTCGGTGTTTCCGCGGCGCCGACCGACACGTGGTGGCTGGTCCTCGGCGTGCTGGCGATGCTGGCGATGTTCCTGGGTGCCAGCATCCCGATGATGGAGCAGCGCAGCCTGGAGCGCCGACCCGATTACCAGCAGGTGATCGACCGGGTCCCGCGCTTTGTGCCGCGGCCGCCGAAAAAGGTCAAGACATGACTCGGCGCCGGGTCGTCATCGCCGGCATGGGGGACAGCGGTGTCCTCACGGCGATCCGCCTGGCCCGCCACGCCGATGTGACCGGGATCTCGGTCAAACCGGGGCTGGTCAGCGGGCAGGAGCTCGGTGTTCGGCTGGCCCGCCCGCAGGACTGGGCCCGTGACTACTGGATCCCGTTCGACCGGTTCCGTGCGCTCGACGGCGTCCGCTCCGAGCAGGCCACCCTGACCGGCGTCGACCTGGACGCCCGGACGGTCTTCGCCACCGGCGACGACGGGACAGCGCTGAGCGAGCCATATGACGCGCTGGTGATCGCCACCGGTGTCACCAATGGTTTCTGGCGGCAACCGAACCTGCAGTCGGACAACGAGATCGCCGCAGAACTGCTGGCGGCCCACCACCGGGTGGCGGCAGCGGGCTCGGTGGCGGTCATCGGTGGTGGTGCCGCCGCGGTCAGTAGCGCGGCCAATGTCGCGTCGGCGTGGCCGGGGAAACGCGTCGATCTCTACTTCCCGGGCGAACGGGCACTGCCCCGGCACCACCCGCGGATCTGGAAGCGGGTGGAGCGACGGCTCCGCGAGGGCGATGTCGGCCTGCACGCGTCGCACCGTGCGGTGGTGCCCCCGGGTTTCGCCGCCGACCAGATCACCAGTGAGCCCGTCGAATTCAGTGCCGGCCAGCCGCGCGCCGTCGCGGATGCGGTGTTGTGGGCGATCGGCCGGGTGCGACCCAACACCGGCTGGCTGCCCGCCGAACTGGTCGACGACAACGGATTCGTCCGCGTCACACCGGAATTGCGGGTGCCGGGTCAGCGCGGCGTGTACGCGATCGGGGACGTCGCAGCCACAGATCCGTTACGCAGCTCGGCCCGCAACCGTGCCGACGGCCTGCTTGCGCACAACATCCGCGCCGGGTTCACCGGTGGTCGGCTGCGCAGTTTCACGCCACCGCGCAGCCGGTGGGGATCGGTGCTCGGCGTACAACGCGACGGTCTCGAGGTGTTCGCACCGAACGGCCGCGCATTCCGGTTCCCGGCGTGGTCCATCGACCGGGTGCTGCAACCGTGGATCGTGCGACGGGGTATCTACCGCGGGGTCCGCCCACTCCCATCGCCGAGACTGCGGTGAGTGCGGGAATTGTGGCGTTCTGCCGCAATCACCGCAGTCTCGGGGAAGTGTTGGGTGGTCAGACGCCGGTGGCGACCCAGACCTGACGGTCGGGGGTGGCGTTGTCCAGCAGCAACTCCGCGATCCGCGCCCGGTGCTGCTCGGCCGATCCCAGCAGTGCGGCATCGGTGTTGGCGCGCTTGAAGTACAGATGCGCCTGGTGTTCCCAGGTGAATCCGATACCGCCGAGAACCTGCACGGTGTCCTTCGCCACCCGGGTCAGCGCCGCCGATGCCGTGGCTTGCGCGATGCTGGCGGCGACGGCGGGGTCATCCGTCCCGTCGGTCAGCGCCCACACCGCGTGGTAGGCCGCGGAGCGGGCATGTTCGACGTCCACCAGCATGTCGGCCAGCCGGTGCTTGACGGCCTGAAACGATCCGATCGGCCTGCCGAACTGCCACCGGGTCTTCGCGTAATCCACCGACAGGTCCAACAGATGTTGGGCGGCACCCACCTGTTCGGCGGCCAGCAGTGCCGATCCGACCTGCAGCGCATGGGTGATGACACGTTCGGCCTCGTCCGGTCCGGCGATCAGCTGCGCCGGGGCGTCGGTGAACTCGACGGTGGCTTGCGGCCTGGTCAGGTCCAGGGTGACCAGCGGTGTGCGCCGGACGCCCGGCGCGGAGGTGTCGACGGCGAGCAGGACGACGCCGTCAGCAGCGACGGCCGCGACCAGCAGGGTGTCGGCCGCGCCGGCGTCCACCACCCGGTCCGCGACACCGGTGAGCGCGTAGCCGCCGTCGGCCGGGGTGGCCGTCACCGTCAGCGCGGCGGCGTCGAACGCGCCGGCCCTGTCGGCCACCGCGACCGCCGCCGTGCGCGCGCCTTCGATGAGGTCGCCGAGCAGCGCGGACCTGGTGTCACTCGGGGATGCGGCGACCAGCGCCGGGATGGCCAGATAGACGGTGCCGAACAGCGGTCCGCACGCCAGCGCGGCGCCCAGTTCCTCGACCGCGACGGCCTGATCGACCAATGTGCCGCCGGCTCCGCCGTCGACCTCGGGCACCGACATTCCGAGCACGCCGAGCTCGGCACCGAGCCGGCCCCACTGCCTGGCATCGAACGGCGGATCCGATTCCATCAGCGAGCGCACGGTCTGCTCGTCGTAGTTGTCGGTGCAGAACTTTCGTACCGCGTTGCGCAGTTGCTGCTGCTCATCGGTGAAGCTGAACTCAGCCACGGGGGATCTCCTTCCACGGCATACCGGCGTCGGCGCGGAGGTCGCCGGGCAGACCCAGCACCCGCTCGCCGAGGATGTTGCGCATGACCTCCGAGGTACCACCTTCGATGGTGTTGGCGCGGCTGCGCAGGAACCGCTGTTGGATCGGTCCCCGCCAATCGGAGCCGTCCCCATCTGATGACGAATAACTATGGTAGAGAACGCCTTCCGGGCCAAGCAGGTCCATGCACCATTCGTAGACGTGCTGGTTCAGTTCGGCGCCGACGAGCTTGCTGATCGAACCTTCCGGGCCGGGACCCCGCACCGTGGCGGTGGCCCTGGACCGCTCCGAGGTGAGCCGCTGGGCCTCCGAGCGCAACCACAGCTGGGTGAGCCGATCGCGCAGCACCGGGGTGCGAAGGTCGGGACGCGACGCCCACAACGCGACCGCGTCGGAGATCGTGCCGGCTCCGCGCCGGCTGCCGCTGCCGCCGAGCGCCGAACGCTCGTTCATCAGCGTGGTCATGGCGACGCCCCAGCCCTCGCCGACGGCGCCGAGGCGGTGGCTGTCGGGGATGCGGGCGTCGGTGAAGTACACCTCGTTGAACTCGGCGTGGCCCGTCATCTGCCGCAGCGGTCGGGTCTGGACGCCCGGTGAGTGCATGTCGATGACGAAGTACGTCAGCCCCTTGTGCTTGGGCAGTTCGGGATTGGTCCTGGCCAACAGCAGACCCCAGCGCGCCCGGTGCGCCAAGCTGGTCCACACCTTCTGACCGTTGATCACCCACTCGTCACCGTCTGCGACGGCCGACGTGGCCAGTCCGGCCAGATCTGAGCCCGCGCCCGGTTCAGAGAACAGCTGGCACCAGATGTGTTCGGTGCTCGCCAGCGGGCGCAACCAGGACCGCTTCACATCATCGGTCTGCGCGTGTTCGCGAATGGTGGGGGCGGCCATGCCGTAGCCCATCGGGTTGAGACCCAGCGGCACCGGACCGCCGGCGCCCTGCAGGATTCCGTCGGCCACCGCCTGCAGGCCGCGCGACACCCCGAGGCCGCCCAATCCTTCCGGAAAGTGCACCCATGACAGGCCCGCGTCGTAGCAGGCGGCCAGGAATTCGGGGATCGGAACGGTCCGGGGATCGTGGTCGCGTACAACCTGCCGCGCTAGGTCGGCCACCCGTTCGGAATCAGCACCGTTGCTCATCTGAGTCACGATAGGAAATCGACACGCGTCAACTGTCACCGGGTGGCATGTCGGTGGTGAGGTCAGCCCCCCGATTCGGCGGGAAGCGGTTCGCTGGGTCCGGGTAGCGGCCCGCTGCCGGGGCCGGGTTGCGGTCCGGTTCCGCCGGGCGCGGGTGCGTCGGGTGCCGGCCTGAGCATCATCCGACCCAGTTGACCGAGGATGTCCGCGGGAGCCGCGCCCTGCGGGCCGCATCCTGGCAGGCAGTTGTCGATCATCTGCCACTGCTGGCAGTCGCTGGTCTTGAAGCTGGTGTCCGTGGCGTCGATCTGGACGACCTGCGCCTTCTTGCTCATCGCATTGTCGACGAGCGTGTCACCGCTCATCCGCTTCCAGTAGCACGCACCGTTGTCGGCGGGACCGGCCGAGCTGTAGGTGCCCGGTGCGATGTCGGTGCCCACCTGGAAGGTGCCGGTGCCGTCGATCGTGGTGCTGGCCGGACCGGGAGGTGGGGGCGCGGGTTCGGGGTCAGCCGATGCGACACCCGCCGCCGCGTACCAACCGACCACGGTGGACACAGCCAGCGCGGCCAGTTTATTAGACCTCATAAGTTCCCAGTGTAATTGCTCGACGCAAACCACCGGTCACGAGTGAGTGCCGGAATCGGCGCGACCTCGCACGACGGTCCGTAGCACCGTGATGATCACCGGCACCGTCGACAGGATCGCGATGATGAGCACCATCAGTTCCAGGTTGTGCGCGACGAACGGGACGTTCCCCAGGAAGTAGCCGACCAGCGTCAAGCCGATCCCCCAGGCCAGGCTGCCGATGACGTTGAACGTCAGGAATGTGCGGTAGCGCATCTCGGCGACACCGGCGATCACCGGGGTGAACGTGCGTACCACGCCGATGAAGGGGGCAATGACCAAGGCTTTCGGGCCGTGGCGCGCGAAGAATTCGTGGGACTGCGTGACGTAGTGCTTCTTGAAGATGCGGGAGTCTTCCTTCTTGAACACCGCCGGGCCGATCCGCCGCCCAATGACATAGCTGGACTGCCCGCCCAGCACCGCGGCGGCCGCGGCACACGGCGCGACGGCCCACAGCTCGATCGGTGAGTTGGGTTGGGCGGCGATCAGACCGGCGGTGAACAGCAGGGTGTCGCCCGGGAGGAACGGGAACAGCAGCCCCGTCTCGATGAAGACGATGACGATGACGCCGGCCAGCACGGCCGAACCAAACAGCCCGCCGTCGCCGAGCCAGTACATCGGGTCCATCAATTCGGGCAGCGCGACAGTGTTCGCGATGGCCTCCTCGACCGGCGGGGTCACGCTGGGGAAGCTAGTCCGGCAACGTTGCCCGACGGCAAACACGAGGTGGAGCTGATGCGACAGCAATGCCACAAAGCCGAGCCTGTGATTGCGGTACGCGTCGCCCGAGGGGGGCGGTCAGGAATTACAGGCTCGACGGCGGTTGGTGGGTCACTCCTTGTTGTGGTCCTTGTTGTGCGGATCCTTGTCGGGCGGGAGCGGCCGGTTGGCCACCACCGGGTACTCGCCGGTGTAACCGACGCGTTCGCGGGCCACTTCGAGCACGCGCCCGCGGACCGCGTACCAACCGCCGATGAGCATCGGAATGATGAGGACCAGGCTCGCGACCGTCCAGGTGCCGATGGGCGGGTCCATCGCCATCAACACGAGCACACCCACGAGGAACACCAGGGTGGCATAGCCGGTCCACGGCGAACCCCACAACCGGAACGAGGGGCGCTTCAGGATGCCCTTCTGCGACCAGCGGTACAGCTGGATCTGGCAGATGACGATGGTGCCCCAGGACGCGATGATGCCGAGCGCGGCCATGTTGAGCACGATCTCGAACGCCATCGAGGGCACGACGCCGTTCAGCAGGACGCCCAACAGGCCGATGGCCGCCGTCAGGCAGATACCGCCGTACGGCACACCGCGACTGGACATCTTGGCGGTGAACTTCGGTGCGCTACCGCTCATGGCCATCGAGCGCAGGATGCGGCCCGTCGAGTAGAGCCCGGCGTTCAGGCTGGAGAAGGCGGCGGTCAGCACCACGATGTTCATGATGGTGCCGGCGCCTTCGATGCCGATCTTGGAGAAGAACGTCACGAACGGGCTCTCGCCAGCCTTGTAGGCCGTGTACGGGAGCAGCAGACCCAACAGGAACAGTGAGCCGACGTAGAACAACGCGATACGCGCGATCACCGAGTTGATGGCGCGCGGCATGATCTTCTCGGGTTCCTCGGTCTCGCCCGCGGCTGTGCCGACCAGTTCGACTGCGGCGTAAGCAAATACGACACCCGAGACGACGATGACCAACGGGAAGATGCCACTGGGGAACAGGCCGCCGTTCTCGGCGATGACACTGAAACCGGTTCTCTCGCCCTGGATCTCATAGCGGCCGGCCAGGAAGATGGTGCCGGCCACCAGGAATGTCATCAATGCGACGACCTTGATCAGCGCGGCCCAGAACTCCAGCTCGCCGAACAGGGTGACCGAGATGAGGTTCATGCCGAGAACCACGGCGAGCGCGATCAGCGCGATGAGCCACTGCGGAATCGCGTCGAAGGCCGACCAGAAGTGGAAATACGTTGCGATGGCGGTCGAGTCGACGATGGCCGTCATCGCCCAGTTCAGGAAGTACATCCATCCCGCGACGAATGCTGCCTTCTCGCCCAGGAACTCGCGGGCATACGACACGAAGGAGCCCGACGACGGTCGGTGCAGGACCAGCTCACCGAGCGCCCGCAGGATGAGGAAGACGAAGATCCCGCAGAACGCATATACCAGGAACAGGCCGGGTCCGGCGTTGGCCAGACGGCCGCCGGCGCCCAGGAACAGACCTGTCCCGATGGCCCCGCCGATCGCGATCATCTGCAACTGCCTGGGCTTCAGACCCTTGTGATAGCCCTCGTCCTCGGCGGTCAGCGCGGATGTGTCGTAGTGGGGCTTGTCAGGCGCCGTGGTCATCGCTGTGATCCTCGCTCTCGTCGGTCAAAAGCCGTGTAGGTCAGAGGTCGTGCAGGTCAGAGGTCGGACGGAGGTCCTTGCCGCAGCGTCGGGTCCGCGTTGACGACGTGGGGCGGCGCCGGTATGTCCCGGAACGTGAAGACGAACCCGAAGACGGCGATGCCCGCGGCGATCGCGTAACCGATGATCGAATACCAGCCGGCATGCAGATAGGCGGTGACTGCGACGATCGCCATGGCCAGGAACACCATGGACATACCGATCAGCGGAGTCTTGGCTTTGAAGTCGATCCCTGCCATGAGATTCCCCTCGCAATGAATTGACGTCGTTCTAGTGAACACCCGATAGCCCGCTCCCGCCCTGCAATTGGATTCGTGGCGCCTAATCCATCAGCGTCGCGGGTGTACAGCATCTTCACAGCAAGTGCCCAAGCTGGGCCCTTGCGAGACCGCTGTCTCAGACGAACCTGCCCGCTACGGGCCACAGTTTTCCCGCAGTGGCCCGTTTTAAAGGAGCACCGGGCTGGCAATACTTGCGGAGATGTCCGCCCCAGACCCCACGCAGCTCCCCGTCCATCCGTAGGCTCGGAACACGACCCGAACACGAGAATGCCAGGAAGGAATCCCATGTCGCAGACGGCGGAGTCGCTGCCCGACGATCAAGCCAACGAACCGACAGAGATCACCTTCGACGAACACCTGCACCCCGCCCGGCCCAGGACGTTACGGTTCCGGCCCCGCGTCAAGACGCCGTTCACCCGAAGGTCGGTGTCGCAAGACGGTCCCGCGTCGGGCGACAATCCCGCCTACGTGTCCTGGCTGCTGTCGCAGTCGATGTTGTCGGATGCCAACGAAATCAGTCAGCAGTTCTCCGGGCAGGGCTCGATGTGGCAGAACCCGTACGCGACGCCGCACGCGCGCGGCGCTGTCGAGACCGCGTCGGTGTGGTTCACGGCCTACCCGTTGTCGCTGATCACGCGCCCCGACGAGTCGTTCCTACAGGCCATGGCCGACGTGCAGATGTGGAAGGCGTTCGCCGAGATCGGTATCGAAGGTGTGCACACCGGGCCGGTGAAGCGGGCCGGCGGCATCTCCGGCTGGCAGCACACGCCCAGCGTGGACGGCCACTTCGACCGGATCAGTACCCAGATCGATCCCGCGTTCGGTACCGAGGACGAGTTCCGGCAGATGTGCGGGACGGCCAACTGGTACGGCGGCACGATCATCGACGACATCGTTCCCGGTCACACGGGTAAGGGTGCCGACTTCCGGCTCGCCGAGATGAAATACGCGGATTACCCCGGCATCTATCACATGATCGAGATCGATCCGCTGGACTGGGAACAGCTGCCCGAGGTGCCGCCCGGCGTCGACTCGGTCAACATCGACGCCGCGACCGAGGACTGGCTGGATAAGGCCGGCTACATCATCGGCCGGCTGCAGCGGGTGATCTTCTACGCCGAAGGCGTCAAAGAGACCAACTGGAGCGTGACGCGCCCGGTGACCGGTATCGACGGTGTCGAGCGGCGTTGGGTGTATCTGCACTACTTCAAGGACGGTCAGCCGTCCATCAACTGGCTCGACCCGTCCTTTGCGGGCATGCGTCTGGTGATCGGCGATGCCTTGCACTCGCTTGCCGACCTCGGCACCGGCGGACTTCGGCTCGACGCCAACGGTTTCCTCGGAGCCGAGAAAACCGCCAACGAGGACAACCCGGCCTGGTCGGAGGGCCACCCGCTGTCCGAGGCGGCCAACCATCTGATCGCCAGCATGGTGCGCAAGGTCGGCGGGTTCACGTTCCAGGAACTCAATCTCACGATCGACGACATCAGGCAGATCGGCGAAGCCGGGGCCGACCTGTCCTACGACTTCATCAACCGGCCCGCCTATCAGCATGCCCTGGTCACGGCGGACACCGAGTTCCTGCGGCTGACGCTCCGCACCACGCTCGAGTTGGGCGTCGACCCGGCTTCCCTGGTGCACGCACTGCAGAACCACGACGAGCTGACCTACGAACTTGTGCACTGGTCGACGGGGCATCGCGATGACGTCTTCCACTACAAGGGTGCCGACATCACCGGCGAGGTACTCGGCGACACCATCCGCAGGGACCTGACCGAGAAACTCACCGGCCCTGACCGCTCTTACAACCAGGTCTTCACCACCAACGGAATCGCCTGCACCACAGCGACTGTCATCACCGCTGCGCTCGACATCGCTGAGCTGGACGCCATCGACGACGTGCATGACCTGGACCGCATCCGGCGCGCGCACCTGCTGCTGGGCATGTTCAACGCACTGCAGCCCGGCGTGTTCGCGATGTCGGGCTGGGACCTGTGCGGCATGCTGACCCTGCCGCAGGACCAGGTCAGCGAGCTGTTGCGCGGCGGCGACACCCGCTGGATCCACCGGGCCGCCCACGACCTGATGGGCGTCAACCCGACGGCCACCCGGTCGATGGCCGGAATGCCAAGGGGCCGAAGCCTTTACGGACCGATCCCGGAGCAGCTCGCCGACGAGACCAGTTTCCTCCGTCAGTTGCAGGCGATCTTGCGCGTGCGGTCGCACTACGGCATCGCCACCAGTCGCCAGGTGGACATTCCGGAGGTGTCACATCGCGGCATGCTGGTGATGGTGCATCAACTCGAGGACCCCAACCAGCACCAGTTGACGGTGCTCAACTTCGCCAACGAGGACATCGCGGGCACGGTGCGTTCCGAGCATCTGCCACCGGGGAGCGTCGTCTCGGACATGTTCAGCGGCAACCCCGTTGCCACGGTCGATGATCTGCACAGCTTCGGGGTGGAGATGCCGCCGCATCACGGCATGGCGCTGCTCGTCGAGACCCCGCCGCCGGCCGACGACGTGCCTGCCGGTCAGGCCTGACCGCGCCGGCTCTCCTCGGCGAGTGCCGCCAACAGTGTGATCGACGCCTGGAGCCGCTCGGCCGTGGTGGCGCGGGCGCGCTTTCGCCTCATCTCATCGTCCAGTTGTGACCAGTCGTAGGTCTGGGTGACTCGGCACCGGCTGTCGTCCAGCGGTTCGACCTCCCACCGCCACAGGTGGCCGGGTGGCGGTCTGTTCTCCTCGGCGGGCCGCCACGCGATGAGCCGCCCCTCGTCGAACTCGACCACGTGGTTCTGCCGCACCATCCCGTTGGTGAGCACCATCGTGAAGATGTCGCCGACCGCATGGACACGCTGGCCCGCGGGTGCCTCAGCCAGGTTGTCGTTACCGTCCCAGCGCGGTTGCTTGGTGGGCTCGGCGATCAGCTCGAAGACCACCTCTGCGGGTGCTCGAACCTCACTGGTTGCGCTCACTACCCGGGGTTGCTCGGTCATATCGACAATCCAAGCAGACGACGATGGCGGGCCCCGGCCTCCACGAGTGTCCCCACGCATCCAGGATCTACACAGTGACCAGTACCTTTTAGGGCATGACCTACCCGAACATGCCTGGATCGCCGGCGCAGACGCCCACCTGCTACCGACATCCCGACCGGGTGACGTACGTGCGCTGCAACCGGTGCCAGCGTCCGATCTGCCCCGACTGCATGCGCTCGGCAGCCGTCGGGCACCAGTGCGTGGAATGCGTGCGTAGCGGCGCCGCCACTGTACGGAAGGCCAAGACCCAGTTCGGCGGGACGGTCCGCCAAGGTGGCGCACCCGTGGTGACGTGGACGCTGATCGGCATCAATGTCGTCATGTTCGTCTTGCAGATGGCGTCGGGACAGCTTGAACGTGAGCTCACGCTGTGGCCGCCGGCCGTCGCCGACGGGCAGTGGTACCGCCTGGTGACGTCGATGTTCATGCACTACGGCGCCATGCACATCCTGTTCAACATGTGGGCCCTGTACGTGGTCGGCCCGCCGCTGGAAGCGTGGTTCGGCCGGCTGCGCTTCAGTGTCCTATACCTGCTCGCCGGCCTGGGCGGCTCGGTGCTCGTCTACCTGATCTCGCCACTCAACTCGGCGACCGCGGGTGCATCCGGGGCGATCTTCGGGTTGTTCGGTGCGATATTCGTCGTATCGCGCCGGTTGAAGCTCGATGTCCGCGGCGTCATGGCGATCATCGTCATCAACCTCGTGTTCACCTTCGTGGCTCCCGCGCTGGGCTCGGGCCCCATCAGCTGGCAGGGGCACATCGGCGGCCTGGTCACCGGCGCGGCCGTCGCCGCGGCATTCGCCTACGCGCCCCAGGCGCGCCGAACTGCCGTACAGGCCTCGGTGGCGGTGGGAGTGCTCGCGGTCTTCCTGGCGTTGATCTGGTGGCGTACCGGTGTCCTGCTCGCCATGTTCGGCGGTTCCCTGAACATCGCCTGACCTGCGGGCCTACCGTGTCGACACCTGGCTCACCTGCCAGGGGGTCTGAGCCCGACGGCGTGCCGCAACTGCTCGAGGAAACCGTCGTCGTCATCGCTACGGACGATGTAGTGCGATACCGCCACCCGGATGGCAGTGGCGGCCTTTACCTCGCCGTTGGGCCCAGGCAGCAGGCGCTGCAGCCTGGCCCT
Source organism: uncultured Mycolicibacterium sp. (assembly GCA_945957405.1). Classification (GTDB taxonomy): domain Bacteria; phylum Actinomycetota; class Actinomycetes; order Mycobacteriales; family Mycobacteriaceae; genus Mycobacterium. The sequence goes on along the minus strand of CAMFLL010000154.1, from coordinate 2,776 downwards.
CATGATGGGGATGACCTGCGCCAACCGGGCGATCACCACTTCGGGCTCGATGTCGATGGCGCGGACACCGGAATACGAGTGCTGGTAGTCGACGATGAAACGCAGCGCGGCGTCGAGGCGCTCATTGCCGCGTAGGCCTGCCGTCGCCTTACTGATACCGCTTTCGAACATGCGGCGCTCATGCACGCTGAACGCATCGAGCAGGGCTTCTTTCGAGGCAAACCACCGGTAGAGCGTGGGCCGGGAGACACCGGCCTGCTGCGCCACCTCGGACAGGCTCAACTTGGTCTGCCCGCTCCGCCTGAGTACCTCTGACGTCGCATTGAGGATGCGGAACCTGGTCGAGTTGTCGTCATCGACCGACACCGGTTCGTGTTCAGCGAACGAAGGGCGGTTCACGTCGTGGGTCCTACGCAGTCGGAGTCGGCGGATTCAGTCAAATCGTAGAGCCAAATGCATGGGCGATGGTTTGAACACGGCCGAGCGTGCCTGGTCCGGCGCTGCTGGCGCGGACGCCAAGAAACCCGTCGATAAGGAAGTCCGGCGGTGGCTGGGATAACCTCGTGTCAGTCGCGCCACCTGGGATCGCCGGATGGCGCGGTATTGTTCCCGAAGCGAACTTGCCAGGTTCAACCCGAAGCCTTGCAGGCCAAGCGCCGTGAGGATATGGCGTGACGCAATTCAGTGAGGTGCCTGAGATGTCAGAAGAGTCCAACATTGCCGACGACGTGGTCCTGACGCCTACCTGCCTGGTAGGCGAAGAGTGGTTCGGTCAGGTTGCAGTGGTGTCCGCGGCGGGCACGGTGGACATGCTGACCGCCCCCCAGCTGCAGGATGCGATCTCGGCGTCGTTGCGTAAGAACCCGGCCGCCCTGGTGGTCAATCTCACAGACGTCGAGTTCCTTGCCTCAGCGGGGATGAGCGTGCTGATCGCCGCGCATCAAGAAACCTCTCCCAACGCGGCTTTTGGCGTGGTGGCCGACGGTCCGGTCACCGGCAGGCCGTTGAAACTCGTCGGAATCGCCGACATCGTGGACGTGTTCCCGACTTTGGACGAAGCTCTGGCAAAGTTGACCGCGTAATGCACCACTAAACCGGGTAGTCGTCTGACCGCCATGACCTCAGTAGAGCCTCTGAATTGCAGCGTTGCCGCCGATCCGGTCAACGTGGGGCAGGTGCGCGAAGAGTTCAGCAGGTGGTTACGACGGTTGAAGGTCGGACCCACCCGGCACAGCGACATGGTGCTGGCGGTCAACGAGGCGCTCGCGAACGCCGCCGAATTCGCCTATTCACACAAGAACTGTCCGGGCACCGTCTCGTTAAAGGCCGATTACGACACGACCACGTCGGTCGTGCACGTGGCGATCGTCGACGAGGGTGCCTGGCGCGAGCCGACTCCCGACGTGATCCCGCAGTTCCGCGGCCGTGGCATTCCGCTGATGCAGGCACTGTCCGATGAGGCCGCCATCACGAAATCGCCGCGCGGGACGACGGTCCGCCTCCGGTTCGACAACATCGGCGACATGAATTCGGCGCTGCTCTGACGGCGCCACCGTCGCGGGCGAGGTCGACGCCGCCAACGCCAGGATGTTCGCCGATGCAGTGTGCGGGCTCTTGATCGGTTCGGCGCACGTCACCCTGGATTTGTCGGCTGTGACGTTCATGGCGGTCGACGGCATCAGCGCTCTGCACGCCATCCGGGCGCAGCTGATGCGCACCGAATCCAGCTGGGAGTACATCCCGAGTGGCGCCGTGGCGCGGGTGCTCCGACTGTGCGACCCAGCCGGTCTGTTCGCGGTGGCCGAGGCGCCGCAGACTCAGCGGATCGCGGGCTGATCACGAAAATTGTTGGTAGACAACTTCAGCCTGGTTGCAAACGCGAGTGTGGTGAGGCCGACCAGTTCCGCCGATCAGCGCCGCGGATGTGATCGTGCGACCATGATGCCCGACGAGGGGACGGTGGGATCGCCTGCCGCGCACCGGCGGCGGATCGCGGTGAGCTGTCTAGAAAAGGACCTTGTGGGGGACGTCGGCGACCAGGCCCCCGTCGACCACGAATTCGGCGCCGGTCGAGAATGACGACTCGTCGCTGGCCAGGAACACCACGAACGTGGCGACCTCCTCGGACTGGCCGGGACGACCCAATGGGGCCGTCACCATGTCATCGGGGAAGTGTTTGGTCATCGGTGTCCGGATGAAGCCCGGGTGAATGGAGTTCACCCGGATGTTGTCCTTACCGAGTTCCAGTGCGGCGGACTTCGCCAGGCCGCGCACCGCCCACTTGGACGCCACGTACGGGTGCACCATGACCGACCCACGCAAGCCTTCGATGGACGACACGTTGATGATCGAGCCGCCGCCGGCGGCCTTCATGTGTTCGACAACGGCCTGCATGCCGAGGAATGTGCCGGTCAGGTTGACGTCGATGACCTTCTGCCACTTGGCCATGTCGAATTTGCCGATCTTGCCCAGCGCGACGATGCCCGCGTTGTTGACGAGCACGTTGAGCAGCCCGTAGTTGTCCACCGCGGTGTTGACGGCGGCCTCCCACTGATCGGCCTGGGTGACGTCGAGATGGACGTAGCGCGCGGAGCCACCCAGTTCGGCCGCCAGTTCCTCGCCCTTGTCGTCGAGGATGTCGCCGATCACGACCTTCGCGCCCTCGTCGACGAGCATCTTCGCGTGTGCCGCACCCATGCCCTGCGCCCCACCACTGATCAGTACGACTTTGCCGTCCACACGTCCCATGGGCCGTCAGGGTACCTCCTGTCTCTTA
>CAMFLL010000153.1 GCA_945957405.1 uncultured Mycolicibacterium sp. | reverse complement strand
GCCTGCACAAAGGACGTGCCCTCGAACAGCAACGCCAGACCCAACACGATGTAGGCGATCAGATAGTCCTCGTGGCCACCCGGTTCGTGCAGCAGGTCGGTGATGCCGTGCCATACCGACACCGCCGCCCCCATCACGAACAGCCCCACGGCGGCGAGCAGCGACCACACATAGGCCTCGCGCCCATAACCGAGCGGGCGGCTGTCGTCGGCGGGGCGGATGCTGCGGCGGTTGGCGATCAGCAGGAAAACCTGGTTGCCGGTGTCCGCCCAGGAGTGCGCTGCCTCGGCGACCATCGACGCGGATCCGGAGATGACGGCGGCGACGGTCTTCGCGATCGCCACGCAGAGGTTCGCGCCGAACGCGATGAGGACGGTGCGAATGCTCTCGCCGCTGGGAATCGACGCCGAAGCGGTCATCCGATCATTGTGACGGCCGCCGGCTCAGGACGCGTCGGTGTCACCGGCCGGACCGCTGGGCGTCGCGCCACCTTCGTCCGACCAATCCGACTGACCGTCGGCACCCTTGGCGGGGTCGCTTTCGACGTCCTGGCCGGCCGCCGATGTTTCGGGCTCGTCTTTTTTCACAGGCGTGGATTACCCACGGGGCGCCTTCGCAATCCGCCCTGCGGTCGAAGTCCCGCGGCGATGGCACCCAGTTCGACGGCAGGGCTGCGTTCGCGGCCAAGGCACGACCCTGCCGTCGAAGTCGGCGCCGGCACGACCGCGCACCACCGCCACCCAGTGCCACCGACTGCGGCGGCAGCCACTCGGTAGCGTTCCGACCATGCATCCTTTCCGCGCCGCCGTCGAAGCCGGCGATTTCGACGCCCTGCCCGCACTGTTCTCCGAGAATGTGGTGTTCCGCAGCCCGATCGCCCACAACCCCTATGAGGGCCGTCAGACGCTGGGCGTGATCCTGGGCGCGGTGTCCCGGGTCTTCGAAGGCCTGCACTACGAACGGGAGATTGGCGGTCCCGGCGACGCCGACCACGCCCTGGTGTTCACCGCGACGGTCGACGGCCTGACCATCAACGGCTGCGATTTCCTGCACACCGGTCCCGACGGGCTGATCGACGAGATGACGGTGATGCTGCGCCCGCTGAAGGCCGTCAATGCCTTCGCCGCGAAGATGGCCGTCGAATTCGAGCGCGCGATGGGGGAGGCCGCGGGTAGTGCGTAGTTGCGTCCAAGGACGCGTAGCCCGCTACGCGTGAGCCCCGGGCGGCCCGCCGCCACGCTGAAGAGTACTTCGGCGAGGAGGTGGGACATGGCGACAATCGGCAACGACCGGATGATCGTCCGCGGTGAGCAGCGCGCGGACCGGAGCTGGTTGTTCACCATCTGCTACACCGCCCACTTCGCCGACGCAGACCTCGGCCAGCAGTTCGACGACGCCGTCCAGATCCAGGAGATCCACGGCTGGACCGGTCACGAACCGGCCTACGAATGCCCGGTGTCGTTCCGTGCGACGGGCCGCCGGGTGTTCCGCAAGAAGCGCATCGTGGTCCGCGGCGACGACTACGACGTGCAGGCCGGCCTGGACACGGTCTGCGCCTGGATCAGGCTGCACCGGTCATCGGACGGCGACACCGTCGACGATGAACAGCACACCCCGGCGTTGGCGCCGGTGCGGGGACGCGCACCCGCGCTGCGCTGCGTGCGCGCCGAGGCTCAGTCGCTGCGCTGCTGAAGCTGACGCATCCAGTCGTGAGGGACCCGTGCCCGCGGCCCCGGAGCCGGCTGGTCGGACGGGTGCGAATGGGGCGGCGCCAGTTCCGGCCCCGAGTAGTAGTCGTCGGAGCCGTAATCCCAGAACCAGTTCTCACCCGGTTCGAAGGACTGGATGATCGGGTGCCCGCTTTCGCGCCAGTGCGCCGTCGCGTGCCGCATCAGCGAATCGTCACAACATCCGATATGCCCACACGACGCGCAGCGACGCAGATGGAACCACCAGCCGTCGGCCGCCTCGCATTCCACACATCCGGTGCCGCTGGGAACCGCCGAAGGATCGATGGGCTCGCTCATGCCGCCGACATTACTGGCCAATGCCAAAGGCGTCCGGACGCCCATCGCCTCAATTAGGGTTCCGGCCATGTCAGTCAAAGAGTCCCGTGCCGTGGTCATCGAAGCGACACCCGAGGAGATCCTCGACGTCATCGCCGATGTCGAGTCGACGCCAAGCTGGTCCCCGCAGTACCAGAGCTCTGAGATCCTCGAGACCTACGATGACGGGCGGCCCAAGCAGGCCAAGATGGTGGTCAAGGCCGCGGGGCTCACCGACGAGCAGGTCATCGAATACACCTGGACCGATTCCAGTGTCAGCTGGACCCTGGTGAGCGCCGGACAGCTCAAGGCGCAGGACGCGAAATACACACTGAGCCCTGATGGTGACAATACCAAGGTGACGTTCGACATGGAGATCGACCTGTCGGTGCCACTACCCGGTTTCATCGTCAAACGCACCCTCAAAGGCGGTATGGAGACCGCCACTGACGGGCTGCGGAAGCAGGTGCTCAAGGTCAAGAAGGGCTAGTGCTCCCCAACGAGCCTGTGGCCGTGACGAATACGGGTCCGCTGGCCGGAGTGCGTGTCATCGAGCTGGGCGGAATCGGCCCCGGACCGCACGCGGCCATGATGCTGGCCGATCTCGGCGCCGACGTCGTGCGGGTCCGCAGGCCCGGGGGGCTCACCATGCCCGCGGAGAATGTCGACCTGCTGCACCGCGGCAAACGTCTGGTCGACCTCGACGTGAAAGCCAGACCCCAGGAGCTGCTGGCGCTCGCCGCCAAAGCCGATGTCCTGCTGGACTGCTTCCGGCCCGGCACCTGTGAGCGACTCGGCATCGGGCCGGTGGACTGCGAGACCGTCAACCCGCGACTGATCTTCGCGCGCATCACCGGTTGGGGTCAGGACGGCCCACTGGCGATGACCGCCGGCCACGACATCAACTATCTGTCACAGACGGGGGCGCTCAGCGCGATCGGATACCGCGACCGTCCGCCGGTGGCGCCGCTGAACCTCGTCGCCGATTTCGGCGGTGGGTCGATGCTGGTGCTGCTCGGTATCGTCGCGGCGCTCTACGAGCGCGAGCGCTCGGGACGCGGCCAGGTGATCGACGCTGCGATGGTCGACGGTGTCAGTGCGCTGGCTCAGATGGTGTGGACCATGAAGGCCACCGGTGTGCTGCGCGACCAGCGCGAGTCGTTCCTGCTGGATGGCGGCGCGCCGTTCTACCGCACCTACGAGACTTCCGACGGGCAGTACATGGCGGTCGGGGCCATCGAACCCCAGTTCTTCGCCCAGCTGGTGTCGGGACTCGGCTTGTCCGCCGACGATGTGCCGGGCCAGTTCGAGCTGGCCCGTTACGACCACATGCGGGCCATCTTCACCGAACGGTTCGCCTCCAAGACCCGCGCGCAGTGGACGGAGATCTTCGCGGGCACCGACGCCTGTGTGACACCCGTGCTGACATGGACCGAGGCATCGGCGAACGAGCATCTGCTGGCGCGGCGAACACTCATCGACCCCGGCGGCGTGCAGCAGGCCGCACCGGCGCCGCGGTTTTCCCGTACACCGGCCGGCGAACCGGGGCCGCCGCCGCAGGGCACCACAGCGTGGGATGACATCGGCTGGGATTAGCTGTGGCGAATGTGCCACGGCAGCTGCGACACCGGGGCTAGGTTCGGATCGTGGCCGTTCGCGCGTCACGGGAGATCGTGATCGAGGCACCGCCGGAAGCCATCCTGGATGCGCTTGCCGACGTCAAAGCCATGCCCTCTTGGTCTCCGGTGCACACCAGGACCGAGGTCGTCGACACCTATCCCGATGGGCGCCCCCACCACGTCCGGGCCACCTTCAAGGTGCTCGGGATCGTCGACCGCGAACTGCTCGAATATCACTGGGGGCCGGACTGGGTGGTGTGGGACGCCGAGCCGACACCGCAGCAGCGGGCGCTGCACGTCGAGTACAACCTGGCGCCCGACTACGACGGCGAGACCACGCGGGTGCGTTTCGACATCACTCTCGAACCGTCAGTGCCGATACCCCGATTCCTGGTCAGGCGCGGCGAGAAGGCTGTGCTGCACGCCGCCACCAAGGGCCTACGCAAGCGGGTGCTCGGCTGAAAGGACTTGTCGCCTGATGGGATTCACGACACCCAACCTGCCCAAGGTCGACCCCGAGACGTTTCTGGCACTACCGCTGACCGAGCGGATCAAGACGCTGGTACTCAAGTGGGTGGATCACGGCTATGGCGTGCCCCGCATGGTGCATCTGATCTATCTGGTCAAGCTGGCCGTGTTCTACGTCATCGGCGGCGTCGCGATCGCCACCGTCACCTCTGGACTGCCCGCGTTCTGGCATGTGGCCGGCTGGTGGGATCAGCCGATCGTCTACCAGAAGGCGATCCTGTGGACGGTGCTGCTGGAACTGCTGGGGCTGGCCGGCTCGTGGGGTCCGCTGGCCGGTAAGACCAAGCCGATGACTGGTGGGTTCCGGTTCTGGGCGAAACCAGGCACCATCCGGCTACGGCCTTGGCGCGGTGTGCCTTTCACCGACGGTGATCGGCGCACCTGGTTCGACATCATGGTGTACGTGGCGCTGGCCGCGGTGCTCGTCGCAGCCCTGGTCTGCCCGGGTGTGCCCAGCGCCGCATTGTCGGAGGCGTTACCCGGCAACACATCCGGACTGGTCAGTCCCGCGCTGCTGGGTGCCGTGGTGGTGCTGCTGGTGGTCGTCGGGTTGCGGGACAAGACGATCTTCCTTGCGGCCCGCGGCGAGCAGTATCTGCCTGCCATGGTGTTCTTCGCGACGCTGCCGTTCGTCGACATGATCATCGCGCTGAAAGTTCTGATCGTGACGGTGTGGTTCTGGGCCGGCGTGTCGAAGTTCGGGCAGCACTTCGCCAATGTCATCCCACCGATGGTGAGCAACAGCCCGTCCATGCCGATCACCTGGATCAAGCGCGCCCACTACCGGCAGTGGCCGAACGATCTACGGCCGTCGCACTTCGCGAAGTTCATGGCGCACGGGCTGGGCACCGTCGTCGAGATCCTCTCGCCCCTGGTGCTGCTGCTGTCACCGTGGCCTTGGCCCACGTTCGTCGCCGCGACCATCATGGTCGGTTTCCATCTCTTCATCATCTCGACGTTCCCGCTGGCGGTCCCGCTGGAGTGGAATGCGTTGTTCGCCTATGCCGTGGTGTTCCTGTTCCTGGGGTTCCCGAACTGGCACGGGTACGCGATCTGGGATATGTCCTCGCCGTGGCTGGCTGTGCTGATCGTCGTGGCGCTGTCCTTCTTTCCGGTGCTCGGCAACCTGCGCCCCGACCTGGTGTCGTTCCTGCCCGCCATGCGGCAGTACGCCGGCAACTGGGCCTCGGCCGTATGGGCCTTCGCGCCCGGCGCCGAGGACAAGTTGAACCGTGTCACCCGCTCCGCGGGCAACGTCGTCGACCAGCTGATCGACTACGGCTACGAGCCGCCCGAGGCCGAGCTGTTCGCGCAGCAGATCCTGGGCTGGCGGTCGATGCACAGTCAGGGCCGCGGTCTGTTCTCGGTGCTGATCAAGAATCTCCCCGACATCGACACCCGCGACGTCCGTGAGGGTGAGGTGATCTGTAACACGTTGGTGGGCTTCAACTTCGGTGACGGTCATCTGCACAACGAGGACCTGATCCGGGCCGTGCAGGACGAGGCGCAGTTCGCCCCCGGCGAGCTCATCATCGTCTGGGTGGAATCGCAGCCCATCCACCGCGCCGTCCAGGAGTACAAGGTGATCGACGCCGCGATCGGCGTCATCGAACGCGGCACCTGGCAGGTGGCCGACGTCGTCGCCGCCCAGCCGTGGCTGCCCGACGGGCCTGTCCCACTGACGGTCACCTGGACGCGTGACGCGCGGGCGGTCTGATTGCAGCGGCCGCCGCCGGAGGATTTTCCGCCGAAATAGCCCCATATCGCCCACGAAATGGCCCTGAAACACATTGTGAATAGCGTCGATCCGATCCTGACCTTGCTTTCGGATTGGAAACGCCATGACCGAAACCGCACCATTGCCGCCCGGCGCCCACGATCTCGTCGAGGCCGCCGGCCATCCCGTCGGCGGCGGTGTCATCAAACCTGGGTACGACCCGCGCCTGACCAACGAGGACCTCGCCCCGCTGGGAAAACAGACCTGGGGCTCCTACAACATCTTCGCCTTCTGGATGTCGGACGTGCACAGTGTCGGCGGGTACGTGACCGCGGGCAGCCTGTTCGCGCTGGGGCTGGCCAGCTGGCAGGTGCTGGTGGCGCTGCTGATCGGTATCACGATCGTCTACTTCCTGTGCAATCTCGTGGCGAAGCCGAGCCAACTGGCGGGTGTCCCATACCCGGTCATGTGCCGCACGGTGTTCGGTGTGCTGGGCGCCAACATCCCCGCGATCATCCGGGGGCTCATCGCCGTCGCCTGGTACGGAATCCAAACGTTCCTGGCGTCGGCCGCGCTGGACATCGTGCTGATCAAACTGTTCCCCGCGTTGGCGCCGTATGCCGTTGTCGAAGACTACGGTTTCGCGGGGCTGTCGCTGCTGGGCTGGGGCAGTTTCCTGCTGCTGTGGGTGTTGCAGGCCTGTGTGTTCTGGCGCGGTATGGAGTCGATCCGCAAGTTCATCGACTTCTGTGGGCCTGCGGTCTACGTCGTGATGTTCGTGCTGTGTGGCTACCTGATTCACAAGGCCGGCTGGGGCGCAATCGATCTGAATCTCGGTGAGGTCACCTACACCGGCTGGTCGTCGGTGCCGGTCATGCTGGGCGCCATCGCGCTGGTGGTGTCGTACTTCTCCGGGCCCATGCTGAACTTCGGCGACTTCTCCCGCTACGGGAAGTCGTTCGCGGCGGTGAAGAAGGGGAACTTCCTGGGCTTGCCGGTGAACTTCCTGGTGTTCTCGGTGCTGGTGGTGGTGACCGCGTCACTGACCCTGCCGGTGTTCGGCGAGCTCATCACCGACCCCGTCGAGACGGTCGCCCGAATCGACAGTACCTTCGCAATTGTCCTGGGTGCGTTGACGTTCACCATCGCCACCATCGGTATCAACATCGTCGCCAACTTCATCAGCCCGGCGTTCGACTTCTCCAACGTGAGCCCGCAGCGCATCAGCTGGCGGGCGGGCGGCATGATCGCCGCGGTGGGCTCGGTGCTGATCACGCCGTGGAACCTGTACAACAACCCCGAGGTCATCCACTACACGCTGGAAACCCTGGGCGCGTTCATCGGCCCACTGTTCGGCGTGTTGATCGCCGACTTCTACCTGATCCGCAGGCAGAAGGTGGTGGTGGACGACCTGTTCACCCTGTCTGAGACCGGAAAGTACTGGTACACCAAGGGTTACAACAGGATTGCGGTGATCGCCACGGTGTTCGGCGCCGTGCTGGCTGTCATCCCGGTGCTGCTCGGCGGCAGCGTGGCCGGTATGCACACTGCCGCGCAGTACAGCTGGTTCATCGGCTGCGGTGTCGCCTTCGTCATCTACTACGTGCTGGGCAGGCGTGATGGCTTGGTCGCCGAATCGATAGCGTGACATCCGGCGCCAGCTCATAGGCCGAGAAAGCTGGTCAGCCTGCCGGGTGCACCGCCCGCCAATGCTCGGCGATCTCAATGCGCCGGGCCACCCATACCCGGTCGTGGGCCTGCACATGATCCAGGAAGCGTTGCAGCGCGGCCGTGCGCGCCGGGCGCCCGACCAGGCGGCAGTGCAGCCCCACCGACAACATCTTCGGCGCTCCGGCCAGTCCTTCGGCGTAGAGCACGTCGAAGGCGTCGCGCAGATGAGCGAAGAACTCGTCACCGTTGGCGAATCCGGCCGGCGACGAGAACCGCATGTCGTTGGTGTCCAGCGTGTAGGGCACCACCAGGTGATCGCTGTCGTTCACCTTGACCCAGTACGGCAGGTCGTCGGCGTAGGAATCGGAGTCGTAGACGAAGCCGCCGTGCTCGACGACGAGCGAGCGCGTGAGCGGTGAATCACGTCCGGTGTACCAGCCCACCGGGGCGACGCCGGTGAGCTCACGCAGGATGCCCACCGCCTCGGCCATGTGGGCGCGCTCGGTGTCCTCATCGATCAGTTGATATGACTTCCAGCGCAACCCGTGGCAGGCGATCTCGTGGCCGAGTTCGAGGAACGCCGCCACGGCATCGGGGTTGCGCTGCATCGCCCTGGCCACCGCGAAGATCGTCAGCGGCAACCCCCGATCTTCGAAAGTCCGCAAGACGCGCCACAACCCGGCACGCGAGCCGTACTCGTACAGCGACTCGATGCTCATGTGCCGGTTGCCGAACGCTTCGGCGGGCGTCATCTCCGAGAGGAACGTCTCGGATGCCGGATCGCCGTCCAGGATGCAGTTCTCGGCGCCCTCCTCGTAATTGAGCACGAACTGCACGGCGATCGCGGCGTTGCCGGGCCACTGCGGGTCGGGTGGGTTCGGGCCGTAGCCCACCATGTCGCGCGGATACGGTGCGTTACCAGGTTCTGCCACCTGACCATCGTCACAGATGCGGGGCGGCCCCGTCCCGCTGACGGCACATCCCGCAAGGGATGCGATCACGCCGATTGTCTGCGGATTACTCCCACGTCGGCCGGGGTTGCACCCACCATGACGACCGGAGTAGTCCTCGCCCCCAATCGTGATGCCGCCAACCTGGTCGACGACGCCATCGACCAGGCCAGAGCGGCTTTCGACGTCGGGGTGCGCCAGGTGTGGCTGGCACAGCAGTTCGACTACGACGCCATCGCGTTGGCCGGGCTCATCGGCGCCGCGGTGCCCGGCCTGGGGGTCGGCACATTCGTCGTGCCGGTCAACCCACGGCACCCGCTGGTCGTCGCGTCGCTGGCCCAGACCGCGCAGGCTGCCTCGCACGGCAACTTCAGCCTGGGCCTCGGACTCGGTGCCCACGCCATCGAGCGGGAGACGTTCGGCATCGATCCGGTCCACACCGTGGCCCGGTTACGGGAGCATCTCACGGTGCTGCGGGCGGTGTTCGACGGCGCCGACGTCGCGGTGCGCGGCGAACACGTCACCGCCGTCCCGCAGTGGCCGGTGCGCGTCGCGGGCGGTACGCCGATCCCGGTGTACGTCGCGGCGATGGGGCCGAAGGCACTGCAGGTCACCGGTGAACTGGCCGACGGCACCCTGCCGTTTCTCGCCGGGCCGCGCACCATCGCGGAGTTCATCACGCCCACCATCAGTGCCGCGGCCACCGAGGCGGGCCGGCCGGCCCCACGCGTCATCGCGGCCGTTCCCGTACTGGTCACCGACGACCGCGACGCGGGGCGTGCCGTCGCACACGAGAGTCTCTCGTTCTACGACACCATCCCGTCGTATCAGAAGGTGGTGGCCCGTGAGGGGCTGGCATCGGCGGTGGACCTGGCGGTCGTCGGGTCGTCGGATGAGGTCGTCACCGAACTGCAGGCCTACCTCGCCGCGGGTGCCACCGACGTCGTCCTCTCACCGCTGAAAAGCGACACACTGCATGACCTTTGGCAGGTGGCGGCGACCCTGTGACCGCTCACCGGTTGTAGGGCTGCTCCTGCACCCAGTTGAAGCCCCGTTCGACAAGCGGAAACGATGCCGGATCCATCCGGGTGAACCACGCGTGGATGCGGTGTCCGGCGTAATCGTCACCGTCGATGACGATGCGGTCGGTGGTGCCCGCGTCCGGCCACCAGTAGGTGAGCCTGATCTTGATGGGTGTCTCCTGGAACGAGCCCAGCTCGACCCGGTTGGTGAGGTCGATGAAATGTGTCCGCGGGTCGATGGTGCCGCCGTACACCTCGAACGAATCGTCCATGTGCTGCACGGTGACCATCACGGGATCCGACATCAGGAATGGGCGGTCGAATATCACGCGCCGCCAACGCAGTTCATCGGTGAGGAGTGGATCACGGCGGTATCCCTCGGCGGAGAAGCCGTCGACCTGCCAGATGCCGTACAGGTTGGGGGTGGGGCGGGTGAACTGCCGCCAGCCCTGCCCCGCGAATGCGGTCAGCAGGACCACACCCACGCAGACCTGTGCCACCAGCGCGATCCGGTTGGCGCGTCGGTCGGCGAACAGCGGCGCCGTGCGGGTGGCTGGCACGGCGCGGTCGGTGAACAGCACCAGGCCCAGCCGCCGGACGTACGGCGCGAGCAGGAACAGGCTCAGCAACAGCAACTGGGATGACACCGACTTGAGCCGGATGTCGTAGGTCATGTTGAGGATGAACACCTGGGTCAGGTCGAACGCGCACACCAGCGCACCCGCCGCGGCCGTCCTGGGGAACAGAAACAGCAGTCCGCCAAGCACTTCGGCGGCCCCGAGCATGATCTGGTACGGCTGCGAGACGCCGACCTGCGCCCACAGCACACCGGTGGGGCTGAAATTGCCGAACGGTTCCACGAGCCGGTTGAGCACGAACGGCATCTGCGTCGGGATCAGCTTCGCCATCCCGAAATAGAACATCGCGGTGGCCAGCATCAGTCGCAGGATCACCCATACCCACGCCCGGAACCGGTCGTAGCGGGTCCGCCCGCGGTCCAGCACCGTCCACACGGCGGTAGCCAGCGCGCACAGCACCGCGATGCAGAACAGCGCCGTCCACTGGAAGGCGCTGTCACTGCCGACCTGTGTGCCCTCGACGTCCAGGCCGAGCAGATGCTCACCGACCCAACCGACCGGCGGGAGTGCCGACCGGAACACGCCACGCATCACCGACCAGGGCCCGTCGATGCCGACACCCGCCAGGATCACCGGAATCAGGCCCACGAGCAGCGCGAATCCGAACGCGCCGAAGTAGCAGGTGCCGAACCGGAACGCGATCAGCGTCATCCGATGCCACGGTGGCCGTTCGGGCGCACCGTCGACCGTGGCGGCGGCGTCGGTGTCGTCGTCCGGTCGGGTCAGGCGTGGCTCGCTGCGCAGATCCATCGTCTGCTGGAGATTACCTGTGGATCCGGTACCGCCAGGACGGAATTTGCCGGCGGTCTCAGCTCTTGAGGACCGCGAGCCGTCTGATGGCCTCGTCCATGGTCTCGTCGCGCTTGCAGAAGGCGAACCGCACCAGATGATTCCACTCGGCGAAATACGGCCCGTTCGGATCGCAGAAGGCCGACAACGGGATGGCGGCCACGCCCGCGCGGTGCGGGAGCTGCAGGCAGAACTCGGTGCTGTCGTCGAAGCCGAGTGGCCGCGGGTCGGCGCACACGAAGTAGGTGCCGGTGCTGGCGTGCACATCGAAGCCGATATCGGTGAGCGCCGCGACCAGGCTGTCCCGCTTGGCCCGCAGCGAGTCGCGCAGCGCGGCCACCCACTGATCCTCGGTGTTCAGTGCATGTGCGACGGCGGGCTGGAACGGCGCACCGCCGACGTAACTCAGATACTGCTTCGCTGCTCGCACACCCGCGATCAGATCGGGTGCGCCGCAAGCCCATCCGATCTTCCAGCCGGTGCAGTTGAACATCTTGGCGGCACTGGAGATGGTGACCGTGCGCTCGGCCATGCCCGGGTACGCGGCCAGGGGCAGATGCCGGTGCCCGTCGAACACCAGGTGCTCATAGACCTCGTCGGTGATCACCAGCAGGTCGTGTTCGACGGCGATCTCTGCGACGGCTTTCAGTTCGTCGTCGCGCAGCACCATGCCGGTCGGGTTGTGTGGTGAATTGATGATCAGCGCCTTGGTGCGCGGCGTGATGACACGCCGCAGCGCGTCGAGGTCGAGGGCGAAACCGCGGCCGTCGGGCACCAGGGGCGCCGTCACGCGGTGACAGCCGGCCATGGCGAGCACCGGGGAGTAGGAGTCGTAGAACGGTTCGATCAGGACCACTTCGGACCCCGGTTCGACGAGCCCGATGACCGAGGCGGCGATGGCTTCGGTGGCGCCGACGGTGATGAGCACCTCGGTGTCGGGGTCGTAGTCGATCCCGAAGTGCCGCTTGCGTTGGGCGGCGACGGCCTCGCGCAGCGGGGCGATACCCAGGCCGGGCGGGTACTGGTTGACGCCTTCGGCGATGGCGTTCTCTGCGGTCTTGAGCATGGCGGGCGGACCGTCCTCGTCAGGGAAACCCTGACCGAGATTGACCGCGTCGATGCGGGCGGCCAGCGCCGACATCTCGGCGAAGATCGTGACCGCATACGGGCGCAACCTCGACACCGTCATGACAGCCGAGCCTAAGGGGTCGGGATACGGCGAAACTGGCAGGCGGAATGAAATGCGCGCCGGTGGGGGTTGGGCAGGGCATGACGTTCACACTCGACGGCGACGCCGCACTGCTCACTCCCGTTCAGGTCGGCGACACGGCTGCGAGCAACCGGCTCTTCATGGCGCCGCTGACGCGCTCGCGGGCGCACGCCGACGGCACGCCGTCGGATCTGGCCAAGGTGTACTACTCGCAGCGGGCATCGGCCGGCGTGATCATCAGCGAGGCCACCGCCGTCGCGGCGACCGCCAATGGGGCGTATCTGAACACCCCCGGCATGTACACCGACCACCACCAGCAGAAATGGGCCGAGATCGCCGACGCCGTGCACGACGGCGGCGGGCGGATGTTCGTGCAGCTGTGGCATGTCGGTCGCATGGCGCACCCGGACATCAGCGGTTTCGAATCGGTGGCTCCGTCGGCCATCGCCGCCGACCTGACCACGCACACGCCGACAGGCAAGCAGGCGCTGCCGGTGCCGCGCGCACTCGAGACACGAGAGATCGCAGGCATCGTGGCACAATTCCGGGCCGCCGCGCGCCGCGCCGTCGATGCCGGTATGGACGGTGTCGAGATCCACGCCGCCAACGGCTACCTGCTGCACGAGTTCCAGTCGGATGTGACCAATCAGCGCACCGACCTCTATGGCGGATCGCCCGCCAACCGGGCCCGGTTGACCGCTGAGGTCGTGGAGGCCGTCGTCGACGAGATCGGGGCGGGCCGGGTGGGCATCCGGATTTCGCCCGGGAACTCCGCGGGCGATATGCGTGAGATCGACGAGGTCAGCACGTACGAGGCACTGCTGGACCGGATCGGCGATCTGGGCCTGGCCTACCTGCACGTGCTGATCGATCCCGACGCCCCGGCGTTCGCGACCATCCGCACGCTGTGGCCGGGGATGCTGGTGCTCAACACCGGCCGCGAGATCGAGACCGACTTCTGCCGGCTGGAAGCCCTGGCCAGCTGGGGTGTGATTGGCGCCTCCTCGGTGGGCCGCGCCTTTCTGGCAAACCCCGATCTGGTCGGCCGCCTGGTGGCGGGCGCCGAATTGAACGAACCCGACGTCGCCACGTTCTACGCGCCGGGCCCGGTCGGCTACACCGACTACCCGACGCTGGTCGAGCTGGAGCAGCAGCTCACGGCCTAGTTTCTTCCCGCGAACAGACACAAAGTCCCCCTTTTTCACGCGGAAAAGGGGGATTTTGTGTCTGCTCGGCGATCAGAGGTGACCAATCTCCCAACCAACGGGTTGGGCGACCCTGCTAAGCTGGCCGCTCAGAGGACTAACCTCCGCGCGGGTACCCCGGCAACGGGGATCTGCGAAACCACACCTGAACAGGACCTGGAGTAGCTACATGTCCGAAGAAGCCTTCATCTACGAGGCCATCCGCACGCCGCGTGGCAAGCAACGAGGCGGCGCCCTTAATGAGGTCAAGCCCGTCAACCTGGTCGTCGGCCTGATCGAGGAGCTGCGCAGCCGCCACCCCGACCTGGACGAGAACCTCATCAGCGACGTCATCCTCGGCGTCGTGTCGCCGGTCGGCGATCAGGGCGGCGACATCGCGCGCACCGCCGCGCTGGTGGCCAAGCTGCCCGAGACCACCGGCGGCTTCCAGCTCAACCGCTTCTGTGCCTCCGGTCTGGAAGCCGTCAACACCGCCGCGCAGAAGGTGCGCTCCGGCTGGGACGACCTGGTGATCGCCGGTGGCGTCGAATCCATGAGCCGCGTCCCGATGGGCTCCGACGGCGGCGCGTGGGCGTCCGACCCAGAGACCAACTACCGCATCGGTTTCGTCCCGCAGGGTATCGGCGCCGACCTGATCGCCACCATCGAGGGCTTCTCCCGCGACGACGTCGACGCCTACGCGCTGCGCTCGCAGGAGAAGGCCGCCGCGGCCTGGTCGGGTGGTTACTTCGCGAAGTCCGTGATCCCGGTCAAGGACCAGAACGGACTGCTGATCCTCGACCATGACGAGCACATGCGGCCCGACAGCAGCCTCGAGGGGCTGGCCAAGTTGCGGACGGCGTTCGACGGTGTCGGCGAGATGGGCGGCTTCGATGCCGTCGCGCTGCAGAAGTACCACAACGTCGAGAAGATCAACCACGTCCACACCGGCGGTAACAGCTCCGGCATCGTCGACGGCGCCGCGCTGGTGCTCGTCGGCTCAGAGAGCGCAGGGAAAACTCAGAACCTGACCCCGCGGGCGCGCATCGTGGCCACTGCCACCAGCGGCTCCGATCCGGTCATCATGCTCACCGGACCCACGCCGGCCACCAAGAAGGTGCTGGACCGCGCGGGCCTGACGGTCGACGACATCGACCTGTTCGAGCTGAACGAGGCGTTCGCCTCGGTGGTGCTCAAGTTCCAGAAGGATCTGAACATCCCCGACGAGAAGCTCAACGTCAACGGTGGCGCCATCGCGATGGGCCACCCGCTGGGCGCCACCGGCGCCATGAT
Organism: uncultured Mycolicibacterium sp.; assembly: GCA_945957405.1. GTDB lineage: Bacteria > Actinomycetota > Actinomycetes > Mycobacteriales > Mycobacteriaceae > Mycobacterium. Next base: position 1,512 of record CAMFLL010000153.1, on the reverse strand, counting down.
CACCGGAACCATGGTCGACGAGCTGGAACGGCGTAACGCGCGACGCGCGCTCGTCACGCTGTGCATCGGCGGCGGCATGGGCGTGGCCACCATCATCGAGAGGGTCTGACATGGCTGAGAACACCATCAAATGGGACAAGGATGCCGACGGCATCGTCACTCTGACGCTGGACGATCCCACCGGCTCGGCCAACGTGATGAACGACCACTACCGTGAGTCGATCCACAACGCCGTGGAACGCCTTGCGGCCGAAAAGGATTCGATCACCGGCGTCGTGATCACCAGCGCGAAGAAGACCTTCTTCGCCGGTGGCGACCTGAAGTCGATGGTCAACATCGGCCCGGAGCACGCGCAGCAGGCGTTCGAACTGGTCGAGAGCACCAAGCGCGACCTGCGTGCCCTGGAAACCCTGGGTAAGCCCGTCGTGGCTGCCATCAACGGCGCCGCGCTCGGCGGCGGCCTGGAGATCACCCTGGCCTGCCACCACCGCATCATCGCCGACGTCAAGGGTGCCGTGGTCGGCTTCCCCGAGGTGACGCTTGGCCTGCTGCCCGGCGCCGGCGGCGTCGCGCGCAGCGTGCGGATGTTCGGTATCCAGAAGGCGTTCATGGAGGTGCTGAGCCAGGGCACCCGCTTCAAGCCGGGTAAGGCCAAGGACGTCGGCCTGGTCGACGAAGTCCTCCCGACGGTCGAGGAACTGGTCCCGAGGGCCAAGGCTTGGATCAAGGAAAATCCCGACGCCCACGAGCAGCCCTGGGACAAGAAGGGTTACAAGATGCCGGGCGGCACACCGGCCAGCCCGGCGCTCGCCGCGATCCTGCCGTCGTTCCCCGCGCTGCTGCGCAAGCAGCTCAAGGGTGCGCCGATGCCGGCACCGCGCGCCATCCTGGACGCCGCGGTCGAGGGTGCACAGGTCGACTTCGACACCGCCTGCCGCATCGAGAGCCGGTACTTCACCACGCTGGTGACGGGGCAGACCTCGAAGAACATGATCCAGGCGTTCTTCTTCGACCTGCAGTACATCAACTCCGGTGGCAGCCGCCCCGAGGGCATCGCGCCGGTGAAGATCAACAAGATCGGTGTGCTTGGTGCGGGCATGATGGGTGCCGGTATCGCCTACGTCTCGGCCAAGGCCGGTTTCGACGTCGTGCTCAAGGACGTCTCGCAGGAAGCCGCCGACAAGGGCAAGAACTACTCCGAGAAGATCGAGGCGAAGGCGCTCGAGCGTGGCCGCACCACGCAGGAAAAGTCGGACGCACTGCTGGCCCGTATCACGCCGACCGCCGATCCCGCCGACCTCGAGGGTGTCGACTTCGTGATCGAGGCGGTGTTCGAGAACCAGGAACTCAAGCACAAGGTGTTCCAGGAGATCGAGGACGTCGTCGAACCCAACGCGGTGCTCGGCTCGAACACCTCCACGCTGCCGATCACCGGTCTGGCGACCGGGGTGAAGCGCCAGGAGGACTTCATCGGCATCCACTTCTTCTCGCCGGTCGACAAGATGCCGCTGG
>CAMFLL010000152.1 GCA_945957405.1 uncultured Mycolicibacterium sp. | reverse complement strand
TGCTGATCGTCGACGACGTGGCCACCGCCGCGATCGGCGGCGTGATGGGCGCGGGTACCACCGAGATCGAGGACCACTCCACCGACGTGCTGTTGGAGGCTGCGGTGTGGGATCCGGCCGCGGTGTCCCGCACGCAGCGCCGGCTGCATCTGGTCAGTGAAGCGGGTCGGCGATACGAACGGACGGTCGACCCGGCCATCTCGGTGGCCGCCCTGGATCGCTGCGCGACCCTGCTGGCCGAGATCGCCGGTGGCGTCGTCGAACCGACGTTGACCGATTGGCGCGGCGATCCGCCGCGGACCGACTGGTCGCCGCCGCCGGTTCGGATGCCCGCCGACCTTCCCGACCGCACGGCCGGCGTCACGTACGGCGATGGTGTCGCCGTCGCGCGCCTGACGCAGATCGGTGCGACCGTCACCACCGATGCCGACGATCCGCAGACCCTGGTGGTGACACCGCCCAGTTGGCGACCCGACCTGGTGCAGCCGGCCGACCTCGTCGAGGAGGTGCTGCGGCTGGAAGGGCTCGACGTCATCCCGTCGGTGTTGCCGGCGGCACCCGCCGGGCGGGGTCTGACCGCGGGCCAGCTCCGACGCCGGGCGATCGGAAAATCGCTGGCGCTCTCCGGATTCGTCGAGATCCTCCCGACGCCGTTCCTGCCCGCCGGGGTCTTCGACACCTGGGGGCTGGCCGTGGACGACCCGCGGCGGTCCACCACGGTGCTGCTCAACCCGCTGGAGGCCGACCGCCCCAACCTCGCCACCACGATCCTGCCCGGCCTGCTGGAAGCGTTGGCGCGCAACGTGTCCCGTGGAACGGTGGATGTCGCGCTGTTCGCGCAGGCGCAGGTGGTGCAGCCCACCGCGCAGACCGGTGCCGTCGAGCTCATCCCGACCGACCGCAGGCCCACCGACGACGAGATCGCCCGGCTTGACGCATCACTACCGCATCAACCGCTGCACGTCGGTGCGGTGCTGACCGGGCTGCGGGAACCCAAGGGGCCCTGGGGATCCGGTCGGCCGGTGGAAGCCGCCGACGCGTTCGAGGCCGTCCAGACCGTCGCGCGCGCGTGCGGTGTCGAGGTGACATTGCGCGCTGCCCAGCGGCTGCCGTGGCATCCCGGCCGGTGCGCGGAGGTGCTCGTGAGCGCACCAGACGGTCCCGTCACCGTGGGCTATGCCGGACAGCTGCACCCGGCCGTGGTCGAGCGGGCGGGGCTGCCCAAGGGCACCTGTGCGATGGAGCTCGACCTGGATGCCATCCCGTTGCCCGCCACGCTGCCCGCACCGCGGGTGTCGCCGTTCCCGGCGGTGTTCCAGGACATCAGCCTGGTGGTCGACGACGGTGTGCCGGCCCAGGATGTGGTCGACGCCGTCCGCGACGGCGCGGGCGAGCTGCTGGAGGCGGTGCAGCTCTTCGACGTCTACACCGGGCCGCAGGTCGGTGAGCAGAAGAAGTCGCTGACCCTCGCCCTGCGGTTCCGCGCCGCCGATCGTACGTTGACCGAGGATGAGGCCAGCGCAGCGCGGGACGAGGCCGTGGCGGCCGCCGCGACACGCGTCGGGGCGGCCCTGCGGAGCTGAGCTCAGGCGACTGGGTTGGTCAACGAGGCGAGCTCGTCACCCAGTTGGCAGGTGACGATGTCGCCCGGCGAGATGCCCACCGCCCCAGGGGTTCCCGTCGACAGGATGTCGCCGGGATAGAACGGCATCACCTGGCTGTGGAAACTGAGTAGTTCGGCGGGTGAGAATGTCATGCCGGCCACGGTGTCCTCGCGGTGGACGGCCCCGTTGTGCACCGTCGCCACCCGCACTGCCTCCAGCGGCCCGTGTGCGAGCACCTCGTCCAGAGTGATCAGATCGGGGCCGAAGGAGAAGAACGACGGATAGTTCTTGACCCGGGTGAGGTAGCGCGGATTTTCGAGCAGAACGGCTTCGGCGGTCTGGTCGAGGATCGGGACGATGCCCGCCACATAGGACATCGCTTCGTCGATGCCGACCTGGTAGCACTCGCGGCCGATCACCAGGCCCAGCTCGGCCTCTGATGTCACCTTCCCGATGCCCGGCGGCACCACGATCGGCTCACCCGGACCGACGATGGTGTGATCGCCCTTGATGAACGAGGCCGGTGACGTACGCGGCGCCTGCTCGCCGAGATCGCCGGCGTGCGCCCCGTAGTTCAAGCCGATACCGAGGATCTTGCGAGGACGGGTCCAGGGTGCCAGCACCGGCGCGGATGCGTCGATGCAGTGCGCGTCGTCGACACCGGCGGCCACCGCGTCGGCGAGCGCGTCGAGGCGGCCGGCCTCCAGCAGGGCCATCAGATCCGCCGGCGTGCCCGGCAGGACCCGATCGATCCTGGCAAGCCGGCCATCCGGTGCGAGGACACAAGCCAGCGGCTGGTCGTGGTACAGCACAGTGCGCAAACGCATGAAACTCCTTGGCGCGGTGAGATTCTGGGCTCGGTCGGGGGCGTAGTCAGATGACGCTGCGGATCAGGCCGCCGTCGACCCGGACCACCGAACCGGTGACGTAGGAGGCCCGCTCGCTACACAGGAACGCCGCGACATCGGCGTATTCGTCGGGTTGCCCGTAACGCTTCAGCGCCATGCCGGCGGCACTGGCCTGCGCGATGGCCTCGACACTGCTGCCTTCGCGTTCGGCGCGGCGCTCGTCGAGGAACGTGGTGCGGTCGGTGGCGATGCGGCCCGGCACGATCACATTGCACGTCACGCCGTCAGCCCCGACCTCGTCGGCCAGCGTCTTGGACCAGGCGTGCAGGCTGGCGCGCAACGTGTTCGACAACCCCAGATTGGAGATCGGGGTGTGCGCGCCCGATGAGGTAGATGTCAGGATGCGGCCCCAATGCCGTTCCCGCATACCGGGAACGACGCGGTCGGTGAGAGTGATGACGGATAGTACGAGCCGTTCGAAGCTGGACCGCCACGTCGCGGTGTCCTGACCGCCGACCGGGGTGGGTGGCGGCCCGCCGGTGTTGTTGACCAGGATGTCCACGGCGCCGAGCGCCTGCTCGACCTCGGTCACGACGGCGTCCACGCGGTCGATGTCACCGAGATCCCACACCACCGGCACTGCTTTGGCGCCGGCCTCCTCGACCTGCGCCACGGTGCCGGCCAGCTTGTCGGCCGACCGTCCCGCCACAGCCACCTGCGCGCCCTCCTGGGCGAGCCGGACCGCGATCGCGCGGCCGAGGCCGCCGCTGGCACCGAGTACCAGCGCTGTTCTGCCGCCAATTCCGAGATCCATGTTTCTTCAGTACCTTTCAGGATGCGTAGTCGATGGCGGGCACCGTCGCCAGGTGCTGGTCGAGCAGCGGGACCAGCGCGGTGGGCAGCGGCACCGCGCGGCTGCGAACGCGTCCGGTGGCGATCACACCCCGCCGACACAGCACCTCTTTGCGGATCGCCAGACCCACCTTCAGCTGGCCTTCGAAGTTCGCCATCGGCAGCCACGGCGCCCAGACGTCACGAGCAGCGGTGAAACCGCCGTCGCGGTAGGCGCGCAACACCTGAGCCAGGACTGCGGGATGACTGAACCCCGTCATCGCCCCTGCCGAACCGGCCGCCAGTTCGTCGAGCAACCCGACCCCGCCCAGGCCGCCGAAGACCGGTACGTCGACCCGGGGCGCCACATGCGCGACGGCTACCGAGGTGGGCGGCGTCTCCGATTTGACGCCGACCGCGAACGGGCAGGCCTGGGTTAGGACCACCACCTGTTCGTCGGTGACGCTGACTCCCGAGATGACGGGGTAGTCCTGGATCAGGATGCCGATGCCGGTGGCGTCGTGGAGGCGCCGCAGGGAATCGGCCGCCACCGCCGGGTCCGCGTCGGCGATCTGCGCCATCAGTGCCACCGGCGGCCGCGGGACCGCGTCCAGCAGCCGGCCGGCCTGCGCGATGACGGCATCGGGGTCCCGCTCGGACAGGCCCAGGACATAGGGCAGGTCGGTGTTCGACGCGACGGTGTGTGCCACGGTGTCCGCCTCGTCGGCGCTCAGTGCCGCGGCCTCCCCGAACACCCCGAGCGCGACCAGGCCGTCGCACCCGTCGCTCACGAATGACGAGACCTCATTGCGCAGAGAGGTGGGGTCGACGGCAAGGTCGTCGTCGAAGGGGGTGGCCAGCACTCCCCACAGACCGGGGGACAGGGCACTGCTCACAGGGCGACTCCATTCTCGATGGTGGTGATGCGCGGAATCCCCCTTCGACGACGATATCGGGGTCGACGCCCGCGGCACTGCGCCTGGCCGATAAATTGGTTTGCACCTCGCTGCATAAACATGCAGAATGCCCGTATGACCTCAGTGGCAGTGGCGGGCGCCAGCGGATATGCCGGTGGCGAGATCCTGCGCCTCCTGCTCGGACACCCCGCCTTCGCTGACGGGCGGCTGACCATCGGCGCGCTGACGGCCGCCGCCAGCGCCGGCACCACGGTAGCCGAGCATCACCCGCACTTGTTGCCGCTGGCCCAGCGTGTTCTGGAGCAGACCGACGCCGATGTGTTGCGCGGTCACGACATCGTTTTCCTGGCGCTGCCGCACGGGCATTCGGGCGCTATCGCCGAGCAGCTCGGACCCGACATCCTGGTGATCGACTGCGGCGCCGATTTCCGGCTCACCGACGGTGCGGCCTGGCAGCGTTATTACGGATCCGAGCATGCCGGCAGCTGGCCGTACGGGCTGCCCGAACTGCCCGGCGGGCGCGCCGCACTGCAGGGCACCAAGCGCGTCGCGGTCCCCGGGTGCTATCCCACCGCGGCGCTGCTGGCGCTGCTGCCCGCGGTGGCCGAGGGCGTCGTCGAGCCGGCCGTCACGGTGGTCGCCGTCAGCGGAACCTCCGGTGCGGGCCGGGCGGCCAAGGTCGACCTCCTGGGTTCGGAGGTCATCGGGTCGGCGCGGGCCTACAACATCGCCGGACGGCACCGCCACACGCCCGAGATCGCCCAGGGTCTGCGGGCGGTCACCGATCAGAAGGTGACAGTCTCGTTCACGCCGGTGCTCATCCCGACCTCGCGTGGCATCCTCGCCACCTGCACGGCACCGACCCGTGCGTCGGTCGCCGAGATCCGGGCCGCCTACGAAAAGTTCTACGTTGACGAACCTTTCGTGCATGTGCTGCCCGAGGGGCAGCTACCCCGCACCGGCGCGGTGATCGGCAGCAATGCCGCGCAGCTCGCGGTCGACGTGGATGAGGACGCCGGACTGCTGGTCGCGGTGTGCGCCATCGACAACCTGGTGAAGGGCACCGGCGGGGCCGCGGTGCAGTCGATGAACCTGGCGCTGGGCTGGCCTGAAACCGAGGGACTTTCGATCGTAGGAGTGGCACCGTGACGGATATGACCGACGTGTCGGCGCAGGCGCGGCTGGTCCGGGCGCAGGGCGTGACAGCGCCCGCTGGCTTCCGGGCTGCGGGAATCTCGGCCGGTATCAAGGCATCCGGCAACCTGGACCTGGCGCTGGTATTCAACGAGGGGCCTGATCACGCCGCGGCCGCGGTCTTCACGCGCAACCAGGTCAAGGCCGCGCCGGTGCTGTGGACACAGCAGGCGATCACCACCGGGCGGTTGCGCGCGGTCATCTTGAACTCCGGCGGCGCCAACGCGTGCACCGGGCCCGGCGGTTTCCAGGACACCCACGCCACCGCCGAAGGCGTTGCCGAGGCGCTGTCGCAGTGGGGCACCGAGACCGGTGCCGTCGAGGTGGCCGTGTGCTCCACGGGGCTGATCGGTGACCGGTTGCCGATGGACAAGGTCCTGGCCGGGGTCACCGAGATCGTCCACGAGATGGCCGGTGGGCTCTCCGGCGGGGAGGAGGCCGCCCGCGCCATCATGACCACCGACACCCTGCCCAAACAGGTTGCGCTACACCATCAGGACAACTGGACCGTCGGCGCGATGGCCAAAGGCGCCGGGATGCTGGCCCCGTCCCTGGCCACCATGCTGGTGGTCATCACCACCGACGCCGTCGCCGACTCGGCCGCACTCGATCACGCGTTGCGCCGGGCCGCCGCGACGACGTTCGACCGCCTCGACGTCGACGGCAGCTGCTCCACGAACGACACCGTCCTGTTGTTGTCGTCGGGTGCCAGCGAGATCGCGCCCAGCCAGGCCGATCTGGACGCCGCGGTGCTGCGGGTCTGCGATGACCTCTGCGCTCAGTTGCAGGCTGACGCCGAAGGCGTGACGAAGCGGGTCGTGGTGACCGTCGCGGGCGCACGCAGCGATGATGATGCCGTGACCGTCGCACGGGTGATCGCGCGCGACAGTCTGGTCAAGACTGCCATGTTCGGCTCCGACCCGAACTGGGGGCGGGTGCTGGCCGCCGCGGGCATGGCCCCGGTGCAACTCGATCCGGATCGTATCTCGGTGGCGTTCAACGGTTCTCCGGTCTGCATCGACGGTACCGGCGCACCAGGCGCGCGTGATGTCGATCTGTCGATGACCGATATCACCGTCGTCGTCGACCTTGGTCTTGGTGACCATCAGGCCAGTGTGCGCACCACCGATCTGTCCCACGCGTACGTCGAAGAGAATTCGGCGTACAGCTCATGACCATCGAAACCCACACCAAGGCAGAGGTTCTCGCCGAGGCGCTGCCCTGGCTCAAGGCGCTGCACGGACGGATCGTGGTGGTCAAGTACGGCGGCAACGCCATGACCGACGACGTGCTGAAGGCCGCCTTCGCCGCCGACATGGTGTTCCTGCGCAACTGCGGTATCCATCCGGTCGTGGTGCACGGCGGCGGCCCGCAGATCAGCGCCATGCTCAAAAAGCTCGACATCGACGGGGATTTCAAGGGCGGTTTCCGGGTCACCACACCCGAGGTCCTCGACGTGGCCCGCATGGTGTTGTTCGGACAGGTCGGTCGCGAACTGGTCAACCTGATCAACGCCCACGGACCGTATGCCGTCGGTATCACCGGTGAGGACGCCCATCTGTTCACCGCGGTGCGCCGCAGCGTCCTGATCGACGGTGTGTCCACCGACATCGGCCTGGTCGGTGACGTCGACCAGGTCAACACCGCGGCGGTGCTCGACCTCATCGGCGCGGGCCGGATCCCGGTGGTGTCCACCATCGCGCCGGACCTCGACGGCGTGGTGTACAACATCAACGCCGACACCGCCGCGGCAGCACTGGCCGAAGCGCTGCGCGCCGAGAAGTTGCTGATGCTCACCGACGTCGAGGGCCTCTACACCGACTGGCCCAACCGCGACTCGCTGGTGACCGAGATCGATGCGGCGGCGCTGACCCAGTTGCTGCCCACGCTCGAATCCGGCATGGTCCCCAAGATCGAGGCCTGCCTGCGCGCTGTGGCCGGCGGTGTGCCGAGCGCACATGTCATCGACGGGCGAGTCGAACACTGTGTCCTGGTCGAACTGTTCACCGACGAGGGCACCGGAACCAAGGTGGTGGCGAAATGACCGGCACATCGACCACGAAAACGCAGGCGCTGCAAGCACGTTGGTCTGACGTGATGATGGACAACTACGGTACGCCCGCGCTGGCACTGGTCAGTGGTGACGGCGCTGTGGTCACCGACGCCGACGGCAACACCTACATCGACCTGCTGGGTGGGATCGCGGTCAACCTGCTCGGCCACCGTCACCCGGCGGTGATCGAGGCTGTCACCGCGCAGCTGAACACCCTTGGCCACACCTCGAACCTGTATGCCACCGAGCCGGGTATCGCGCTGGCCGAGGCCCTGGTGGGTCACCTCGGCGCCGACGCCGTTGCGCGGGTGTTCTTCTGCAATTCCGGTACCGAAGCCAACGAGGTGGCGTTCAAGATCACCAGGCTGACCGGGCGCACCAAACTCGTTGCCGCCGAAGGCGCTTTCCACGGTCGCACGATGGGATCGCTGGCCCTCACCGGACAGCCCACCAAGCAGGCGCCGTTCGCGCCGCTACCCGGCGACGTCAGCCATGTGCCCTACGGTGACATCGAAGCACTTGCGCGCGTTGTCGATTCGGAGACGGCGGCGGTGTTCCTCGAGCCGATCATGGGGGAGGGCGGGGTGGTCGTGCCCCCGGCTGGTTATCTGGCCGCCGCCCGCGAGATCACCACCCGGCACGGCGCGCTGCTGGTCCTCGACGAGGTGCAGACCGGCGTCGGCCGCACCGGCGCGTTCTTCGCCCACCAACACGACGGCGTCACCGCGGACGTCGTGACGTTGGCGAAAGGTCTGGGTGGCGGCCTGCCCATCGGTGCCTGCATCGGCATCGGCAAGGCTGCCGACCTGATGACGCCGGGACTGCACGGCAGCACGTTCGGCGGCAACCCGGTGTGCACCGCCGCCGCGCTGGCGGTGCTGAGCACCCTGGCCGCCGACGGTCTCATCGACCGCGCCGGTGTGCTGGGCAAGACCATCAGCAGCGGTGTCGAATCGCTCGGGCACCCGCTGGTCGACCACGTCCGCGGGAAGGGCCTGCTGCAGGGCATCGTGCTCACCGCAGCCAAGGCCAAAGCCGTGGAGTCCGCGGCGCGCTCGGCCGGCTTCCTGGTGAACGCGGCGGCGGCCGACGTCGTCCGGCTGGCTCCGCCGCTTATTGTCACCGAAGCGCAGATCGACCAGTTCCTCACCGCACTACCCGGCCTGCTCGACACCGCACAGGAGGCGTCATGACCACGCTCTCGGCCACCGCGCTGCGGCACTTCCTGCGCGACGACGACCTCTCGCCCGCCGAGCAGGCCGAGGTGTTGGCGCTGGCGGCCGAGCTCAAGCGGCAACCGTTCAGCCGCAGGCCGCTGGAAGGCCCGCGTGGTGTCGCAGTCATCTTCGAGAAGAACTCGACGCGTACGCGGTTCTCGTTCGAGGTGGGGATCGCCCAACTCGGCGGCCACGCCGTCGTCGTGGACGGTCGCAGCACCCAGCTGGGTCGCGAGGAGACCCTGGAGGACACCGGCACCGTGCTGTCCCGCTACGTCGATGCCATCGTGTGGCGGACGTTCGCCCAGGAGCGCCTCACCGCCATGGCATCCGGGTCCACCGTTCCGATCGTCAACGCGCTCTCCGATGAGTTCCACCCCTGCCAGGTGCTGGCCGATCTGCAGACGTTGACCGAACGCAAGGGCGCGCTGCCCGGACTTCGGATGACCTATTTCGGCGACGGTGCCAACAACATGGCGCATTCGCTGATGCTCGGTGGTGTCACCGCCGGGATCCATGTCACGATCGCCGCACCCCACGGCTTCGAACCCGACCCGGCCTTTGTCTCGGCTGCCGAAGCGCGCGCCACCCAGACCGGAGCCACCGTCACCGTCACCGATGACCCGAAGGCCGCCGCTCGCGGCGCCGACGTGCTGGTGACCGACGCCTGGACGTCGATGGGGCAGGAGAACGACGGGCTCGACCGGGTCCGCCCCTTCCGTCCCTTCCAGCTCAACGCCGACCTGCTGGGGCTGGCCGATGCCGAAGCGGTGGTGCTGCACTGTCTTCCCGCGCACCGCGGTCACGAGATCACCGACGACGTGATCGACGGTCCGCAGAGTGCGGTGTGGGACGAGGCCGAGAACCGGCTGCACGCCCAGAAGGCGCTGCTGGTGTGGCTGCTGGAGCGGTTGCAGTGACCGCAGGTGCACAGAAGAGCTCGCCGGAGGTCGCGACCACCCGGGCCGGCCGCCAGGCCCGGATCGTGGCGCTGCTGTCGGCACAGTCTGTGCACTCCCAGAGCGAGCTGGCCGCGTTGTTGGCCGCCGAGGGCATCGAGGTCACACAGGCGACCCTGTCGCGGGATCTCGAGGAGCTCGGCGCGGTCAAGTTGCGCGGCGCCGACGGCGGTGTCGGCGCGTACGTCGTGCCCGAGGACGGCAGCCCGGTGCGCGGCGTTTCCGGTGGCACCGAGCGCGTTTCGCGCCTCCTGGGTGACCTGCTGGTATCCACCGACGCGAGCGGCAACCTGGCGGTGTTGCGCACACCCCCCGGGGCCGCGCATTACCTGGCCAGTGCGATCGACCGCGCGTCGTTGCCGTACGTTGTCGGCACGATCGCCGGCGACGACACGATCCTGGTGGTGGCCCGCGAACCGATGACCGGTGCGCAACTGGCCGCCACGTTCGAAAAACTGCAGTAACTACCGCAAGAACAGAAGGGAGTGGTTCATGTCCGAGCGCGTCATCCTGGCGTATTCCGGCGGTCTGGACACCTCAGTGGCGATCAGTTGGATCGGCAAGGAGACCGGGCGTGAGGTGGTGGCCGTCGCCATCGACCTCGGGCAGGGCGGTGAGGACATGGAGGTGGTCCGCCAGCGCGCCCTCGACTGCGGGGCCGTGGAGGCGGTGGTGGTCGATGCCCGCGACGAATTCGCCGAGCAGTACTGCCTGCCCACCATCCAGTCCAACGCGCTCTACATGGATCGCTACCCGCTGGTGTCGGCCATCAGCCGGCCCCTGATCGTGAAACACCTGGTGACCGCTGCTCGTGAGCACGGCGGCGGTATCGTCGCACACGGCTGCACCGGTAAGGGCAACGACCAGGTCCGGTTCGAGGTCGGATTCGCCTCGCTGGCACCCGATCTCGAGGTGCTGGCGCCGGTCCGCGACTATGCCTGGACCCGGGAGAAGGCGATCGCGTTCGCCGAGGAGAACGCCATCCCGATCAACGTCACCAAGCGCTCACCGTTCTCGATCGACCAGAACGTGTGGGGCCGGGCCGTCGAAACGGGTTTCCTCGAGCATCTCTGGAATGCCCCGACCAAGGACGTTTACGACTACACCGAGGACCCGACGGTCAACTGGAGCACCCCCGACGAGGTCGTCGTCGGGTTCGACAAGGGTGTGCCGGTCTCCATCGACGGTCGGCCCGTGAGCGTGCTCGAGGCGATCGTCGAACTGAACCGGCGTGCCGGTGCTCAAGGTGTGGGGCGCCTCGACGTCGTCGAAGACCGCCTGGTCGGCATCAAGAGTCGCGAGATCTACGAGGCACCCGGTGCGATGGTGCTGATCACCGCCCACACCGAACTCGAGCACGTGACGCTGGAACGCGAGCTGGGGCGCTTCAAGCGCAACACCGACCAGAAATGGGGTGAACTGGTCTACGACGGACTCTGGTACTCGCCGCTGAAGCGCGCGCTGGAATCGTTCGTCGCGCACACCCAGGAACACGTCAGCGGTGAGATCCGGCTGGTGCTGCACGGTGGTCACATCGCCGTGAACGGCCGCCGCAGCGCCGAATCGCTCTACGATTTCAACCTCGCCACCTATGACGAGGGCGACACCTTCGACCAGTCGAGCGCCAAGGGTTTCGTCCACGTGCACGGGCTGAGCAGCAAGATCGCGGCCAAACGGGACCTGGCCGGCCAGTGAACACCCCGCCTCTTCCCCCGCGAGCGCGCGTGTCTGTACAACGACACGCCGCTGCCCGCGTACAAGAGCGCGCCCTCGCGGGCCGACAGTGAGCACCAACGAAGGCGCGTTGTGGGGTGGCCGCTTCGAAGGCGGTCCGTCGGATGCGCTTGCCGCACTGAGCAAGTCGACCCATTTCGATTGGGTGCTGGCGCCATATGACGTCACGGCGTCGAAGGCCCACGCCCGCGTGCTGTTCAACGCCGGCCTGCTGACCGACGAGCAACGTGACGGCCTGCTGGCGGGCCTGGACAGCCTCGGCGAGGACGTGGCCGACGGCAGCTTTCTGCCGATCCCCACCGACGAGGACGTCCACGGCGCGCTCGAACGTGGGCTCATCGACCGGGTGGGACCCGACCTCGGCGGCCGGCTGCGGGCCGGGCGCTCACGAAATGATCAGGTGGCCACACTGTTCCGGCTGTGGCTGCGGGACGCGGTGCGTCGGGTGGCCGACGGCGTGCTCGAGGTCGTCGGCGCACTGTCGGTACAGGCCGCGGTGCACCCGACCGCGATCATGCCCGGCAAGACCCATCTGCAGTCGGCGCAGCCCGTCCTGCTGGCCCATCATCTGTTGGCGCATGCGCACCCGCTGCTGCGCGACGTCGACCGGATCGCCGACTTCGACGATCGCACCGCGGTGTCGCCCTATGGGTCCGGGGCACTGGCGGGTTCATCGCTGGGTCTTGATCCGGACGCCATCGCGGCCGACTTGGGCTTTGCCGCTGCCGCCGACAACTCGATCGATGCCACCGCGGCCCGTGATTTCGCCGCCGAGGCCGCGTTCGTGTTCGCGATGATCGCCGTCGACCTCTCCCGGCTCGCCGAAGACATCATCCTCTGGAGCTCAACGGAATTCGGCTACGTCACGTTGCACGACTCATGGTCGACGGGTAGCTCGATCATGCCGCAGAAGAAGAACCCCGATATCGCCGAACTGGCCAGGGGTAAGTCCGGTCGACTGATCGGCAATCTCACCGGGCTGCTGGCCACGCTCAAAGCTCAGCCGCTGGCCTATAACCGGGATCTCCAGGAGGACAAGGAACCGGTCTTCGACTCCGTGGCCCAGCTCGAATTGCTGCTGCCCGCCATGGCGGGCCTGGTGGGCACGCTGACCTTCGATGAGGGCCGAATGGCGGCTCTCGCGCCGGCCGGGTACACCCTGGCCACCGACATCGCCGAATGGCTGGTGCGCCAGGGCGTGCCGTTCCGCGTCGCCCACGAAGCGGCCGGAGCTGCGGTCAAGGCGGCCGAAACCCGCGGCGTGGGTCTCGACGAACTCACCGACGACGAGTTCGCCGCGATCAACGAGGCGCTGACGCCGTCGGTGCGCAGCGTCCTGACGGTCGAGGGGTCGGTGACTGCCCGCGACGCCCGCGGTGGCACGTCACCCGTTCAGGTGGCCCGCCAGTTGGGCGTGGTGCGCGACACCGTCGAAGAACTGCGCATCAGGCTGAGGCGCTGAGCGCGCTGTTCGCTGTGACCCGCTAACATCAGCCGCCATGGGTGGCAAACATGCCGACCCAGTCCACACGGGCACCCCGCGGAGTGCGGTGCGGCGCTGGGTCTCCGGGCTGGGGGTCAGTCAGATCCGAACCATCGTCGTCGTGGCGATCCTGGCGGCAACCGCCGCGTTCGGCGGCCTCGACACCGTTGCCAAGACGGCCACCACGTTCAAGCCTGGTGAAGCGTTCAGCGACGGACAGTTCACCGTGACGCTCGAACGCGCCGTCCTGGTCAGCTCGATCAAGGCGGGTACCCGAACCGTCGCACCGGAAAAGCCGGGGCGGCGCTACCTCGGCATCGTCGCCGGGGTCACCAATGACAGCACCGTGCCCGGCACGCTCACCGACGAACTCGACGTCCGCGGCCTGCCCGACCTCGAACCGGTCGGCGCGATGCGGTTGACGGACGGCATGCCGGTGGGGTTCCTCGGGCCCGGCCTCACCGAGCAGGTGGCCTTCATCTGGGAGATGCCCGCCGATGCGCTGCGCGACGGGGACACCGTCACGGTGCGGATCTGGCAGAAGCAGTACCACGAACTCCTGGTCACCTACGGGAAAGCCTGGCTGGACAGTCTGACCGACTACGGGCAGGCCGAGATCCCACTGCAGGAGAAGTCGTGACACGCTCCGTGGTGGCCAAGGTGGTGGCCACCATCGCCGTCATCGCCGCCGCGGCGCTGGTCTGGCACGCCCTGCCGTTCAACACCCAGATCTATGCGCCGTTCGATGTTCGAGCGCCCATCGGCACCCCGGCAGAGGGGCGCAGCATCACCGCGAAAGTGGAGGGAGCTCAGCTCACCAAGACGTTGATTCCGTCGTTCGGGCAACCCATTCCGGCGCTGGGCACCTGGGTGGTGGTGGACACCGCGGTGAGCGCCGGCAGCACCAACGCGATCTATCGCGCCGACCTGCTGGTCGGGCCCAACTCGTACTTCACGTCCGATCGGGTGCTGACACCGGCCAACCAGGTCCAGCCCGGGATCACCGATCATCGGCAGTTGGTATTCGACGTCGCGACGGATGTTCTGGACAGGGTCGACTCGGTGGTGCTCCGGATATTTCCATGGGATGCCCGGCTGGATTCCCGACTGGTCCTCGACATCCCCTTGTCCTCGGACCGGGTGCAGCGCCCCGAGTCCGTCTCGATCTCGGTCGCCGCGGTCCGGGAGGCGTCGTGAAAGTGACGTTCCCCGCCAAGCTATGGCAGCGGAATCTGTTGGCGTGTCTCGTCGTGATCGCCGCGCTCGCCGTCCTGGCCTGGACGCAGGACTACTCACGATGGTCGGCGTACCTGAGCTCCGAGACACCCGCGCAGGTTGTCGCCGCCGGCGACAGCGGCACCGTCGACGGGCACACCTGGCGGATCGAAGCGGTTCAACACCTCAACGCGCTGCCCGGCAGAAGCGTTCAGAAATTGCCGGAAGGCACAGTGCTCCAGACCATCACCGTCGAGCATTCCGGGCCTGAGTTGAGCACCGGTTGCAAGGGCGTCATCACCGACGGCCACGACCGCTGGGACGCCGAAGGCGTCGGCGGCGTGATCCCCAGGACACCGGACGACGTTTCCACCGTCTGCTCGGGGGCGCCATCGACGTTGTTCAGCTTCGTGTTGCCGCGGGATGTCGTGCCGACCGCGCTCGACATCCTCGACAGCAACGGCGGCATCATGGTCCGCTTGGAGCTGTGACGGGCGGCGCGACAGGTTCCGGCCGCCGGGCAGCGTGCTCGACGCAGTACGCGAATGTGCTGGCGATCAAGCAGATTCGTAACGGCTCGACGATCAGATGCGAGACCAGGCTGAGCGTGGGCGTCATCGCCCGCCAGAACTCGTCGGGGTGGGGACCGATCACCCACGCCGCACCGCGGAACAGGTAACCGTCGCCGAGTTGGGTGCGGTAGAAGCTGCCCGTCATGTCCAGCCACGCCAATCCCAGATAGGCAAGCACGTACAACGCCAACGCGAGCACGCCCGCGTGCAGCACGAGCCGTGCTGAATCGGCGATGGGCTTGAACTTCCCCAGCTGGGCCACGGCATGGTCGCGGGTCTTGTCGCGGACGGTGGCCGGCACCATGGCCCACCGCCCCTGCCAGCGGTCATGCGCCGGGATCGAACGGTCGTACATGAGCGCCGCTCGGTCACCGGCGACGCGTCGTGCGATATCTCGCCAATTGGTTGTCAGCGTGACGCCGTACACGATGCCCGCCACCGCGAGCCACAGCAGCGGCACGGCCGCCCCACCGAAGACCGTGCGCAGCGCCCACATCACCGCATCCCACGCCACTTCGAGCGGTTTGAAGTGTGAGAACAGCTCGGCGCGAGTGTTCTCCAGCCACACGAAGATTCGTCGCTCCGACACCCAGGTGCCGGGTTTCAGCAGGATCGTCAGACCCTGGTTGGCCGAGAAGCTCAGCACGAGAAAGACCCACAGCGCATCGAGGTAAACCCGAAAGGGCAGCGTCCAGTCGGGTAGCCGGTCGGCGATGCGCGCGAGCACCGTCCGCAGGATTAGCGCCGCACCGATCAGCACCCACGTGCTGACGCCAACGGGAATGGCGTGGGGATCCAGATCGGTATCCGGTCCCGGGGACAACACCGCGGCGTCGACACGGTACTGCAGCGCGGAAGCTTCGAACGCCAGCCAGTCTTCGCGGAACATCTGCCACGCCAGATAGATCGCGAAGAACGGCACGACCACGGTCGAGAAGATGTCGATGCGGCGCGCCGGGCGCTTGCCCAGTTCCGCCAGCACGGGCAGCGCCGAACGCAGCACCATGAACATCGCGACGTAGGAACCCAGCCGTGCCATACCGGCCAGCGGCATGATCACCGAGGCCCACCACTTGTTGTCGTAGCCGGCCCAGGCGGCCAGCTCGATGGCACCCTCGCGACCAAGAAGACCCAGTAGGTAGAACGCTGCGAGTTGGGGCCAGTACTGCACGAAGATCACCAGCGGGCGCAGCAGGTAGCGAACGTTCACCACGGCGCGATCTTACGGATCGCGATGCCGCGGAGCCGACTACTCCAACTGCTCGGAGAGTTCCAGCCAGCGGGTCTCCAACTCGGCGACCTCGTTCTCGACATCACGCAATTCCTTGGTCAGGCGTGTCACGCCGAGGTGATCGGACTGGTCGTGGGCCGCGAGCGCGTCGTGTTTCGCCTCGATCTGAGTCGCGAATTTGGCCAGCTGCCGATCGATCGCGGCGACTTCCTTCTCGATGCGCCGCAATTCGGCACCTGACGGAGCTCCGGCGGGCTTCGGACGTTCGGGCGCCGCCGCCTGCGTCGCTGCGGGGAAGGAGGCCGACCGTGCCGCCGCGAGTTCCAGATACTCGTCGACGCCGCCCGGCAGGTGGCGCAGCCGGCCGTCGAGGACCGCGTACTGCTGGTCGGTGACGCGTTCGAGCAGATAGCGGTCGTGGG